>NZ_JQKS01000040.1:0-42288 GCF_000746145.1 Methylobacter sp. BBA5.1
TCATCGACGAGCTGGGCTATCTGCCGATGAACAAGCAGGGCATGCACAACCTGTTTCAGCTCATCAACGCGCTGTATGAATACCGGTCGATCATCCTGACCACCAACAAGGCGTTCACGGACTGGGGCGAGTTCTTCTTTGACGACAATGTGGCCGTGCCTATCGTCGACCGCATCATCCATCATTCACATATCTTTATGCTCGGAGGGGAAAGTTATCGGCTGAAAGCGAAGCTAAACAACTCATATTAACCGGAAAAAGTGGCTCAATTTTAATGGCCGAAACTGGCTCAAAATTATTGGCCATTGACAGTGATGTAAATCATGAAAATATTTGTCGCTTCAGATATACATACCGAGGTAGCAAGTCGCAGATTTGATCCGACTTTTGACTATGAATCTTTACGCTTTGATTATCCCAGTGACGCGGATGTCATTGTGCTGGCAGGCGATATAGGCGAGTGGGTCAATGGCCTTGAGTGGGCAAGGCATCGCTTCAAACAACAAGAAATTGTCTATGTGGCCGGCAATCATGAGCACTATGACAGTGATCTAGCGACTATTGACGAATTACGCCGTAAAGCTAGAGAACTTAACATTCATTATTTAGAGAGTGAGTCGGTCATAATCAATGGCATCAGATTCTTAGGCTGCACTTTATGGACCGATTTTGATAACTATTCGGCTGAAGAAATTAATCGAGCCTGGTCGACCATGAATGATTACAAGTACATCTATTGCAGACCCTGGTGGTCAAATAATCAAAACAAAGAAGAAGCGCTACAGTTGATGCAGCTTGATTCGCTATGCGGATTCGATCCCGAATATTTTTCGCCCACGGTTGCGTATCTACTGCACAAGCAGTCATTGCAATGGCTACAACAGCAACTCGATCAACCTTATGATAGAAAAACTGTTGTCGTGACACACCATGCACCGACTTTGCGATCGACTGACAATACAGCTTACGGTTCAGACTTGACACAATTTATAAAAAAGAATGCTGGCAAAATAACCTTATGGTGTCATGGACATATTCATAAGTCAGCCAATTATGAAATTTCTGGCGTAAGAATAGTGTGCAATGCACGGGGTTATCCGACGCCCAGCGGGCTCTCATCTTGTTTTGATGAAAAAAAATTGATATGCCTGTAAAACAAAATAATCGCGGCATTACAGATCAACAATAATCGGTGTGTTAACTAGACAATAATACTCGTCACTCTATGCCCAAACGTGTTCAGGCTTTAGAATAAGCACATACAAGCATCAGAGCAGCTCAACTGATTGCACGACGCCGTCCTTCATCGAGAAGTTGTCTTGTCTTCCGGGCTTTAAATGCATCTCTTTTGCTGATTCGCCGACATATCCTGAAATTTTGTTATAACTAAAAATGAACTGTTCATTCAGATCTTTAGCAAAGACATAAGCAACACCCGCATCATCGCTTACCCGAGCAATAACTCCATTATAATTGTATGTTTCTGTCGGCATTATTCTGTTATCACAAGCAGTTTTGAATGAAAAATTTACTGAAGTTCTTGCTTGATGCGAACTTCAGTAAATTTTTCATTCAGCTGGCTGCCCTGAATGTTCATCTATCCGCTGGGCATAGTGGTTTATGAAATCAATCATGCCACGTGTCATTTCGTTGCCGCCGACGAACTCAACAAGCAGCTGACCATCAACTTTTTTTACATTGATGGTTGCCGCAGGCATAGCATTGTGTTCTGTATGCCACTTCGCAGACTCAAGCAGAATTTTTACTAAAAGCGCCCAGCCGAAGCCGAGCTCCAAATCATCAACTGATGAACAATCCACATCAATTTCTTTGATTTCATGGCTTGGCCTATGACATGCGCATCTTGTAGTCAGCCAGCCCTTGTGCTCATACCGTACACCAGGAGCTCCACAAATTTCGCAAGTCACTTGCGAAATTGTATATGCCAGCATTGTTATGCCTGTTGAATATTTGTCACCAAACTGAACATAAAAGTTTAGCGCTCCCAATTTCTCTTTTACCTGCTCCGCACGTATTTTTTGGTCATGTTTGCTCAGTAAAAATGACATCGTATCAATGAGCCTACACCAGCCATCGCCGCACGCGACTCCCTCTATCATCAAGGTTTGCTGACGATTGCGATATAGCGTTGGATAGTCTCGATATAACTTCTCTTCAAGATCTTCTGTCATGTATTTTGATTTGAGTGCCAATAGTGATTAGTGACATCGATTTCATCTTGCGCATCGTTAATCGCTGTCCACCTTCGCCAGACGTATTCCGCATCTGGATGAGAGCCCGGAGCGCCATGCAAATAATAAATGCGACCGCTTTTGGTTTTTACCAACATTCTGGATCGGTCAAAGGCTTGAATTTTTGATGTTACGCGACCGTAGCAATCAAAAGGAATATAGCCAACAAGGTGGTGTGTTTTTTCAGTTTCTGAATTGATCAGCACTTCTCTGACCGACCAATCGACGAGTGTTTCTTCTGGTCGCTCACTGACGGGCGCTATACTAAAAATTGTCATTGTTAAGCTCTATTGTTGATTCTGGTTTGTATTGATCGTGTTTCCCCTAAGCCTAAAATACTTTTTTGTTTATTGCAAGTGTTTGTTTTTTAATGTATTTTTATCTATAGAAAACCACATTTAGGTTTGAAAAATTACGTGAATAGCCCTAAATGTTTTCACATAAGTCTAACGTTAAAAGTAATTCCAAAGGTTTCTCAACGGCGCACAAATAGAGACTTGAATGAAATATTTGTTGTAATTCTTATCTCGCACGAACTACAGCAAATATTTCATTCATACATGCTTAGCCTGATGCTATGAAAGTAGCGGAAATGCCCTCGATAGTCTTTTGAAAAGAATCAGCTACCCTGCTTTTTGATGGAAGATCTCGCCGAAGAGATAAAGTATCTCCACATCCGCCCCTTCATCTTTCTCGCATGTAGGTTTAATCGACCTATCTGTTTATATCTCGTGAAAAGGTATTGAAAAAGCTATTAACTCAAACAAGAGCATATAGATTATGATTGGCCGATTTTTAACGTTATTTAGGGTAAACACTCGACACTGATTGACATGCCAGAACTTCGATTTTATATTCCCGCCTCTTGCAGTATACAATCAGCCTCTATGCAGAACATTTCCAGGGCAAACAAGCTGATTGCATGCTTGGTCAGGCAGAGCGTGTACTTCAATATTTTTGCTAAACCAAGCGATAAGGACATATGCCCAGCACCAGTAAACCTGCTGACACACTAACATACCGGATCAATCTTTGGGCACGGCTCCTTGCTTCAAACAGCCGGTATCATTCTTTCGAGCTGAGCAATGATAACCTTGTATTTGTCGCTCCAAACAACAGCAAGAATCAAATCGATATCCTCAGCATTGCCTCTGGGGTAATTATTAATTCGGGCTGGTTTTGGGATGTACTGACACTTCATCTGGAAGACGGGCAAATTCTCCGGTTTGGCGGGGTTAGCAAAGCGTTATCCAAGCAGCTTCAATCTCAGCTCAATAGCCGTATTCATGATTATATCAGGCGTTTTTATCAGTGGTTTGAGTCGGCTTTATATCAAGCTAGTCAGGAAGCCAAGCTATTATTTTCTGATCATCGTTACATCCGACACACCACAGCCCATCAATGGCTGACAACCCATCAACACCTAGCCTTGGGACTCAAACGCAAAGACTGGCATCGTTATCTGAAACCAGAAGCCTTACAGGACTACCAGCAGATTCTTCCGCTCCTTGAGCGCGGGCAGCATCAGGTCGACAGTTTAAATCAGGCATTTATTGACCGGCAGATCAGCAAATATCGGTCATTCTTTGACCTGGTTGAGACCAATCCCCTGACCGAACATCAACGCAGAGCCTGCGTAATTGATGAGCAGCACAATCTGGTGCTGGCAGGCGCCGGTACCGGCAAGACCAGCACGATGATCGGTCGGGCCGGCTACTTGGTTAAGGCCGGTCTCGCCAGGCCGGATCAGATTTTAATGCTGGCGTATGCCCGTAAGGCAGCGGAAGAAATGGATGAGCGTATCAAAAGTAAGCTCGCCATCGAAAATCTGGCCGTGAAAACTTTTCACAGTCTCGGTAAACATATCATTGCTCAAGTTGAAGGCGTTGTGCCTTTAATAGACAAAATGGCCGAGGATGCCGAGCTACGGACTCGATTTGTCGATAAGCAGATTCAATTACTGCTTGAGGATGATCGATATAAATCCCGTCTGGTAACCTACTTTGTCCGCTTTACGCATCCCTACAAGAGCCAATACGATTTTAAAAGTCTAGGCGCCTATAATGCTTACATACTGGAGAACGATCTGCGCACCTTACAGGGCGAATTGGTCAAAAGTTATGAAGAATGTGAGATTGCTAACTTTCTATACCGGCAAGGCATAGCCTATCAATATGAAGCCAATTATCAGGTCAACACATCGGGACCGGACTATAAGATCTACCAACCCGATTTCTATCTCCCTGATTATGGCATTTATATTGAACACTTTGCCATCAATGAACAAAATCAAACTCCACCGTTTATTGATCAGCGGCGTTATCTTGAAGGCATGGCCTGGAAGCGGGCCTTACACCAAAAATACCAAACGCCCCTGGTCGAAACCTACAGCTATCTAAAACAGCAAGGACGGCTCACTGACGTTTTAAGCGAAAAGTTGTTGGCTGCCGGCGTACAGTTCAACCCTGCCCCTGCAAACGAACTGCTCAACAATCTTAATCAATTGGGCCGAGTATCAGAATTCAGCAAATTGATGGCGGATATTCTGACGTTATTTAAATCCGCTTATCTCGATGTCAAAGATCTTGTCGAACGGGCCAAAGGGCATGAAGACCATGAGCGCATGTTGGCCGCCGCCTATTTATTCGAACCGATCTACGACGCTTACCGGCAGCAGCTACGCGATACGGCCAGCATCGATTTCGAGGATATGATCGGTCGGGCCATTGAATACGTCGAATCGGGCCGCTATCGCTCACCTTACCTTTATCTACTGGTGGATGAGTTTCAGGATATTTCCGCCAGCCGGGCACGTTTGCTTAAAGCCTTGATGGCCCAGCAACCCGAAAGCAGCCTGTTTTGCGTCGGTGATGACTGGCAGTCGATTTATCGTTTTTCTGGTAGCGACGTATCGCTGACCAAAGATTTTGAAGCGCATTTTGGCTCTACCGCGACCAGCATCTTGGACAAGACCTTTCGGTTTAACAACAAAATTGGCGATGTCGCCTCGCGTTTCGTCACGCAGAATGCTAGCCAAATCAAAAAACAGATCAGTAGCCATCGTCATGTTGACGATATCGCAGTATCACTGATTAAAACCGGCCAGGACTCCATCGGTATTCATGCCGCCTTATCGGCGATCAGTGCTAAGTCGACCCAGGCAGTCAGCGTCTTGCTGCTGGCTCGGTTTCATTTTAAGAAACCCGATATGGCGGCTTTAAAACGCCAGTATCCACAGCTTAACATCCAGTTCATGAGCGTGCATGCCTCGAAGGGAAAGGAAGCCGATTATGTGGTGGTACTCGGTCTGGAAAAAGGTAAACATGGCTTTCCGTCTGAAAAAGCGACTCATCCATTGCTGGAGTTACTACTGCCGAGAGCCGAAGCGTATGAATATGCCGAAGAGCGGCGCCTGTTTTATGTCGCACTAACACGAGCCAGGCATCATGTATATTTAATTACCAACGGCAACAATCCATCGCAGTTTGTCAGAGAGCTGATAAACAAGCGCTATCCTATCCTGACTGATGAATTCACAGGCGAAGGCTTTCAGGACCAGCTAGCGAGCATCCCGTGCAGCCGCTGTCAGATCGGCTACATGGTGCCCAGAGACAGCCGATACGGTAGCTTTTTTGGTTGTAGCCAGTATCCGCTTTGCGATCATACGCAACACGCCTGCCAATGGTGCGGGAGCGGCTTACAACATAAAGGTCAATTCAGGGTCTGCGAAAATCCGCGCTGTGATTTTGTAGAACCTATTTGTCCGCAATGTGGCGGTGCCTTAAGTTTGCGCAAGGGACCTTATGGCCAATTCTGGGGCTGCTCGAATTACCGCAAGGCAGCGGAGTTTTCATGTGCTCATAAAGAGAAGTTCATTGATTTGCAGGCAGCAAGACGCAAGTGATTCAGGCACACCTCATATTTAATTTTTAAAGCTTAACAGCTAAACTTGTCCAATTATTCCTCAGGCTGAGCGTTATGACAGAAGAAAAAAGACTTTCGACCACCCAATTAGCGAAATTGCGCGGCATTTCCCAGGATCAGCTGTTTACTCAGTTCAGCAATCAAGGGTTGATAGAGAGAAAAGACGACAAATGGATGTTGACCGATGCCGGCGTTAAGGCGGGCGGTATTTATCAGGCGGGGAAATACGGTCAGTATGTCGCTTGGCCTCAGGATTTCGATATTCAACCTGCTAAAACAGATGCCCCTAAATTATTGACGGCAACGGCCTTAGGCCAGCATTTTGATGTTTCCGCTACTAAGATCAACTACATCCTTTCCGAGCTGGGCTGGATCAAAAAAGGGCTGAAAGGCTGGCTAGTCACTGATCAAGGCAAAAAAATGGGAGCCGAACAGGGTGAGGATAGTCGCTCAGGGATTCCTTATGCTCGCTGGCCGGAAAAAATCCTCAAAATCCAGGCGCTCAAAGATAGCGTCGACAACATGAAAGGTGTCGACAAGCCTAAAACCGATAATGACAAAATGGATAGCTTCCGGCATAAATTTGAAGCCACCCATCGTGCGACCGATGGTCATTTTGTCCGCTCGAAAGCGGAAATGCTGATCGATAACTGGCTTTACATGGCCGAAATCGTTCATGCCTATGAGCGAAAGCTGCCTATTGAAGAAGAAATGTACTGCGATTTTTATATCCCCACCGGCAAAGTCTACATAGAGTTTTGGGGTTTCGAGAACGATGAAAAATACCTGGCCAGAAAAAAAGAAAAGCTCGCGATTTATCAGAAATACAACTTCAACTTGATTGAATTGACTGACCAAGAAGTGCTCAATCTTGATGATATTCTTCCCAGATTATTGTTGAAATTTGGTGTGCAGGCGTATTAAAGGGCATTGCTTTATGGCACGATAAAAGTTTGACACTTCTCGAAGCCAGTAAATTTCTATTTAAAATCTGTTTTGAGCCAAATCTAAAGCTAATATTTATATCGTTAGACAAGAGACAACTGGCTTTCTCCCTCTATGCCGATCGCAATAGTACCCCAATGGGGATGTTTACTTTTGGTTAGCTAATTCTGGCGCTACTCACGTACAAGCTGCTACATTGCTAAGTGTGGGTAAAGTCTTCTTTTTGGTAGAGTTCCTAGATTAATATAAAGAATATGGCTACTATGCGATCAAATTTTTAATTTGCTACAAAATATACGAAGGCTTTACTAAATGGAAATCATCAATGCAATTGCCCATAAGATTATTAAAGAAAAGCAAGAAAGTGGTAAACCGCAAGTTGAAGCAATAGTTCAGTATCGGGATGATATTTTTGATCCAGAAAACCAAAAAGTCATAACACTAATAGAATCTATTTTAAAAATTTATAAAACAGGGAAAACATTCGGTTCATTTGATACAGATGTTGATAATCATCCATTTCAATCATGGGTCAAAGAAATACATAAAGACGATTATTCAAAAGAAGTATTTATAGAATTATCATGCAAAACAGTAAATAGACTCAAGATCGAGATCGAAAAGGAAAATTTTGCAACTGGTGGATATCTCGTATTCGCTCATTATGTCACTTGTAATGGACCATATTACTCAGTTGTTATGATTAAGGATAAAGGTGGGCTGACCTTTAATTCAAATATGGACTTGACTGATGTGCATCAAATAGATTTGGATAAGCTTCACCAAGCCGCTCGTATCGATTTAAATCGCCTTGAAAAGGCAGAAGAAGCTTATTTAAGTTTTCTTAAAGGAGATCAAAAAAAGGATATTACAGGATATTTTACTAAAGCATTGGGATGCACTGATTTGATCCCTTCAAATCTAGCAACTGATAATGTCTTTCACTTAATTGAGTCAATCTGTTCTGAGGCTGATATAGTAGACAAGAAATCTATTAGAGCTGAGATCCATGATTTTCTTAAGGAAAGACATCCAAAAAGCGTTATGTTAGAGGAAATTGCAGCAAAGCTTAACGCCTACTTGCCTATTGAATTTCACAGTAGCTTTATTGAGAGAGCAAACTCTGAAGAATTTAGAATTAGCCAAGAGTTTGTTCCAAATATAGCTGCGTTAAAGAAATATAAGCGTGTTTCTTATAAAGCTGCTGCTTGGGACTTGTCTTTTGATAAAAATATTTTGGGAACCCCATCATCACAAGCTGAAATTGTTTTTGATGTTGACGAAAAATCTTTAACTATAAACAACCTACCCCAAAAACTGATAAATGAGCTAAGTAATATAATAGCTGATATAAATGGATAACCAATCATTATTAAGCGATGTTGTTAAACTATACAGGCTATGTGGTAAGCCTGATTTTAACGGCAACTCTTCTGTAAATTGCGAGATATTGTATAACGAAGAGGTAAGATCGCTTATCAATAATGTTTATCAGCAAAAAGATGACATTTTAGAGCTATTTAGTTGTAATGAAAATGCCCAAAGCTTGCCTCTACCAGAAATTCAAAATAATTCAAAATTAAGATTTACATTGAATTTACCATTTATAGGTGGGTTTAAACGGTTTTTTTCAAATGTGTCGGATTTAATATCAAACCATACTGGTGTAAAAAAAGGACTGTTACCTGATGCGTTTTATTTAATCGAAAATGATTATTTAACTAGTGAAATTAATGAACCTGAAAAACTTCGACAATTGAAACAAGTATGTCGATGGATCGTTTTTTTAAAACAAGCGTTACCTCATACTGAAGAAAAAAAAGATTCTTACCTCTTCGTTCTCTTAACTGAAGATAAAGAGAGTAAGGGTTTTAAAAAGCATTTAATAGAATCACGTTTTACTGTTGATCAGCTACAGGATCTTAATGGTCTAGAATCTTTTGAGGAAATGCTAGCGAGCGAAGATTTACACTGCTATGAGAGGCTTGCGGTCGTTCGTAATGCATTGGAAGAACTTCTTTCCAAACGACCCGCTGTAAGTCAACGTCTTGGCGACATCCTATCTGAGTTTGGAGTCTTTAAGCAACTTTATCTGGATAATTATGAAACTTATATTAATGGATTTTCATTAAAAGATTTCAAAAAAGAGGTCATAGAAAAACATGAGGAATTCGCGGGAAAAATAGAAGGCACTTTAAATGATGTCTTAAACAAAGGTTTTGCGATCCCTATATCAATCGCAACTATAGCCGCTTTGATTAAGGAAAATGAATTAATTAATAGCTTAGTAATAAATTTCTCTGTTTTTTTGATATCTGTCTTTATGTGGCGTCTAATTAAGCAACATCTAGATCGGTTAAAAGACATTAAATTGATATTAAATGAAGTTTTCGAAAGGTTTGAAAACAGAGAAGAAAATGCAGCGCAGTTTGTTAATGATAAAAGAAATAACTTAATTGAGAGATCAAAATCCATTGGCAGGGATTTAGAAAGACTTAGATGGCTTAGTTTGACTCCTTTCCTTATTGCAGTTTTATTATTATTTTACAGACATCCTGAAGTTTTGATGTTTTTTCATGACTTAATTAGATAATAACTGCGCATACCAATCTAAACTAAAGCGGCTTAGTATCAAGGGATTAAAGTTACCACTGATTTTGATGATAACCCCCGCTTCGTGCACATATTTCTTACACACAAGCCACACCTTTTATGGACAAAAAACAGCTCAGCGAACGAGATATCTACTCTAAGTTCATCACTCCAGTCGTTCAGAGTTCAACTTGGGATTTAAAAATGCAGATCCGTAAGTTAGATTTTGATTTCACGCTTGTTAATCGGTGCCGAACGTTTGCCAATAGATAGGCGCCCTTAGAACTGGCAGGCAATAATTTTTATCACATTATCTTAATTAAACATTTATTGATAACTTGGTAAAAATTGGAAGCTGAAAGGGAAAATATTGGGCGCTAATTCACATATCAATTATCTCTTCTTCTGCAAACCATCCTTGAATAACTGCATATTCTTTTATTTTCGCAGGATTTTTAGTATACGCCACAATTGCTAGGCTCTTTTCTGCACGACTACAAGTTACGTAAAATAGACGACGAGTTCTATCTATGCTCGTGTCCTTACCTTCAGTAGCATTATTTATATCTTTTTGAGTAGGGGGAGTTGCACCAAGCAACTTTTCATAACTAAAAAGAAAGCCCCTAGCTTCTTCATCATCAAGAATCACCATCACGCGAGGAAACTCTAGCCCCTTAACTCCTTGATGAGTTCCGAAACGCGAGTTATTTGAAATATAATCTGCATAGGCTATCACTTGGGAAAATGGGCACTGAAGCGTTAAGTCCCATGCATCAATTACAGCATCCCTATCTTCAGTTTCACTTGTTTCTTCAGTGAATGATTCTTCTTGGGTTCGTTGAACAATAGGCAGAAGTACATCTGGAATTATCAATAATCCTAATTGATAAATTTTTTTCAGAATTTCAATGAGGGCGGGGTCTGAGTCTTTTCCCCATAAGGAAAACAGATCATCTATTGTATCTCCAGTTTTCTTTATTTGCTCAATCGGCTTTTCACATTCTTGAAGTTTATCTCTACTAAGTAAGGGAGAATATTTTTTAAGAAGCTTAGCCAGATCAAATTCATCGTTGGATCTCTTGGCATTAACTAGAGGAATAATCTGCTGAATAAAAAAAGAAACACCGGACATTGTTCCATCCAACAGCCCAGTTGATTCCTTATTCATACTATAAAGAGGTTGAAAGAAATCTAAAAAGCCACCTCTTCTTGCTGCCATAAGATGTTCAAGAATTAACACTTTTACATCATTAAAAGATTCCCATTGGACATCTATTGAAATTTCAGCCATTTGACTGGCAATCTTTTTTTCAATTTCCGTTTTGTTAATTTCTAAATTAGAGTTCACAACAAAAAGCCTAACTACACCATCCTCATTCGTATCCGCAGGCATTTGGTGCTGATCTTCTCTAATTTTATTGATTAATGTAATTACTCGTTTAGGACACCTGTGGTTAACATTTTTTACTGGTTTTGCCCAGCCTTTAGGCAAGCTATAACCTAAATCTAGCTTACCGTCTGTATAGATACGTTGCATGGTATCACCAAACAAACCAAGAGAAAATTTATCAAAATGAATTGATTGAATTTTGAAGAATGCCTCAATGAGTTCCTTTTTAGTGTCTTGACTCTCATCTATAAGAAGAATCGGATACTTTCTGATAAGAATTTTTTGCATGAGAGGCTGGCAATCTAAAAAATTAGATGCAATTTCTATAACCTCTGTATGGCTTAATGAGCCGCTACCACTATTCGAACCATTCGGATTATAGGTAAATAACTTTATTTTATCTAAGCTTGAAAGTTTTTTTTGTTTTGCTGCTATCTTTATTTCACGATCAAAAGCCGCTTTTGTTCCTTCTCGACCATTTTTTTTCTGTTCGAATAAATCTCCTAATTCTGTTTGAGTATCAGTTCTGATCCACTCCTTTATGTCATCTTGGAAAGTTCTAATAAGCTCCCAAGAAAAACTATGAATTGTAGAAACAACAAAGGCTGAATCAAACTCTAATCGTCTCTTTATCTCATCACATGCGGCATTTGTATAAGTAATAATAGCCACTTTCTGGCCATTCATACGAAGCCTTTGAATGTTTTCATCTCGAAACTTTTGAAGAACAGTAACAAGAGATCGTGTCTTTCCAGAACCAGCACCTGCAAATAGAAAAAAACTATTTGGGGCATCAAGGTTTAAACATGAATAAATTTCCTTATCTACCATAGAAAGTTCATCAGTCATCTATTACTCCACTCCGTCGCTAACTTCTTCCGTAGCTAATAAACTAGGAATTTTTTCTCTCAAATTATTCTGAAGCCACTCTAGCCCTTCTGCGATGTATCTTGGTGGTTTTATAGAGTCTGGTTCTTGAAGATAAAGCAGATCCAACGCCATTTCAGCTTTCTTAGCTGATCCACTAAGAGCTTCAAACATCTCTTTACAAGCTCCTTGACTAGTGTCTTTTAAGAGAGCGTTACATATCTTTTTCAAAAGACCTGTTGCTTTAGGCATTCCCCTCAATAAATCAATATTTGAGAGAGCCAAAGCATCTTCAAAGGTATAGGGAATACACTCAGTATCAGGTTCTCTTTCATTATAATTGACTATTATTGGGTATTGATAAGCAACGCGAATAAGTCCATCCTCAGTGACTTTACTAGAACAATTTAAAATCTCATCAAGATTTTCAATATTAGGGTGCCAATCTTTAAGAGTATCATTACCTGTCTTATATTTTTTGCCACGCTGCGGTCGAACCTTTCCAGGTCGCTCAGAGACTCGATTTTCAATCGAATCAAGATCTGTAATAACTAATGTGATCAATCCAAGTTTTTCAATTAATGGCTTGAGCCTATGAGCATGACTACCACCAATTTCAAGCACCGTCACATAAAGTGAATCTAATACTGGATAATTGCTTCTTATA
This sequence comes from Methylobacter sp. BBA5.1, assembly GCF_000746145.1. Taxonomy (NCBI): domain Bacteria; kingdom Pseudomonadati; phylum Pseudomonadota; class Gammaproteobacteria; order Methylococcales; family Methylococcaceae; genus Methylobacter; species Methylobacter sp. BBA5.1. The sequence continues at coordinate 12,638 of NZ_JQKS01000040.1, forward strand.
AAATGCGGAACAAGCATTCTTTCTGCCGGGCCTTCAACTAGAATTACTGCATCCGCAAAAAATAGATCACAGTGGGTAGTCTTCAAGTAACGAGATGCAAACTTGGCTGTTTCGTCTTCATTACCGAAAGTCTCAGAAAGATTTATCAATGCAGCACAAGGAACATCCTTTGATGTTATTGCTGGCTTTCTTCCAAAATATCGAAGACAAGAAAAATCAATTTCATGCGCAATGTGACTAGAGTGGGTACTGACAATTAATTGTGTAGTAAACTTTTCTTTATCTTTGAGATGCTCGTGGTTTCTCAATACGGTGTAGGCTTTCTTAATAAATACTTGCTGAACCTGAGCGTGAAGATGGGCTTCGGGTTCTTCAATCAGAACAAGATGAAGAGGCTCAATAATTGATTCTTCATTTTCAAATCTCTTACCCACTTTGCCCTTTCGCATCCATTCGTCTCTGAAGCGAATAAGTTTAAACACCATAGAAATCAGATTCTGGTATCCCAGTCCATTATACTTTTCGGGAAGAGCAAGTGGACTTTCTCCATCTTCTGATTTCATTAAATTGAATTGCACTGCTGAATCGTGGCTAAGGCCATCCAGTGGATTTACCTTGCTGACAATAGTGATTGTTGGGTTACTAAATCCAGGATAGCCAAGTTCCTCAAGCTCCAATATTGCTGAGCTAAAGCTTAATTTCAACTTGCTGTCAAATATTTCCCTAGCACCATCTATTGCTGATAAAGCATCAATATCTTCAGGACCTGGAAGTTCCGATGGATTAAGGTGCTTATCGTAATAACTACGCAGTTGAGCCGAAAGACTGCTTGAACTTGGCTTATCTGATGATTTTGGATCAGAGAAACCCCTTTGGGCATTTATAATGTCGATTTTGAATAAACCATCAAAAGGCTCTGATCCAATAGCTATTGAGTTTTTGGAAAGTTCTTGAGGTTGAGCTGTACCATTCTGTGGTTGTACCAATTTTGCTGGATCAAGAAGATAGGCGTTCATTGTAAAGGTGGAAGTGAGCTTTTCGTCAAGAAAATCTCTCAAGGACTGTGGCCACAATTTTGGAGCCTTACTAGATTCCTTACTTCCACTCTTAGCAGCAGTCACTGTAGATTTTGCTGCTTTAAATGCCTGAGAAAATTCTTTGTATAGATCCTCTAGTTTTTGATCTCGGTTTAATCTTGGCTCAAAACATAAACGAACCCCAATAAGACCACCGCACCAAGAGAGTGTTGGAATAAGATGGCTTACATAGTGGATTTCAGAATCCTTCACATCAAGCCATATATCGACAGACGGCAGAATTTGCCGCCATTGATCAATACTTAGATCAAGCTGATCATCTTCAGCACAGTCTACCCATGTTTTTCCTATACTGTTAATGGTTTGCCAGTTTGAAAGGGTAAAATCAGTAGTTGCAATCTCTTTTCTCCTATCCTTCTCTAAGAAAAGGATAAGTGCGTCCATAGCTGAAGTTTTACCACTGTTATTTGCTCCAACAAAAACGGTTTCTTTATTTCCTAACTCGATTCGACAAGATTTTAGCTTTCGGAAATTTTGTATTTCAAAAAACGCTATTTTCATATTCTTTATTATTCCCTGTTTTTTTATTATTCCGCTTTAAACATAGCAGTTATTGACTATCAATTGTTGAGTTTGAGCTATGCTAATTTAACTTATAATGCTTATTAAAGCATCACACTTATATATTCACTTTACACTTACCCTCTCAACGCCTCTTAAAGCTAAGCCGAATATCAACTTTGTGATTACCTCTTCCAATTAGCTTACAAGTTAAATCAATGCTGAGCACACAATACGGTACTTTCGGTCCAGATAGTTAATCTGATGCCCAAGCCCTTGCTATAATACCCGCCTATTTCTCACACACCAGCCGGACTTTTATGGACAAAAAACAGCTCAGCGAACGAGACATCTGCTCTAAGTTCATCACTCCAGCCGTTCAGAAATCCGGTTGGGATTTGCAAACGCAGATTCGTGAAGAAGTGAGCTTTACTGCGGGCCGCATTATTGTTCGTGGCCGCATGCACACACGCGGTGAACAGCGCCGTGCTGACTATGTTTTATACCGGCAAAAAAACCAGCCGTTGGCTGTCATTGAAGCGAAGGATAATAAACATAAGCTGGGCGATGGCATGCAGCAGGCTTTGCTCTATGCAGAAGCTTTGGATGTGCCCTTTGCATTTTCCAGCAATGGTGATGGTTTCCTATTCCACGATCGAACCGGCCTTTCCGAGCTGACCGAAACCGAATTATCCCTTGATAAATTCCCGAGTCCCGACTTCTTATGGCATCGCTACTGTCAGTGGAAAAACATCGGCCAGAGTGTTGAGCCACTTGTTACCACACCTTACTATGATGATGGTACAGGGCGTAGTCCGCGTTATTATCAGACCATCGCCATCAACCGGACAATCGAAGCCGTAGCCAAAGGCCAAAACCGTATTTTATTAGTGATGGCTACGGGCACGGGCAAGACCTATACCGCGTTTCAAATCATCTGGCGCTTATGGAAATCCAAACAGAAGAAGCGCATCTTGTTTCTGGCAGACCGTAACATTCTGGTCGACCAAACGAAGAACAACGATTTCAAGCCGTTCGGCCAGGCGATGACCAAAATCAGCAAACGCCAGGTCAACAAGTCATTTGAAATTTACTTGTCGCTCTACCAAGCGGTCACCGGCTCGGATGACGAAAAAAACATCTACAAACAGTTCTCGCCCAATTTTTTTGATTTGGTTGTCATTGACGAGTGTCATCGTGGCAGTGCAAAAGCCGATTCCTCATGGCGGGAAATCCTGGACTATTTTAATTCGGCGACACACGTTGGCCTGACTGCCACGCCAAAAGAAACCAAGGAAGTTTCTAACATCGATTATTTCGGCGAGCCGATCTATACCTACTCCCTCAAGCAAGGCATTGAAGATGGCTTCCTGGCTCCGTACAAGGTCATCCGTATTGACTTTGACCTGGACTTGCAGGGATGGCGGCCCCACAAAAACCAAAAGGACAAGTACGGCAATCTGATCGAAGATCGCATCTACAACCAGAAAGACATTGACCGCAAAATTGTCTTTGATGAGCGGACCTATTTGGTGGCTTGGAAGATTACGGAATATCTGCAAAAGACCGGCGAATTTCAGAAGACCATCGTGTTCTGCAATGACATTGATCATGCAGAACGCATGCGCCAAGCCTTGGTAAACCTAAACCCTGAGCGCGTGCGCGAGAATCGCAAATATGTCATGCGCATTACCGGTGATGAACAGGAAGGCAAAGCCGAGCTGGATAACTTTATCAATCCAGAATCACGCTACCCGGTCATTGCGACGACCAGCAAATTAATGAGCACGGGGGTCGACGCCAAAACCTGCAAGCTTGTTGTGCTGGATCAGCGTATCCTGTCGATGACCGAATTTAAGCAAATCATCGGGCGTGGCACCCGTATTGACGAGGATTACGATAAGTTCTGGTTCACTATCATGGACTTTAAAAAGGCTACCGAGCTGTTCGCTGACCCGGCATTTGACGGTGAGCCGGTCAAAGTCTATGCGCCCAAGCCGGGCGATACCAGTGAGGCTGATGACGAGGATGATAGCGATCCTATCTCTACAACGGGTAATGGTTCAGAATCAGGAGACGGCGGCACCGGAACGGATAGCGGCAACGGCGAAACGACTGAAGACCCAGCCATCAAATATGTCGTCAACAACATTGAAGTTAAAGTGATTGCCGAGCGGGTCCAGTACTTGGGCGCCGATGGCAAACTGATTACGGAATCACTGACTGACTATACTAAGCAGTGCATCAAAAAACAATTTGCCACGCTCAAGGACTTCTTGCGCCAGTGGTCAGACGCCGAGCAAAAGAAAGCCATTATTGAGCAGCTTGCTGAGCAAGGCATCTTTTGGGATGATTTGCATACTACGGTGAGCAACAAGCTCGGCTATGAGCTCGACCCCTTCGATTTGATTTGCCACATCGTCTACGACCAACCGCCGCTATCACGCAAGCAGCGTGCTGAGCAGCTCAAGAGCCGCAATTACTTTAATCAATACCAAGGGGCTGCCAAACAGGTTCTTGAGGCTTTGCTCGATAAATATGCTGACACCGGCATTGAGCCCATCGAAGATGTTAAAATTCTCACGCTTGATCCCTTCTCGAAGATGGGTGCGCCCATGGAATTGCTCAATGCCTTCGGCGGCAAAGCCCATTACCAGAAAGCCCTGAAAGACCTGGAAGATCAGCTCTATCAAACCCCTATCACAGCCTAATCAATTTAAAGGAAAAGCATGTCCATTAGTAGTACCATCAAATCCATCCAAGACATCATGCGTAAAGACGTGGGTGTCGACGGCGATGCGCAACGTATCGGCCAGCTGGTTTGGATGCTGTTCTTGAAAATCTATGATGACAAAGAGCAGGAATGGGAGATGTTTAGTGATGGCTATCAGTCGCCAATACCCGAGGCACTACGCTGGCGCAACTGGGCGGCCAACGCCGAAGGCATTACCGGCGAAGAGCTCAAATACTTCATCGACAATACTTTATTCCCACAGCTTCAGAATCTCGTACCTAAAGGCGACGATCCGCGCGCTTATGTGATCCAAAGCGTTTTTGCCGACGCCTACAACTACATGAAGTCTGGCCAATTGCTTCGCCAAGTCATCAATAAAATCCAGGACGGCATCGATTTTAACAAGGCTCAGCAGCGCCATCTTTTTGGCGACATGTACGAGCAAATCTTGAAAGATTTGCAGAGCGCGGGTAATGCCGGCGAATTTTATACGCCGCGCGCGGTGACCGAATTCATGGTCAACCGTGTCGATCCGAAATTGAACGAATCCGTATTAGACCCAGCCTGCGGGACCGGTGGCTTTTTGACGTGCAGCATAGAGCATAAACGTAAACACTACGTTAAAACGCCTGCTGACGAGCAAGCTTTGCAGGCCAGCATTCATGGTGTGGAGAAAAAGCCGTTGCCGCACTTGCTGGCCACCACGAACATGATTTTGCACGGCATTGAAGTGCCCAGCCAGATTCGCCACGACAACACGCTGGCAAAACCATTAATCAGCTGGTCGCCCAAAGACCGGGTCGATGTGATAGTCACCAATCCGCCGTTTGGTGGCCAGGAAGAAGATGGCATTGAAAGCAATTTCCCTCAAGCGTTACGCACCAGGGAAACGGCTGATTTGTTCATGACCTTGATCATCCATCTGTTAAAAGATGGTGGCCGTGCCGCCGTGGTATTGCCGGATGGCTTTTTGTTTGGCGAAGGCATGAAAACCCGACTGAAAGAGAAGTTATTGGCAGAATGTAACCTACATACGATTGTCCGGTTGCCGAACGGTGTATTCAATCCGTATACCGGCATCAAAACCAATCTGCTGTTTTTTACCAAGGGCACGCCCACGCAGAATATCTGGTTTTATGAGCACCCCTATCCCGAAGGCGTCAAAAGCTATAACAAAACCAAGCCGATGCGCTTTGCCGAATTCCAAACCGAAATCGACTGGTGGGGTTCGGAAAGTGATGGTTTTGCCGCCCGCCAAACCACGGAACAAGCTTGGCAGGTCAGCATTGACGAGATCAAGGCTCGCAATTACAACCTGGATATCAAAAATCCTCATGTTGGCGAGCAGATCAGCCATGATCCAGATGAGTTATTGGTTCAGTACGCCGATGAGATGAAGGAAATTGCTAAGCTTCGCAGTCAATTGCGGGACTTGCTGAATGCGGCTATCGCTAAGGCGGAGTCTGTATGATTCAGCCAGAAGCATTTGAAGCGTTGGCCTCGTCGACCAATGGCATCGCCAAGCTGCGTGAGTTAATCTTGGAACTGGCGGTGCACGGATTATTGGTGCCCCAAGATCCGAATGATGAGCCGGCTAGTATCTTGCTTGAAAAAATTAATGCTGAAAAACAGCGGTTGGTTAACGAGGGCGAGATCAAAAAACAAAAAGCACTTCCAGAAATTATGGAAGAAGACAAACCGTTTAATTTACCAATTGGCTGGGAATGGGTGCCAATTCGTCAGGTAACAAGTGACCGAGGGCAAAAAGTTCCTGATCAAAATTTTACTTACATAGATGTCGGCTCAATCAATAAAGAACTTGGGGTCATTGCAAATGCAAAGATACTTAGGGCAGATCAAGCGCCAAGTCGAGCTCGAAAAATAGCGCAAACTGGTGATGTGCTTTATTCCTGTGTTAGGCCTTATTTATTGAATATTGCGATTATTGAAAATGATATTGAACCGAAGCCAATTGTCAGCACTGCATTTGCAGTACTTAATGGATTTGGCATGGTCATACCAAAATTTCTATGGATAACTTTGCGGAGCAAATATATGATTGACCGTGTACAATTAAGGATGCGAGGTTTGGCGTATCCAGCAATTAACGATGCTGACTTTGCAACCCTTCCATTTCCACTTCCCCCTCTCGCCGAACAACACCGCATCGTCACCAAAGTCGATGAATTGATGGCGCTCTGCGATCAACTGGAGCAGCGCCAAACCTATAGCAACACTGTTTATCAACGATTGCTGCAAACATTACTCGAAAGCTTAACTCAAGCAGCTGACAATGAAGCCTTTCAGAAGATATGGTCGCAGATAGCTGCACATTTCGATACGCTGTTTGCCACCGAAGCGAGCGTTGATCAGCTTAAGCAGGTTATCCTGCAATTGGCGGTGATGGGTAAACTGGTGCCGCAAGATCCGAATGATGAGCCGGCTAGCGAATTACTCAAGCGCATACAGGCGGAGAAAGCCAAGTTGATTGCCGAAGGCAAGATCAAGAAAGACAAGGCACTATCGCCAATATCAGATGAAGAAAAACCGTTTAATCTACCAATTACTTGGGAGTGGGTGAGACTGGAAGATTTAATGCCGGAATTTCAAAATGGAGTTTCAAGTCGTGGCGACTCCGGTGGGGAGTCTGTCGTAGTATTGCGCTTAGCCGATATTAAAGATCGCCGCATATCACTTAAGGATTCTAGAGAGCTTTTAATATTGTCAAACATGATTGATAAATATCGTTTATCAATGGGTGATATTTTGATTGTCCGCGTAAATGGAAGTGCCGATCTGGTCGGTGGGTTTGTTTTATGCGAGCAGAACTTTGATGGAATTTATTGCGATCATTTTATTCGCATGCGGATTTCACAAAAGATATTAAATCCTAGTTTTCTTACTTTAGTTGGCGCTTCGCAGTTGGTTCGTGATCGAATTAAAAATTTATTCATCACAACAGCAGGACAGAAGACAGTTAATCAAAGCCATATTGGTTCGCTCATAATTCCGCTTATGAGTGTTGCCGAACAACACCGCATCATCGCCAAAGTTGATGAACTCATGGCAATCTGTGATCAATTAAAAAGCCGGATAAACAAATCCCAGCAGACTCAAAAACACCTGGCCACTGCGATTGTTGAAAAAACAGCAGCATAACCAGTGGCCAGATTTTATGAAATTGAGCCAACGTTAGAAAACTATTGGCGATCGATCATATTATTCGGTCGCAATGTCGCTTCTTATAAATTCGCACTTGCCAAGGCGTTATATGATTTGAAAGATTCTGGTGAAACCATTATCACTTTAGATAAACTGGCTGAGCCCTACTCAAAGCATATTGCGCGGCATTTAGTAATCTGTGACAAACAAGGTACATCGGAAAACAGTCGATTCCTGGATGCCTGTAGAGCATTCAACGCCAATCAAATCACGAAAGGCCAGTTTGCTGATCCATAACTTGTACGGCAGGTTGAAATGTAGAAGAGTTAGTCAAATCTCATGGTTCAGGCGTCTGTACTCAACGCCTGTTTCTCAATGTCGTCACCGTGGTTTCTGCGTTAGCCCTTCTCGCCGCTGCCGCTATCTCTGTTGTTACAATTGTCTGACCAATCGGAGCGAGCGCTATCCCGGCTAATTTCAGATGTTGAATCCCAAATGGGATGCCAATAATAGTCGTAAAGTTAAGCAAAGCGGAAATAATATGGCCAATTGCTAACCAGATACCTGCAAAAAAGAACCATAAGATGTTACCGAAAAAACCCAGTGCGCCAGTGCCGATATCATCTTTCTGGTTGAGTTCTTTACGGCTAATCGCTTCTCTTCCAAACGGAAAAAACGAGAACTGCCCGATAACAAAACAAGCTTTACCCCAAGGAATACCGACTACCGTTATAAATGCGAGCAAACCAACAACCCACCAAGCTAGCCCCATTACAACCCCACCTAAGATAAACCAGAAAAAATTACCAATTGCACGCATCGTTGTTCTTTAATTCAATAGTTATTAATCCGTTCCGAATATTTGCCAACAAGTAGCTCCAGAACTGACTGTCAAAAATCTTCTCTATCACATAGTTTTTCATCAATCATTTATTTTCAATATGGTAAAAATTGAAAAGCAGAAAGTGGAAAAGATTGAACGCTGGTTAACAGACATGATTGTTAAAGGCACTATCTGACACGCTGAAGCGTTCCCAATTCGGTACGAGCGGAGTCTTGTCCTGTCATTGTGTAGCGCAAGGTTGTTCCCTTGACTAAACCGTCCAAGTAAGTGACAAGGACATCATTGCCCTCAGTCTTGTAAGATACCTTTTCAATCATTCCCAGAGCTTCGGTTTCGCCGTGGCGGAACGTAACAGTCATCGGCATGATACCCTTCATTTGCCAATTACCCTCAAGTGGGCCCGGACTACCGCTGTCACTACAAGCGGTAACTGTTAATGCGAGGAATACGGCTACGAATAAAAGACTAATGCTTTTCATGACTCTCCCTAGTGTTGTGTGTATTCTAATAAGTTATTATTTAAAACTGGATATATTACATTCTTTCTCAATCTGAGCAGGTAAAAAATAAGCTTTAACTGAATAACTGAAGGGGATTAACTTCAATTGAAAACATCCATCGTCATACTGACTTGTAGCTTAACTCGCCAATTTTTCGCCTTATATTTCATTATTTTGTCTTTTCTTTGAAGAATTCCCAAGCATTTATTAACCTTCTTTTCAAACTCCAAACGTGGGTTTCCTCGTGTTATGATTCCTAGTTCTTTAAGAACCCGCGTTGCTAATGAATCTACTGTACATGATTGATTTGGACATTCCGACAGTACTTTAAGAATCACCTGTTGAATTTCGGGAGAATCTATCATTTCTAGTCGGTGACCCTGCGTATCAATCACATCTTCTTCAATACTATCTAACGATGATTGTTGATTATGACCTAATAAATGGGTGAGATCGTTGAAATCAGAATGCTCCTCTGATGGTGGACTCGAAGTATCGCTCGATTCAGAAACCGTGTTATAAGGATCAACTTCCTTATAGGAAACCCACTGTGTATTATCAACCGACTCAGAGCCCAGCGGCTCTATGCCCATTTTTCTCAGCGTCGCTAACAAATCATCAAACACTTCCTGTTTACGCATAAAAAAGCTTGAGGCAAAACACCGCCAGAAAGTCCATCCCGCGCGCTCAAGGACACGTTGACGAATCATGTCATTCATCCACTGACCTGGGCCATGAAACCTGTCGCCGTCACACTCAACCGCTAGACGCCGGCCTTCTGAGCCTTCGATGACAAAATCGATGCGATAGCTGCCGCAGCGTACCTGTGGGGTGACCCGAAAATCATGGCGCACCAGCAAATCAAACATTTCCCTCTCAAAGTCTGACTCACACAGCTCCCGCAAGGATGAAACTTGCTTTACATCTTGAGTGAAGGGTTGTTTAAAGTGGCGAAAGACCTTAGCTGTGAGGCTGCCAGGATTCACATCACTCTCTTCAATGGACCGGAAAAGATACATTCTATCCCTGGCTCTCGACAGAGCGACGTTAAAGCGCTGCTCCATTCCCATGCTATTGGCTGTTGCCCTATTTCCTTTGGCCAGGACATTGGAAATCAACATAATATCGCGCTCCCGCCCCTGGAATATGGGTGGAGCCCCAACCGCAATTTTGCGCGCAACAATCTCAGATTGCGGTATTTCAGTATTGATTAATCTCCATATATGATTGGCCTGTTCATTACCCAATAACACGACAACTCCAATAGTGCGGTCTTCCAAAGCCGGGTCCGCGATAATTGTTTTTATTTCTTCGATGATGGCCTTCGCTTCCGGTGGGTTATGATCGTTTTTTCTGTAGCCGCCTTGCACCTTGACGTCAATCAAGGGCGGATCTAATCGTTCAGTACTTTTGGGAATTCTTAATGGCTTAATTTTATTGTCATAAAATTCGCGATTTGAAAACTCGATGATGGCATTGACGCACCTAAAATGCTCTTGAAGCATGACCGAATTTCCGGCAAATACGACACGTGCAAGATCATAAATTGATTTGCCAGGCGTCATTTGAGCGCCATGGGGCTGATTATTTAAAAACCGGTCACTGAGCTCCTGTATTTTGACTTCCTTCATACCGATGGCTGATGGTGAAACCTGTTTATGGTCACCTACGACCAATAACTTTTTGCCCCGCAATAATGCCGGCAATGCCCATATATCCGATTGTGATGCCTCATCAATAATGACCAGATCGAACAATCCGACTTCAGCGGGTATCGTCTCGGAGACACGCCATTGCGGTAAAATCCAGCAAGGAACCGCCTTATAAGCACGAAGCATTGCGTTTCTGGCGTCCTTTCGAAAGCGTACGGCCCTGATGCCAGTGCCTGCTCCCATGGACTGGATCGCATTGAGATAAGCTTGCAAAGCCTGCCTGATTTCTTCTGGCGAATTATTGTATATCCCCAGCCAGGTTTTCTCGGCTATCAGGTCCTGATACGTTTTGGAGAGCTCCTTCTCTAAAGCCCGTCTGTCATCAAATAAGCGCTTTAGATGGTCATGTCCGTCGATGTGCTCTATCAATGTTTTTGCCGCTCGCCAAGTCCATGCTTCCAGCCAGTCCGATGGCGTTAAAGGATCGCCTTCCTGCGCTTCGAGTACCGGTACGCTTTTTACCGCACAGCCCCATTTAACAGCCCTCGATTGAATAATTAAATCGGCGACCCTGTTAATTTCTCTGAAGGACGGTTGCAAGGCGTTCATTCGATTGAGCTCGCTCATCAATGCATACCATTGTTCCCGAAGAGCCGATTCATCAAATGCGCTATTGCCTATTTGTTCATTCAAGAACTGAGCGATACTGTCTACCAAGGGACCTGAAAAACCATTCAGTTTATCGAGCAAGGCAGAAACCTGCTGACGAGCATACATAAAACGGCCCGTGTCCAAATTCTGCGCCAAGCTGGATTTCAGACTCTCTAAAAATTGACTATCCGCTTCTGAGAGCCCCTGTGTAACTTTAGCGCCGAATACTCTTTTTACTTTATCGCCAAGTACTGAATCAAACTCAGTCACCAGTTTCTTAATATCGTTGATGTGATTCTGGTATGTGACGAGCAGCCTAAAGGATTCATCGATGTCATCATGAGCGGCATCGAGCCCGAATTCCCGAGCAACCGCATTATTCCATATGGCGATTAATTTTCGGGCAGACAATAAATATTCCGTATGGCGAACTACGGCCTGCCAATCGCTTGGAGCCGATGGCTTGAGTCCCATGACGCTAACTTGGGCTAACAGGTTTTTGACTTCCTTCTTGCCCCAAGGAACGGCAAATGGATTTTTGCCCTTCGACAAGCGCTGAATGGCGTGGATGAAATCTTCGTTTAACTCTGCATTCGGCACTACCTGAACAGCATGCGACAAGTTCTCTTTCCGTTTCCCATCCAGCGCTCTTATTTCACTGGAAACCACCTCTAAATGAGTGACTGATGAATCTTCTTCGTGGTCTGGTTTAAGAAACCGGTACTTAATGCGTTTTGACCATTCAAAGTCATCCTGATGAACCTTATTCGCCAGGACTTCCCGATCGGAAAGGAATTCAAATAATTGCTGCGCTTCTTTAAAAGTATCTTGGCTGGAATCAATTAAAGGAATGATATTGCCTTCGGAAATTTTATGGGCAAACTCGCTGGCCGACATTAAATCGTGATGCAGCCCATATAAAGTCGACCAATCTGGAAAGCTGTCAGACACGGGGAATTTATCCTCAAGTGAGGACAGGTCACCCCCTACTTCAATCCGGCTTTTCCTTAATGACTGAATGTCATTGTCACTGAACGTTAAAGCCTCTGAGTTAGAACTAATTTCATCTTCCAGCCATGAATAGGTATCGGCATTCTCAAAAACAAATTTTGCCATTTCTTCAGCCGATACCTCTTTATCATGAAATTTGTACCGTTTCATATGCTTTTCAGCATAACTGTTAATGGTTTGTTCCACAGACGAAATCTTCGCGTGCACCCCGTTAATCTGGTCTTCAAAATAAACGATCTGTTTTTCTGACTGAACGGGATTCAGGCTATTAACGCTGTTGGCGATCGCTTGAATTGAATTTTCAAACTGCTTTTTGCCATCCCTTTCGTCGGTCAGTAAAGCCACGCTGAGAGGCCGAATCTGTTCAGGCAGTTTTTCCTGAAGAACGGCGAGTGCCGATTCTCCATTAGCCGTCACCAGGACGCGTTTGCCTTGAGCCAGGAAATGGCAGATTACATTGGCAATGGTATGCGTTTTGCCGGTTCCGGGTGGCCCCTGAACAACGACCCCATCACCGGTTTCAAGTTTTTCAATAATGGAAACTTGCTCATCATTGTAGGCCATGGGGAAATACAGTTCTTGTGCGCCTTGACCTGTATGGCTGCTGGACGACAAACCTCTAAAATTGAGGGATTGTCTTGATTTGACTACGTTGTCGCCAAGCTTAACAAAAGACTCGATCACAGAGGGGACTGAACTCACCTCGGCAACGGTCTTTTTAAGTTTTTCTATGTCCTGAATGAAAATGTGTTCAGAACGTTTTCGACCAAATAGTACCCAGGTATCCGTGACAATCAAATTTTCATCAGGTGCGGGCAAAGTTTGATCAATCAGATTATCCAGGTAAACGCCGCTTGCATCCAGGTGCAGGACAGCCGCTTTAAGAATGCCCTCAAACGTTGATGATTCGAACGGGTTGATCCGGTCAGCGCTCGTTGCACTAACGCTTTTCCAAAAATCATCAAGCGCCCGAACACCTTCATTTTCTTGCTCCTGATAGCAGCCCAGGTCTAATTGCGGGTCCAAATCGCGTGGGCGAATCTCCAAATCAAAGTTGGTCGGATTAAGGTAGATTTCACATTGCTGGATAATCAATGGGTATTGAATAGGCGTCTTCATGCCAGGTTTATTCCACAGGGCATACCCAATACCCCAGGCCAATTCTATAGGGGAATTCGCACTATCCGAATAAATCGCTTGCTGGACCGAAAACAGTTTATTATAAAAACCAATCGTCTTCCGTCTCGGCTTTTCAGACAAAGACCAAGGCTCCCAGATGTTTTTGACATAGTGGTCAAACAACGCCTGAATTTCTGGATGATCCAGAAGGTATTCTCTGACTTCCTCATCCTCGCCTTGAGCGATGACAATTTCTTCTTTCAGCTCTGGCACATGATTCGGTGATTTAGAGACAGTCACCCAAGCTTTTAAAGCTTCAACAGGTTCTGGCACTGATATTTCTTTAAGCCGTGTAATACGCAGCCAGACATCATCACCTTCGGACTGAACATTAAAATGAATGCCGGGTAAACCTTTCAACTCTGATTGATGGGCATCAAAAATATCGGAAGGAACAACGTAGTTTGGTTTTCGATTAAGCTTTTCTACTTGCTCTATATAGTCAAGAAGGTCAATGAGTAATTTGTTGCTTTCTTTCATTAAAATCCTAATCAATTTTAGTCGACATTTATCGACACTTAATAAGCAATTGTTGAAGCCTTAGGTTTATTATTTCAGGCTTAGCCCGACAATATTAGATTTAAATTGTCGATAATAGACAAAACCGGACCAAGGCTATCGATCTAGTCTCATTTTATTCTAAATCAAAAAATAGTGACCATGGAGAAGAAACAAAAGCAACGCTTTCGGTAAAGTTGCCCATATTTCCGCCTAGGTTGTCTTGTAGAAATCGAAGAAGGCTCTACAGGTTTATGGATTGGATCGAAAAATACGTCGGAATTGGTTTGGGAATGAAGCAATGTCACCCCAATCCTTAGAATGAATTTGCTGCAACACAAAACAAAAGGCGATGACGTTTAAGTTCGTCTAGCTTTTATATATGGTTTCTCATAAGTCAATAGCATCTGCCAAACACGGTTAGTCATAAGTCAATAGCACGATCTACACCTTATAGAATTAAACTAAACTCAGGATTTTTATCACTTAATCCAACATAGCCACTCAGAATCTTCCTTTCAATCCGGTGCGTGATTAAATCGCGAACCATTGGTGAATCTATTTTTTTAGCCAAGTCCAGCGCGTTAATTCTTGAATTAACTTCATATTCAACATCATTACAATAGTCCAGTAAAATTTCAACAATCCGATCATCACCTATTTTTATTGCGTGCAACAAAGGCGTCCATCCATTGTTGTCAGCATGATCAACATTAGCACCATGCTTTGCCAGAATCTCGACTAGTTCTGGATTGCCTCTGAATATCGCATGAAATATCGGTGTTCGCCCGTATTTATCAACAACTTCAAGATTAGCGCCATTTTTGGCGAACAAGCTTACTAGCTGAGTATCGTCAAATCCGTAAAAAATCGGGGTTAATCCTGCACTATCAACACAATTGACATCCGCACCATGCTTGATGAGCGATTGGGCGCATGCATGGTGAGATTTAGTTATTGCGTAAAAGAGTGGGCTCCAAAACTTTTTATCAATTTTGTCGTGCAGGTTAACATCAGCACCTCTGCCGGCCAATAATTCAATGGCTTCATAGGCGCCGCTTTTAGCTGCATAAAATATGGGTGATTGCCCTTGTCTGTTGAGCGCATTTGGGTTTGCTCCTTTAGAAAAAAGGTAATCGATGCAGCGAGTGTAGTTGCGGCTCGCGGCATAATGTAGGGCGGTATTCCTGTCATATTCGTCCGAGATATGGATGTCAGACAGTGATTTCAGGATCGACAGTGTAGTAGGTTCTTTGAATTTCTTGAAAATATGTTCCAGCGGCGATTCGTTATTACGATCATAAATACGTAGATCAGCGTTATTTGTGATCAGAATCTTGGTGACATTAACTTTTCTGAGTTTTATTGCGTGTTGTACGGGCGTGAAGCCGTCGTAGGTTTGATTGACGTTTTCGCCTGATTTTAGCAATGATTCAATTTCGGTGAGAGTGCCTGCGAGGATGGCGGAGATTAACGGAAGCTGATTCATATAAGACTATAGGTAAAAGGTTTCTATAAAATTTATTATAGAAGGATTTACCCCAAACACTTAATTTTCAAACTCTATATTTTTAATTTAATTATGCGAAAGATAGGGAATGATAAAAGATTTCCGGCTCAAAACTTTAATCTATTAGATGCTTCTTCAATGTCTTCAGCGTTGAGTTCATCCTGAAAGCTATCATTAAGATATGGTTCTCTAGGAATTGCCGTGGTAGCTACTACATATAGTGGTTGCATGCTATTTACGGGCGCTACCGGCTGTGATTAACCACGGGAAATCTGGGAGAGCCTAAGATATTCCATTAACTGAATACTTTGAAAATAGCTTTTTAACTGTTTGTCTTTACCCGCATTAACTATATCAACGAGCGATTCATTATTTTCGCTTTTATGGTAAAAACTCTTTAATACCCATTTTTCAGCACAACTTTTACTTGGTCAGCTTTATTTTCATGGTCCTGTGTGTACCCCCAAAATGGCCTGTACTATCACAACACAGAGCTCTACCGATGTCATGATATACGCTATCTAATTTGATACCTTGAGCATATAGCATGCAATGTCCCAATTAACTTTGGCCTGATAATCCATGCCATCCGCATTCTAAACAATTAGTAAGGTCGTCAAAGCCGCTCGTATCACAATCTTCGCAAAAATCTTCATGACTCATAATCAGGCTCATACTCAAGGCACCATGATTCCTGCCGCTCTCTGTCCCAATTCAGCTCGTATGATGCTAACAACGTTGCATCAGCCGGACCATCAAATTTATCCAGGTTTTTAGGCTCATCACTAATTTGATCTAATTTAGCTTTTTCCATCTTTTCTTGTTTACGCATCCAGATATGGTTTTGCTGTGATTCACTTCCCTCTTTTTCGATAATCAGCTTTTGTTTTTTAACAGGAACATGCTTAAAAAGCTGCTCGCCTGTTTTTTTGTCTTCAACTTCTCTTTTATCTATCACGCTGTATGAAAGATATTGGTTGTGGATTGTGCAAACATTGGCAAGACACGCCAGACTTTCGATTAAATTTTGTTTTAACTTGAAGTCATTGGCCGGGCTATAGCCGCATAACTTACTCATAAATCCAAGCGTTAATGGAAAGACAGACGCATGTGTTGAGTAAAAAGCATGCATCCATTTTGCAATGGGTTTATTCTTTAAAGCGTTTCTAATATTCCAGTTTAGATAGGTGTACTGGTCATAGCGATACAGCTCCTTCATGCCCGGATCAATAGCGACATAATATTTTTTATGTCTACCGGGATTGTCTTCCATCTTAAACATCTTTATCAATGGCCCTTTATACATCAGCCTGCCCGTTTTGGTATCGGTTATCTCAAGCAAGCTCGTCTTGAAAAGCGCTAGCCGTTCTGCAATTTCATTCATCTTGGGACCAGAATGACTTTTATCTAGCAAGTCGAGTATTTCCCATGCCGAGAATTCCACAATAGTGCCCCACTCTTTACCCCGCAACATCTGCATAATGCCTTGCCAGATGTCTAAGTCGGACTGTTTTAAGCTCGCACCGGTATATTTAATTTTATAAAGGCTGCTGGAATAAATATCAGCATTGTCTAAAGCAGGTTTATTTTCTTTATTGACCCCGAACAGCGCTGATCGTAAAAACACGTTGGGTACACCGCGAACGACATCGGGCCAAACAGGGACTTTAGCAGGCGCATTGCGGCGTTGCTCGATTTGTTCCGGCGTCAGTTTTAGATTATTTTCATAAATAACTTGAGCTTGGCGATTGATTTGCTCTTCTTCAAAACTGACCGCTTCTTCTGGAGTCAGAATGCCATTATCTAGCTGCGGCTTAAGTATTTTTCTTATCCGACACCGGGTCCCTCTTATTTCTCTAATTGCTGACATGATAACTTCGCTCCTTGGTTGCTTTTATCGTTGACAGCTCAGCATTTGCAGTGTCAAATTTTGCCTTGGATTCATCAATCTCAGCACGCGCTTTTTTGATTTCGGCTTTTGCTTCTTTCAGATCGTTCAGTGCGTTATTTCGTGCTTCAGCTGCATTTTTCAGGTTGATCTCGTGAGACTTCAGTTCAATGGTGGCTTTAGTCAACTTATCTTTAACGCTATCAAGTTCTGTTGCTGCTTGAGCTAAACTAGCTTCTGCTTTGGCCATACGATCGGTCATGGTTTTCAAATCGGCCTCGTAAACAGCAACTGACTTTTCGGCCTGATGTTTATCGCCCAGGACTTTTTCTAACTGCGCTTTTAGTCTATCGATCTCAATTTTTTGCTCGGCTATTTTTTCGCCTTGGCTGTCAATTTTGAGCTGCTCTTTTGCAAGTTCAGTGCGGGCGATTTCGGCGACTTTTTGCTCGCGATCGATGGTTCCTTTCAACTCTTTAATCTCGACAGCTTGCAGATCGGCTTTATCTTTCAACTCATCCCGATCTTTTTTTAAAGTCGTGACTTCTTCCGCCAATGCATCGCGCTCACGTTCAAGGGCTTCGCAAATGGTCGATAACTCATCCGATTCAATCTGCGCTTGAACCAGCTTGTGTTCTATTTCCGCACGAGCTTCGGCCTTTACCCGTTCTTGTGCTTCATAAATTGAATCAATAATTGTCGACGCCAGTGGCGCCCGCTCTGCCCGAGTTTGCTGGGGTCTTGTTTCACGCCACAGGGTTAAATGTTTGTGTATAGTGTTCGGACTGCCGGTGCCGAGCTGTGCTCTCACGGTAAGGATGCTGACATCATTGCCTTGCCCAAACAGCAGATCTGCTTTTGCGGCGACTTGATCGTAAGTAATACCTGTTCTAGCCATAACTTATTCTGGGTTGTTTCACTTAAAAATGTATAAATATTTAATATATACTGTTATTATGGATATATATTTATATTTTAAAATACGTAATGGCCAGTGTTAATACATTAACTAAAAATAATTTTTTAAAAATCAAAAATTATATTGCGCAATGTATAACGTATTCATATGTATACATATATTGCATACAGTATATTATGCTAAATCTTTCTACAAAAAAGCTGGGAAGACCGATTTTATAGTGGTCGCTATGAGTTCAGTCCATTTTTATAAGCTCACAACACCAGGCCAACGGGCGATGTGACGTAATCAATTGGACCGGCGCCTTTGCCTCGACCTCGCGGGAATATCTGCATCAACATAGATCATCCCCTTTGGCCGGTGATTTTGGGTTAGATCTATCCTGCATTAATATCGCAATGGATTGTTCAATCGCGACCAGGTGGGCAATAACCTCGATTTTTTCTATGGCGAATGCGCTGTTCGCACCGCGTGCATTTGGTTTAAGTTGGAGCCGATACGCGAAATTTCCCGGATCTTAGCGCGTTCGGTCGCCTTGTCGACTAACTCAGGTTTTGACGCGGCGTAAAGATTCGCGGATCAATTCAGAAACCGTTTTGCCTGCGGCATTGGCTTTGCACTTCAGGGCATCGCGTTCATACGTTTGAACTCTGAATTTCACCCAGGTTGATTTTGAGGGTGCTGTTTTCGGTACCATATAAAATCCCTTTAACCCAAAAATTGCCTACTAATGCCCATAATATCCAATGACTAAAGCTCCGCAGGATGGGGTCGAGGGACAACGCCAATCGCAAGGCGCCATGGGAATAGACTGTGCGTGCAGAGTGTGGCCTCATGCAGTAGCCTTGCTTATCACAGAGATACGCAAAAATTTATAAACTGTTTATTAAAGATTAGCATTTAAAATTGAAAACTCTAATAGACAAAGCAACGTTTTACTGGAAAGGATTTTCCAGGTGCTTTAAGGACCTGAGTAGGAATACTGCAAGCATCGGTATTTAAGGCTATGGGGCTGGGCGCGAATGTTGCCAGAGGCGATCCTATCCCGAGGCGCCTGGATAGGAGCTTTTTTCGTTATTGATGCTGTTTATGCTTTTAATAAGCGATTAATGCTTGAAACGGAGTCAATGAGCCAAAACTGTTGATGGATGAGCGGTATTAGGTTCGATAACTGCTAAAAAGGCGACGGTTTTGCTGATTAATAACTTTGTTAATGTTTTATTATTATTTGATTACTGAGTTATTAATTACTTAGTAAATGCTTTGTTATCAAGGCATTAAAGCGTATTTAAAAAATAATATATACTTTAAAAAACTTAAAGTATACCTTGAATTACGAAAACAATACCTCATTAGACGAAAAAACATACTTGAGAATACTAACAATTTCTCCCAAAAAAACGAACAATAACCCCATGTTAATTTATTGATTTAAAAGTTATTTAGGTGTTAGGCATGAAAGCATGATTGCAAGACATGCCCCTTTTGCTTTGCATAGCAGAAGTTAATACATAAGATTCAGGACACTCTCCTAGCTGCTCATGCCGATGCAGAAAGTCGGCAAGAATGTGCCGTTGACATTCGCTTTTTGTGTCCATACAATGCTACACAATCTGTTACACAATTTTCTTAAGAGAGGAATAGTAACAGAGCCGGAGCAGAGAAATTTTTCCTTAAGATTCAAAAGAGTAGAAATACACGGCCTTTCGTGCCTGTACTACGAGGAGAGTCAAGTCCTCTCCTCGGCACCATCACTTGCTTCTCCTTAAGTTCAATAACTTAACCTTCAAATTACTTTCTGATACTGCCCCGTTTTACCCTCCAGAACCACTTCATAATCCAGTACTCAGTCAGTCTTGTTCTGATGAGTGAAATTTTAGAGTATTCATAGAGTGCGAATACCCTGAAGGGCACAAGTACCCATAGGGCATAAATGAATTTGCACCCACAATTTAACCATCAAAATTAAATTGGCTAAGCACCAGTGGGGAAAACACTTGAAGATGAAGATACTATTCCATCTGCCCTATTCTGGCGGCAACGTTCACCACTGCCGCTTCCCGATGAGCGATACGGCATTACAATATAAAGGATAAAAGCGATTGGAAATTTCGCAGGGGCGACCAGAACGCCGCCCCATGCTCATTTCAACCCCTCGCCTTCGGACCTGCCGGCTTATGCGAACGGATGTTCCAGAATAATTGTTTCGTCCCTGTCAGGGCCCGTTGACAAAATAGCCACCTTAACCCCTACAAGTTCCTCAATCCTTTTGATATAAGCCTTGGCATTCTCAGGCAACGCATTAAAATCAGTTACGCCCGCGGTAGTTTCGCTCCAACCGGGCATCTCTTCGATAATGGCGTGGCACTCTTCGTATTGATCCGCACCTAAAGGGGCTGTTTCTGTCACATTGCCGTTAAGTTTGTAGGCCGTACAAATACCCACTTTTTCCAGACCATCAAGTACATCCAGCTTGGTTAAGCAAATACCGCTTAAACTATTCATTTTCGCGGATTTTCGCATGGAAACCGCATCAAACCAGCCGGTGCGGCGTTTACGTCCTGTCGTGGCGCCAAATTCATGACCTTTCTCGCCCAGATGGTCACCATTGCCATCATGCAATTCGGTCGGGAATGGGCCATTTCCTACCCGGGTGGAATAAGCCTTGGTGATACCCAGGACATAATGAAGGTCCAGAGGCCCGATACCGGTTCCGGTAGAGGCGCCGCCCGCTGTGGTATTGGATGAAGTCACATAAGGAAAAGTACCATGATCAATATCCAGCAGGGCGCCTTGAGCACCTTCAAACAAAAGGTTCTTGCCTTCGGCCTGATATTTATAGAGCGCTTCTCCCACATCAGTCAGCATGGGTTTGATTTGCTCACCCAGTTTTAGCGCTTCATCAAGCATTGACTGATAATCTACCGCGTCGGCATGATAGTAGTTAGTCAACATAAAATTATGATATTCGACCAGCTCTTTCAATTTCTCCGCAAAACGCTTTGGATTCAGCAAATCGCCGGCACGCAATCCTCTTCGGGCGGCCTTATCCTCATAAGCCGGTCCTATACCGCGCCCTGTAGTACCGATCGCTTTACTGCCGCGGGCTTTTTCACGAGCCTGATCTATGGCCACATGCACCGGCAAGATTAAGGTACAGGCCTCACTAATCAGCAAACGATTTCTGACCGGGATACCGGCTTTTTCCAATAGCTCTATTTCTTCCATCAAGGCATTCGGCGACAGCACCACGCCATTGCCGATCATGCACTGCACATCATCCCGCAGGATGCCGGAAGGAATTAAATGTAAAACGGTTTTCTCCCCTCGTATAACCAATGTATGACCGGCATTATGCCCGCCCTGAAACCGAACGACCGCTTCCGCCTGATCTGTCAGCAGATCAACCAGCTTACCTTTACCTTCGTCACCCCATTGAGTACCGATGACAACGACGTTTTTTCCCATAATTATTCCAAACTTAAGCTAAGGCCCTTACGACCCAGTTTTGATTATCTTTTTCTAAAATAGATGTACAACCCAGATCTTTTGCATTTCCAGTTGGACCTGACAACTGCTGAATAACAACCTGACCTTGAGCACGTAATTCTCTGATTTTTTCACTCAATGCTAAATCATCAGAACACGGAGCGAAAATGCGTGCCCGTTGCTCTCTTTGATTGATTTCCTTGCTTAATACCGACAATAATTTCAAGTCGGCGCTGAAGCCTGTTGCGGGACGCGCACGTCCAAAAATAGCGCCAATATTGTCATAGCGGCCACCTCGGGCAATTTCCCTTCCCACAGATGGAATGAAAGCCGCGAATACAACCCCGGTATGATAATGATAGCCGCGCAATTCCGATAAATCGAAGCTAATCGGCAACGACGGGTATTTGGTAGTCAAATTTTCAGCGATAGCTTCAAGATCGGCCAATGCCTGCTTTACGTTATCGTCGGCATTTGAAAGTACTGCACGCGCTTTATCAAGAGTTTCTTTGCCACCATTCAGTTCCGGCAACTTCAAGAACATTGCTTTCAGCATGTCGTCGATAGCGAGGTCTGCCACCAGTTCCTGCAGTTCAGGCTTGGCCTTGCGCTGCAAGGCATCAAACAGCGCGGTTTCCTGGGCCTCGGTCAATCCCGCCTGCCTCGATAAGGCCCGGTATATGCCTACATGCCCCAAATCAAGGTGAACGTTTTGCAAGCCGGTTATTGCCAGTGTCTCCAGCATCAAGCGAATGACTTCCACATCGCTTTCCTTGCCGGCATGACCATAAAGTTCAGCCCCAATTTGCATTGGGCTTCTGGTCTTTTCCAGAGCATCCCCGCGAGTATGCAAAATGGTGCCAACATAACAAAGGCGCGTGGGCCATTCGTATTTAAGGTTATGCGCATCGATCCGGGCAACCTGCGGTGTCATATCAGCCCTTACGCCAAGCATTTCACCGCTAAGCTGGTCCGTTAGCTTAAAAGTTTGCAATTCCAGATCGTGCCCTGAACCTGTAAGCAACGAGTCCAGATAATCGATAAAAGGAGGAATGACCAATTCATAACCCCAGCAAGCAAACATGTCCAGGATTTTACGGCGCAGGCATTCAAGATGCTTAGCATCTTCCGGCAAAATCTCATCAATGCCGTCTGGCAACAGCCAAGAGTCTTTTTGTTGCATATTTTGTGTGTCCACTCAAACAAAACGCCCCGCACAGGCGGAGCGTTTTTATATTTTAAAATAATGAAGTGAATGAACCTACTTCACTAAAATCACCATGGCTATTTCTGCTTCTTAAAATATTGAAAGAAATCAGAATCCGGATCCAGCACCATCATATCCGAGCTTGAAAAAGTCTTTTTATAGGCGCCTAAACTGCGTTGAAAAGCAAAGAACTCTGGATCTTCCCCATATGCCCTAGCATAAATCTCGGCCGATTTTGCATCGCCTTCACCGCGCAGCTTTTCCGCCTCCCGGTAAGCATTAGCCAGCGTAACAACCTGTTGCCTGTCCGCATCGGCACGGATTCTTTCCGCGGCTTCTGAACCTTGTGAGCGGAACTCGCGGGCAACTCTCTCACGTTCGGCTTCCATTCTGCGAAAAACGGAACTGCTAACTTCGCTTGGTAAATCAATGCGTTTCACTTGCACATCGACAATCTCCATACCCAAATTAGCCGCAAAATCCTTGGATTTTTCGATTAAAATTTCACGGATTTCCCAGCGGTCAGTTGAAACCAGCTGCCTGATATCCCGCTTACTGAACTCACTTCTGAAAGCATCTTTAATAATCTGATCCAGACGCAGGTTAGCCTGATCTATATCACCGGCCACTACCGTATAGAAAGTAGTGACATCGCCAATACGCCATTTCACAAAGGAATCAACGATTACGTTCTTTTTTTCCGCCGTTAAAAAGCGTTCAGGTTTTGAATCCATGGTTTGGATTCGCGCGTCAAACTTCTTTACATTATTGATAAAAGGTATTTTGAAATGCAGTCCAGGTTCATAATCTGACTTTACGATTTCCCCCAAACGGAATTTAATTGCTCTTTCAGTTTCATTAACGGTAAAGATACTCATCATGCCGATAAGCAACAACGCAGCAATACCCAGTAATATTTTATTATTTTGTGTCATTAGCGTCCCCTTCCGTCACGACCGCGAGTTGAAGTTCGCAAAGCAGGCTGTTCTACCTCTGCTGTCCGCCCGGAGTGATTGACGGCGCTTTGAGGAACTTGAGTTTGTTGACTTGAAGACGGTTGTTGAATCATTTTGTCTATTGGCAAATAAAGCACATTATTACCATCTTTAACATCGACCATGACCGTATTAGTATCGCCTAGCACCGCTTCCATCGATTCCAGATAAAGCCGTTGTCTCGTTACCTCGGGCGCCTTCCTGTATTCTGCCAGCAATCTGGAAAAACGATCAGCCTCACCTTCGGCCTGAGCGATAACCTGTTCCTTATAGCCCTCAGCCTCCTGAATTCTCCTTGCTGCCGCGCCACGCGCTTTCGGGACTACGTCATTAGAATAGGCTTCCGCTTCGTTAATCAACCGCTGCTGATCTTCGCGCGCTTTAATGGCATCTTCAAATGCGCTTTGAACCTGCTCAGGTGGCTGAGCATCCTGCAGGTTTACACTGGTAACCTGAATACCGGCCTGATAGTTATCCAGGATATCCTGGATTTCCTTTTTAACCTGAGCCACGATTTCGCTTCGGCCTTCGGTCAGAACAAAGTCCATCTTACTGCTGCCGACAACGCCGCGTTCAGCGCTTTCGGTGACTTGTTTCAGAGTAGCTGTAGGATTAACGACATTAAAGAGAAACTGCTTGGCATCTTTAACCTGATATTGAACAGCCAGTCGTACATCGACAATATTTTCATCCTTAGTCAGCATCAATGCTTCTTTCGGTACAGACCCGAGAGCCTGGTCACTGCCAGCACTCCGGTAACCGACTTCGATATAACGCTGCTGCCTGACATTGACGATTTCAACCTGCTCAATGGGCACAGGAAAATGCCAATTCAAGCCGGCTTGAGTAGTCGCGGTATATTTGCCAAACCGCGTTTCAACGCCATGATTACCTTCATCCACAATATAAAAACCGCTTAAGCCCCACAAAACCAATGCGGCAACCGCTAAAAGTCCTAGACCTTTCATAGAACCGCCGGAAGATCCTTCTCCACCGCCTCTGCCGCCGCCAAAAATTCCGCCCAACTTTTCTTGTAATGAACGTATCGCTTCATCAAGGTCAGGTGGCCCCTTTTGGTCACCTCGACCGCTCCAGGGGTCTTTTTTATCGCCGCCAGGCTCAT
Source organism: Methylobacter sp. BBA5.1 (assembly GCF_000746145.1). Classification (NCBI taxonomy): domain Bacteria; kingdom Pseudomonadati; phylum Pseudomonadota; class Gammaproteobacteria; order Methylococcales; family Methylococcaceae; genus Methylobacter; species Methylobacter sp. BBA5.1. The sequence goes on from NZ_JQKS01000040.1 coordinate 37,598, forward strand.
TCCAGGACATACATATGCTCCATATGGGATTATTTGTAATTTATTTAAGATTAGAAGGACGTTCAATCATCGGCATGAAGGTTCAGCTCTACCCCGTTCATCCCAACTCTATAATTTTATAGTAAATATCCAATTCTGATTATTTAACTGGGGAATTATCCTAAAAAAACACACTTTATACAAACCTAAGCTAAAGTATTTCTTCAATTTCTACTGATTTGAGCAAACCTAAATGCTTTGTGTCAATTTCAACAATCAATTCATAACCACCGAAATCATCTACTTGTTCTTCAAGAATTTTAGCCACAGAAAATAATTTGGCTCTCACATACCCTTGATCGGGCTTCAAATGGCATCTTTTCGTGATTTTGGCACTGGAAAATATTTCAGCTAATGCTTGATAGAGCAATTCAATGCCGACACCGGTTTCAGCGGATAACCATACACGCACTGGGGCTCCCGTCTCATCGCGATCAATACGGGGCTTGATATTATCCAACAAGTCAATTTTATTAAAAATTTCCAGCTGCCTGATTTCATTAGCCTCTATATCTTCCAGAACCTGGTTGACCTGAAATATGGTCTCGTCCCTGTCCTCGGCATTGGCGTCAATCACATGCAACAGCAGATCGGCTTCGCTGGCTTCCTGCAGGGTGGACTTGAATGCCGCTACTAATTCATGAGGTAAATGACGAATAAACCCAACCGTGTCTGCAAGCACTATTTCCGAGTTGTTGGGCAATTGGCAGTTGCGTAATGTTGGATCTAAAGTAGCAAAAAGTTGATCTGCCGCGTAAATACCGGCTCCAGTCAACTTATTAAATAATGTCGATTTCCCGGCGTTGGTGTATCCCACCAATGACACAGACGGAATCTCGGCTTTTCTTCTTTTACTTCGCCCCTGATACCTTTGTTTATCAACTTTTTCCAAACGCCGCTGAATCTGCTTGATACGTAATCCCAATAGTCGACGATCTGTTTCCAGCTGGGTTTCACCTGGACCACGCAGACCGATACCGCCTTTTTGACGTTCCAAATGTGTCCAGCCTCTGACCAGTCGGGTTGATAGGTGGCGTAACTGAGCCAACTCAACCTGCAGTTTGCCTTCAAATGTCTGAGCGCGTTGAGCGAAGATATCAAGAATCAATCCGTTTCTGTCGACTACCCGAACACCCAGCGCATTCTCAAGGTTTCTTTCCTGACTAGGTGAAAGCGGGTGATTGAATAAAACAATATTCGCGGAATAGCTTTCTACAACATTTTTAAGCTCATCAAGCTTACCTGTTCCGACAAAATATTTCGGATCAGGGCTGCGTCGACTGCCGGTAACTACATAAACAGGATCAGTGCCGGCCGATTTAGCCAACTCTTTTAGTTCTAAAAGATCTTCCTGTCCGGAATGAAGTGTTAGATGAACCAGGACCGCTCGCTCACCTGAGTCGGGACGCTCAAACAATTAAGCACTCCATTACTCTGCTGATAAAAAGGCTATTATTTTTCTGTGTTTTAACGTTTTTCAGTAACAAGATTTACTCACAATAAAAAATTATTCTTCGTTGGATTCGTTTTCACGTGTCAGCTTTACAGCTTTACTCGGCACAATCGTTGAAATGGCATGCTTGTATACCATTTGACTGACTGTATTCTTGAGCATAATCACATATTGATCAAATGAATCCACCTTCCCTTGTAATTTAATCCCATTAACAAGGAAAATTGAAACAGGCGTATGTTCTTTTCTAAGGGTATTTAGAAAATTATCCTGCAAATTCTGACCTTTTGACATCCGGTTTCTCCTTATTATTTTTTATAAAAAAGCTGCTTAAGATAGTTGCGATTACAAGTCATGATCAAGACTTATCGAATAACCTAAAAAAGATTGATTATGAATATTTTAACGCCATTCAGATTGAATTTTCATATATTCCTACTTTCTCATGTATAAAAATGGCGATAGCTTTGCATCATCATTAAAAAAACTCACCCGACCGGTTCGACTCCCGCCCGCCTATGTTGTATCCGTGCGGCAAATAATCAACGCCTAGGCCGACTTTTTCCGCATAATTTTTTATCGGTAAATTTGTAGCCGATACACATTGACTTTCCAGACAATATCTATAATTTCACCGCTCTTTTGAGCACCGTCGCCTGATTACCGTTTTTTTTAATCATGCCTGACTTTCAAAACAGCCAACCGCATCAACCAACTTCGACAATAATATTGTCGATTTGTGCAAACCATTTTTATCCGTGCTTCCTGTCAAATTCCTACGAGCTTTAATTTTATGCATATCATCCGCAATTTTGCTGACATCAAGCTTTACAAATCGTTTCATGGCTAATACCACGACACAAAAACACACTGGGATTTATTATTTTTAGCCGTGCGGCGTACCGCATATTCATAAAAAAATTTATCCGCTACAACACAGACAGCAAATTTTCGTCTCAGTTTAAGAATTTTTTATAGCTCGTGCCAAAGTGGCCAAAAATGTAATATCAAGCACCTCTTCATTATTGATCTGATGCGGGCAAAGCCGGACACGCCCCACTTTTAGTTTACTGCTTCTCATGCACTGGCCGGCCATATAAAGATTGGGGAAAAACGTTAAAAGAACACAGTTACTGAAAAAGATAAAATAGTAAAAATCATCCAGTCAGAGCCCTATTTTGCTGTTATGCCGTCGAGCAGTCTCTTGCTTTAATCCAATAAGAAGCTCTCAACCCGCTCTATAAATATATCCGGCTGCTGCACATGCAGCCAATGGCCGGCATTATCAATGATGCTGAGATCAGCTTCGGGGAATAATACAGTAATATCATCAAGTTTGACATAATCCGAGTCTGCACCGGCGATAAATAGCGCGCTTCCGGTAAAAGGCTCTAACTGCTCCGTCTCAGGGAAGGCGATGATATTCGGCGCCATCCGGTAAAAAATATCCAGATCGATTCGCCAGCGATATTCACCATGACTCAGAACAAGATTTTGCAATAAAAACTGGCGATAACCTAGTTCCGGTATTTCAGCGGCAAGTTCGGCTTCAGCTTGTTTGCGATTGCTGATTTCACTAAGCGGCAAGGCCTTCAATGCCTGAATGAGATGGTCAAAACTGTGTTTATAACTCACCGGGGCAATGTCGACGACAATCAGCTTATCCACATACTCGGGATAATTAAGCGCGAACCACATGGCAACCTTGCCACCCATGCTATGACCCAAAAAGTGGGCCGCCTTTATTCCCCTCTGATCGAGAAACAGCTTAAGATCCGCCGCCATGGAAGGATAATCCATCACTGATACATGAGGCGATGAGCCATGATTGCGCATATCCGGCACATAAACATGAAATCCAGCCGAAAGCCTCTCCGCCACCTGACGCCAATTACGCGAGGAAGCGAAAAAACCATGCAAGATAATTAGCGGACAAGCATCCGAATTACCCAGTTCTTCAAACGCTAATTCGATCGGTTCCATTAGGCAAAACTGAATATGGCACCCAGCAAACCGCCGAAAATACCGCCCCAAACAACCAGCCACCCCAAGTGCTCGCGAATTATCGCTTGAACCATCTCCTTAACTAATTGAGGCGTTAGCTCACTCAACCGCTTATCGATCACTGTTTCAATTTTACCGACAATGTCCTCACCGATTTTATGCGCATTCAAACCTTGCTGCAGCGCTGCTTTAAAACTTTCTGATTCAACCGTTTCGGCCAACGTGAGTTTCATTTTTTCAGTAAATGGGGACTTTAAGGGTGTTAACGCTTCCGGACCGCCCATCATCATTAACATGCCGCCAAAGGAAGACCCCATGATCGATGCGACCAATCCCTCATACACTTTGTCATAATCGACCGCATTCAATAACGGCTCCAGATTCAGCACTTTGCCTCCCTGCTGTTCCTCAGCCTCAATAAAATGCTCTACATTGTCGATAGTAAAGAACTGCTGCATCATGAGTTTTTTGATCGACCCCTTAAACTCTTCAAAGCGATTCGGTATCACGCCTGAACCATATAAAAAAGGAACTTTCTCAAATAGCATATAAACAGCCAGCCAGTTAGTTATTGCTCCCGACAACGCAAAATAACCAATTGCTTTCATCAGTTCCTGCTGTACGGGGCAGACATAGCCAGTGATAATAACCGCAACAGCAATCAGATTAGTAAGAAAACTTTTATTTATTATTTTTTTCATTGTTTATTAAGATATAGCATTAAGCGTTTTCAATTTTTATTTCCGGAGCCAGAGGACTTCAGGCTTTAATCACATCTTTGTTTTTACGATATTGAAATTTCATCGACACCCGTAAAACCAATAATTATAAAACAATATTACCCCATACTTTTTGACAATTTTATCATCTATCTCTTATATAGAAGCCATAAAGCTTGTTCATTAAAAGCTGTAGTTCGGTTTAAGTATTCTGTAAAAGAGGTAGTAAATCAGCCGCACTTAATTGAAGAGCCGACCATTTATCCTGATTAGGAATAAACGACTAAGGAACGTGAGTTTTATAATTCCCGTTCCTAAACTCGCGATGGTATTGGACATATAATTGGTCAGTGAGCGATGCCGCGAATGCTCGAGATCGACAATTTCTTGGACTAGTACTCAGTCAGCCTTGTTCTGACGAGTAAAATTTGCAGCGTATTCATGGCGTGCGAATAGTGCGAATAAATTCGCACCTA
>NZ_JQKS01000041.1:0-41742 GCF_000746145.1 Methylobacter sp. BBA5.1
TGCCCGTTCGGGCATGACCTCTTCCAGAATGGCAAATATCCGCTGACGCAAGCTGACCTCGGTATAAATGTATTGCAGTCCACGCAGTAGTTGGGGAATGTCATCACGTGATTTAGGATCAATGACAATGGCGGCAATATCGGTTTCACCGAATTTGAGTTGAGGCTGAATGACGGTGCGCATGCGAATTCGAGGGATGAAGATTTTGGCTTTTAGGCGGTTACGGGCCGATTTTCGCTGGAAATAAGACAAAACCGGGGTCAGGGCAACACATCTTCGTGTTGGAAAATCATTATAACCTATTGATGAATATGAGATTAATTAATTTTCATTCAAACACTAATTAGCATTATAGCGGCCAGTTGTTGAATTGCCTGGGCGAGTCGGTTGTAAAAAGTATTGAAGCTATCTGGATCTGTTTATCGTGAAAATGACGTATGTTATCCCGTTTAGAACTGCAACGTTTTTCAGGAAAAATGTTTTGATGCTGTGGTCCGGTGTGTAATATATGCAGATCTTGAGAATCACTTGTTAGGCATATACTTTTTCACTTGACAACATTAATTGGAATTTTACGTGAATGAAATTGTTCAACTAATTTCATCAATAATCACAGGTATTTATTCTGGGATTATTGTTGCAAAATATTTTGAATTTAGAACCTTGCGCGAAGAAAGTAGCCGGATATTACATAAAGGGCTAACCGCAAAAGATTGTGGATTTGAACTAAGCATTATTTCAAGCTCCCTTAAGCGGCTTGGTCATAAAAATACTGCAAAAATGCTTTCAGAAATTTCTAATGACTACATGAAGCTATCAAAATCGATAGAAATTATTGGCGAAGACGGTTCAATCAGCTTACCAAGTATTGAGGAAGCGCCAAGAATTAACGATGAGAATAACCGACTGAGAATTAGGGTGGCGAATCTTCAGCCATCATGGTTCCATATTATTTTCCCATTTTTATAGCTCTAGTTGATTTTGTGGTAATCAATTTTTTTTGCAGAGCTGGCGGTGTTGTTGCTTCATTAGGCGATTTGCTTTCGTTCATGCTGCTTATGCCAAGCTTGCCGGGTCACTCACTAGGGTCAAATCGATCTGTTTTTGTTGGTGGTTTACTGGTTTTGTCGGTTATTGCCTGGCCTAACAAGCCGGTCAAAGGGACGCGCCGCCCGTTGGCGGTTTTGAAGTTCAGTTTTTTATCAAGGTTCGGTGGCTTCGTTTAAGCTCAGTGAGCGGCGCGCCCCTTACCGTAACGTTAGCCTCCAAGAAAAGATGACAATAAGAAACGACGAAGAACTTAAGGAAGCGGTGTCTCAAGCGAGTGCTCTACTACAGAGCATCCATGAATATTGCGTTGAGCAGAATCATCCATGGTCAGAGCTTGAGGCTGCCAAGGTACGTTTCCCGCGTGGGTTTATCCGTCCGGCGGCTTATCAGCGCCACCGGCTTCCGTTTATCAAAGACCAGAACCTCAAGAGCAACTTGGCATACACCCTGCTACTGTCCGATGCAATTCTCTGGCTAGGCATGCGGACGGACTTGGCGGGGACTGCTCAGGAAATGCTCACCAAGCTCTACATCTTCTTGATCGCAACCCTCTGCGAAAGCATCACCAAAGATTACCTAAAGGGAATCTGCGGGAAGAACGTCAAGAGCCGTAACGAGTTTCTTGCCGCGAAGGGAATAATTAATGAGAACCTGCAGCGCGAGCTGGACTGGCTCTGGGATACGCGGAACCGGATGCACCTGTTTCAGCTTGAGGAGCGCGAATACGAGACGAGCTACAACAAGGGAAGTCACATGCGGTGCATCTTTGCGTTTCGGGAGTTGATTGGCGCGCTAGCCAAGGTCGGACGGCTAGAGGCTAACAAAAGCGTGGAGTCGACCGTGTAAACGCGGCGGCTCACACTCAACGTTATGTTGAAAAAAGAATTAATGGAAACTCGGGCGTATCACGAAATATGTAGCAAACCTTCTTCCTTTTCTAGGCAGGAGATTGAGCAAACACTGGCAGCTTTAGAAAAGGTTGAATCAAATAAAATGGGTTTAATAAGTGATACGTTAAAATCAAAGCCAGCAGAAAAACCTGCTCAACACCGAGGTAGCAAGGAAACAGATTATTTTCTTGTTCAAATTACCATTGAAGATGCAGAGAAAATAGTTGAAGCTCTAGGCACATTAGAAGCGCAGTCAGTAAGCCCCGAAGGACATACAACGCGCGAGGCTTCGTATTATGCTTCATTACTGGATAGGTGGCTTAATTATGTCGAATCATTGTAGTCGGCAAAATCAACATAACCAGGCCATTAAAACCGACGCTCGTACCTCGCGCGGCTTATGGCAACGTTAGCCGCCAATTAGGGAAAGCCTCATGAATAAAGAATTTATCGATCTGATGAAAAAGCGAGCCGGGAATGGCTCGGTTGGTCCGTCTACTGCGAGAAGCATGGGGCCTGCGGGAACAATTGAGGCCGCAAAAATCTTCTTTCATGAATTCGATATTCGGTCGATTAAAGCGCGTAGTGAAGCATCTTTCTTAAAGAAACTGGATAAGGCCATAAGATGCGCCAGGCATAGGATGAGCTGAGGAACGAAGCGCATCTTTCGTGATTGATGCGCCTCCTTGCGTCGGCACATCCTATGGCTCTATGACCATGCAATTACCCAGCGAATTAAACATAATTAAGCCAGCTCAGCAAGGCGTTTTATTTAAGGAAATAAAGTAGTGAAAAAGATAATTTCACTCATTTTTACAATTATCATCTTGGTGTTAATTGTAGTTTATGGTGCGCTGGTCTCTTTTTCAGAGAGCCGTGAATATGGCAGAGTTAGTTTAGATTACTACCTATTAACCCCCAATGAACTATCTCAACTATCCGGGTACTGTGAAAATGATCCTCGGTTTATTTATAGTTCAGCAGATGGACCAAAGCCCGCAATCATACAGTTGCATTGTTTATTTGAGCGAAATGTAATGGACGAATACTTGATTAAAAATAAATTTGATCAGGCATCCCGGAACCATTTTAAAAGAGGGGATATAGAAATTGAGTTTGAAGAAAATGATAGTAATAAGGTAACTGTAACCACGGTATATGAGTATCTATAGCTGAACAAGGCATTGACGCAAATTCCGCTACGCTCCATTTGTGCCTTTTAGCTCAGCGTTAGGTTTTATCGAGTGGCCGAAAACATGAGCATTAGTGAACAAGAAAGAAAAGCAGTTCTTGATAACCTGCTGGTAAAACACAAAGCTCAACCAGTTGGCAGTGGATATATTGACATTATTGTCATGAGAGAGAACTACAAGGATTTTGCTAAGGATCTCATAGGCAATGGATTTAGAATTTACGCCATCAGTTGGTGGGAATATGTAGATAAAGTTGGCAAATCAAACACCTACGGAATGGGAGGGCCACGTAGTCGTTTTTATGATGGTTGGTTCGCGGAAACTTGTATGGATATTGACAAATTACCTATTGAAGATCATTCAAAAAATAAATTATCAATTGTCATAGACCTCGTGGAAAATAAAGTATTAGGGGAGATTGATGGAAAGTTAATAAGTTATAAAAACTGTCTCTCCCTGACCCCAGCATTTTGGATAAAAGTAAATAAAAACTGGAAGAATGTTCGATAGTATCCAGAAACCTAATATTGCGCTCAACCGGAGCGCGGTTACAATACGGTTTTATTTTTTCAGCTTTCCGGGCCGCGCCCGGTTAGCTCTACGTTAGCCCTTAAGACCAGACCAATGAAATGTCCTTGCTGCGGAAAAGAAGTTGAGCCCCATCAGATGGATGTGGCTTTTGGACTACCTGATGCCATATTCGCCTTATCTGAGGAACAGAGAGACGCACGCGCAAAAACTCATGCAGACTTTTGCTCCCTTGATGGCAAGCGCTATTTCATCCGTGGTGTTATGTACGTCACTGTTCAAGAGTTGGGTACGAAATTTGGCTGGGGCGTCTGGGCTGAAGTCTCAGAAGAAACCTTTGACCGGTATCACGAGCTATATGACAAAGATGGCTCGAACGAGCCGCCTGCTGCGGGTATTCTGGCAAACACTCTGCCTGGTTACACTGCTATCGAGCAACCGCTCGAAATTCACTTCGGGCCTGCGGATAAACGTCCAATATTCAAGCCAACTCCTACAGAAAGTGAGTTTTATCATGAGCAAATCGAAGGCCTGCCGGTTCGCAAGTGGCACAGCATTATTGAGCAATATGCGGGCTAACCCGGCGATCAACAGAGACTGGCTTCCAGCCAAGGCCATAAGATGCGCTAGGCACATCCTATGGCTCTGGCCACATAAAACACACTGTTAGGCTTTACAGAGAACAAAATGGAAAATCCATATCAACCATTTCAGCCAACTTTGACGAAATCAGGCTTAAACACTTTTGGCCTTTATCTTAAGTCTACGAATGCATGTATTTATTTACGAGGGATAGTTCATTCGTATCTGCAAATTGAAGCAACAATGCCCACTCGTTATCCCATTATTCCAGATGGCACTCAAGCGATATTTATTTCTCCTAATGGATCGCTACTCAGTGGGTCCCGGTTACAAGCCTGCGATCTACAAATTCTCGATGCCGGAGAGTATTTTGGCATTTGGTTTTATCCTGGGGGGTTGCGTCATTTTGTTAACTTAAATGTTTCGGAAATAAAAGATCAGTTTGTGGATGATAGTTGTCTTTCATGGAGTGGCTTTGATGATCTTTATAAGCGCATTTATCAAAACAACAACTTCCGCGATCGAGCAGCCGTCTGTGAGCAATGGCTGTTAAGTAACCTCAATAAACTTCCAATAAACCAATTCGATCACGCATTGAGTCTGATATATCAATCGTTTGGCAATATAAGAATTAGTGGATTAACCAAATTGGTAGGGTGGAGTGATCGCCATCTAAATCGATTATTTCACCGAAACACGGGGTTGAGCACAAAAGAATTCGCACAGACTATTCGCATTCAACATGCATGCAAGCAGATGTATTCGGTACAAGCTTCTTCATCAAATACGCATCATGACCTTGGATATTTTGATCAATCCCACCTGATAAAGAACTGGAATAAGTTCCTGCTTTCAAGCCCGAGCACCTTTTGGGAGCGATTCAAGTCCGATTTTTACAATAGCTGATCTCTGGAATTTGAAAGAATTACGTTTTTTGCCCACTCGGAGGCCAGGATGCGTTTTTCAAATACAGAAATTTTGGAAATGACTAAAGGAAAATTTTTTGGTGAGGGCAATGCTCAGCTACCGAATTCCTTAATGTTGATGATCGATGAGATTACAAACATTACTAACGATGGAGGAATTTATGATAAGGGCCAACTTGATGCCAACCTGAAAATTCAGCCAGAGCATTGGTTTTTTAGTTGTCACTTTCAGGGGGATCCCGTCATGCCCGGCTGCTTAGGTCTTGATGCATTATGGCAATTGCTTGGGGTATTTCTCGGGTGGTCCGGGTTACAGGGTAAAGGGAGGGCATTGGGTGTCGGCAAAGTCAAATTTACAGGCCAAATATACCCTGATGCCGGGTCCATTCATTATCGATTACATATAAAACGTATTTTTAAGAAACCAATGCCGATAGGTATTGCAGATGGTATTGTTGTACACAAAGGTAAGACTATATATCAGGCTGAAGACCTTCGAGTAGGACTAATAAGTTGATATTTATAATATTTCGCCTAACGAATCGCTCAAGAGGGACGGTCGCTATCGCGCCCGCCCCTTAGCTTTACGTTAGCTGCAGAGCTGCCTATGAATCTCATTCAAGAGGGAACTGGTAAAGTCAAGTTCTATACAAGCATGCTGGACGTCGAGGCGTGGCTGGGCATTACCCTGTCGGGTTTTAACTGGCATATTTCCGATATTGACGGTGGCTGGGAAGGGCTGCCTGATCCGGCATGGGTCACTGGACGGGAGCTAAAGGCTAAGCTGGTCGAGTACGATTATCAGTTCGTTTGGGCCGTTTTTTCAGCCTTTTCATCTGGCGCCCAGGCGATTCTATCCGACAGGCCGTATGCGGATGGGAATCCAGATTTTTGGAAAGGCAAACCATCCAAACAAATCGAAAACGCTGTCTTTGAAATAGTCTGTTGGGACAGCAGTGCAACATTATTTATCGGGCTTCCCGATGAGTTGGGACAGTCCGTGCTTGCCAAGGCACCGGGTATCAAAGATTTGGACAAATACAATGATTCAAGAAGCAATTAACAACCACATCGAGTCCGACACCTTACCCTTCCGCTGCGCTCCAGGGCAAGCCGCGGCTCATATGGAATGATAGGCTTATTAAAAATGGACGTCTCAGATTTACCTTTTAATAAACTCATTGGGCTGCAATTGGCGTCAAGTGAGAGCGGTTTTCAAACCTGCTTGCCTGACGGGCAGCAGTACACTAACCATCTCGGCACGGTTCATGCCAGTGCCATGCTGGCTGTCGCCGAGGCCGGATCAGGGGCTTTTCTAGCTCGGGAGTTCTCGGGGTATGCTAGCGTCGTCCCTGTTGTCAGGCGACTTGAAGCAAAGTTTCGTAAGCCAGGCGTTGGACAAGTATCTGCAAGATGCGTCATTGCGCCGGACACGCTTTCAAAGTGGACTGCCGAGCTTAATGAGCGCGGGAGGCTTTCTGCGCCAATTCCCGTCGAGGTGGTTGACGCCGCAGGCAATGTGGTTCTGTCAGCTACAGTCGAATGGTTCATTTCCAATGTGCCAGCCTAACCCGGGATTCAAAGGGACGCTTCGCTGCTCCATGCGCTCCTTAACTCAGCATTATTATGCCTTTAAGGAGGAATGACATGCGGTACCTGCTCATTATCAGCCATGATGACTCTTTTGCTCCGACTGAAACCTTGATCAGGGACATCGGTACCTGGATAAAAGAGATGGAGCATCGGGGAGTCCGTGTATACGGCAATCCCTTGCGCCCCGCCGGTGAAGCCACAACCGTCCGGGTGCGAGAAGGCAAGGTAGTACTAAAGAAAGGGCCATTCGCCGACTCGATGGAAAAGATGTGCGCCTATGAGTTGATTGAATGTTCGGGCGATGAGGAAGCGATCGAAGTAGCGTCATCGCATCCAATGGCAAAGGTTGCAACGATTGAAGTAAGAGCGATTTGGAGCGAACTGGCCGGTCGGTAGCGCCAGATGAAATCCCCGTAGAACCTCATAGCATGAGTACGTCCCTCGATCTGAATAGGAGATATTAAGTGAACAATATTAAGCAGTCGACGTTGCAGGTCATTGATGCCTACAAAACGGCGGTTTTTGAGAGGAATGTCGACGCATTCATAAATTTATATAGTGAAAATGTGTGGGTATTCGACGCATGGAGCGCCTGGTCCTACGATAGTTTGGAATCCTGGCGGAAAATGGTTGATGAATGGTTTATATCGCTAGGGAACGAACGCGTTAAGGTGAGCTTCGAGGAAGTGCGAGCCATAGATGAGCAGGAACTGACAATAGTCACGTCCATAGTCACCTATGCGGGTTATTCCGCTGAGGGTGAGAAGCTGCACGCCTTGCAAAACCGACTTACTTGGACGCTCAAGTCCGAGGGAAACGCTGTGAGGATCGTTCATGAACATACATCGGTGCCTGTAGGCTTTAATGACAAAAAGGCGATCCTTCTGCGCGAGACTCAATCATGCCCTGCCAAATAACGCATCTTTTTGTTCGAGGGGATGCTCCGCCTTCGTCGCGCTGCTTTCTGCTGCCGGTGATGCGAGGCGTTATGTCTGGCCGTGAACGCACGCCTTCAAATGATCACAAATGATCAACCCAATAAGGCCATAAAATGCGCCAGGCATAGGATGTGCTGAGGAACGAAGCGCATCTCTCGCGATTGATGCGCCTCCTTTCGTCGGCACATCCTATGACTCTGTATATGGCGTTAGGCAAAGAGGCGAGCGAGCGGCAAGCCAGATATCGGGAGTTATTCACGCAGCATATCGATGGGAATTATTGGAAGAGATTCGACGGACGCTGAACAAGGAGCTAGCGCTAGGGAATGAACGGTTTAAAGCGCAAATTGAAAAACTGACCGGTCGGCGGGTCTCAGCCAAACAGGCAGGCTGCCCTGTCGGTTGGCGGAAAGATAAGATTTAATTTTACTCTGGCCCCAGTTATCTGCAGTTATTAAAAAATGATAGATAGTTCGATTCCACCTGCAGTTGGCTACGGTCAAAGGAAATTTGAGTTTCCTTTAAAAGTTAAAGAATTACGTTCGGGGAACTCAAAACAATATCCAGCCCTCCAATTCGCCAGACCTTATAGTTGGGGCAACGAGATATTATTATTCGGCATTCTTTCGTAATGAAGATGATCAGTTTGCGAATAAGCTTAAAGATGCCGGAATTGAGCGCTTCGTATTTGGAGCTGTTGGTCCGCAAGATTTAGAATATTTTATACCAGACGATTTGAAAACCAGCGATACTGATATAAGCCCTGCCGATTACATGACAAAATTCTGTTCATAAAAAATCGCAGCAGGGAGAAATACAATTTGGTTTCCAATCACTACTTGAATTAGGTTATGTCGATATGAAAATTTACACGGCGATTATTGAAAAATGTCACGACACTGGTTTATATGTGGGTTTCATTCCTGGATTTGCAGGCGCACACAGCCAAGCGGAATCATTGGATGAGCTGAATCAAAATCTTCGGGAAGTCATTGAAATGTTGCTTGAGGATGGTGAGCCAATACTGGAAGCCGAGTTTGTTGGAACTCAAAATGTGGTCATCGCTTAAGCATGGGAAACGTACCTGTTCTTAAACCTCGCGAAGTTGTCGCTTTGCTTGAAATATTAGGATTTACACAAATCCGGCAACGCGGTTCACATAAACAATTCCGCCATCCTGACGGCAGATGCACAACAGTGCCATTTCATGCCGGACGTGATATTTCCCCAATTTTACTTCGGCAAATCGCTAAAGATATCGGCTTGACAGTTGAAGAGTTACTTAAATTTCAAGCCTAACCCAACGCTCCAGAGGACTCCTCTAACGCTACTCCGCTGAGCTTTACGTTATATGGTTCTGAGCGCTCGACTCATATCACTCACGATTCTAATGGAGGTATCGTCCAATGGCGAACCGGGAGAAAGACGAAGAACGCGAGCATCGCATCAAGATGGAGGCTATCGTTGACGCTTACTGTCCAGAAGAGCAAGCGATGGGATGGTACTACTATCTCCAGGACAGAATCGCCTTCCCTTTCAAGGCACGCTGCATGCGAGAACGCTCAATTTCGCCGCTGTGCAAAGGTGAGGAGGTCGTAGCTGAGAGTATGGCGTCAGAGGGCGATTGTATGTATGAGATGTTCGTTATGGTGAAGTGGAAGGGGCGATCGATGGGTCTTCCATTGGCGCAACTTGAACCGATTAGTGCGGATGAGGACACAATAGAAGCTGTCGATGATTGGCGTTACTGGGTAGATCGGGGATACGAGCTTTGAGGACGAAGAGCCGTATAATTCTTCATTCAAAGCGGATCCGCCTACGTCGATGGCCGATTTGAAGGTGGCGGTTTCGTTTAAGGCCATTAAATGCGCCAGGCATAGGATGTGCTGAGGAACGAAGCGCATCTCTCGCGATTGATGCGCCTCCTTTCGTCGGCACATCCTATGGCTCTGCAATTGTTTTCTAATAATTTCAGCAGCTTGTGATGCGGCTCATGCAAATCCAAAGGGGACGCCTGAACCATACAGATGCATTGTAGGGGCGGACCTGCGTGTCCGCCCTGTTTCCGGTGCACGATGGATTATCGGAGAGCCATTGGCCGAGGGTGAACCGTTGGGCAAGGGCGAACATACAGGTTCAGCCCTGCGTGTCCGCCCTGTTTCAAATGCTGTCATTCACATTCGCAACATAACAGCCCGCAAGCGGCCGGTACCGCCCAGTCACGGACCGCCTGATTCACTATCGATATCAGCCGCCAGTTTTGCCGGAAGCGGGCGGCGCTATTCTCACCAGCGGCAACAGCAACAAGGCCAGGAAGAAAACCAGAGCCAGGAGTTGGAACATGGAGTTGATAGTGAGCACTTCCGCTTCGCGCCTGGCCATGCCATAGATCTGCTTCAGCGCGGCCAGATCGCCGTCCTGCAACGAGGCCGTGCTGAAGCGGTTCTGTAGTCCGCCCAGCCAGGCTTGCGTGGTCGCCGAACCGGGCCTCACCGCCTCGCGCAATATCGCGTAATGCTCCTTGTTCAGCCGGATCATCAGGGTATTGGAGACGGCCAGGCCAATGGCGCCGCCCAGATTACGCATGAGATTGTACAGTCCGCTGGCGTTTTTCACTTCCTCCGGCGGCAGCGTGCCGAAGGTCAGGTAATTGATGGGCAGGAAGCAGAACATCAAGCAGAAGCCCCGGAGCGCCTGCGGCCAGAAGAATTCCCAGTAACCGGCCTCATGGGTCAGATTGCCGTTCATCAAGGTCCCGAGGCCGAAGCCGAACAGCCCCAGGCCCAGCGTCAGGCGCGGACCCAGCTTTCTGGCGACCCGTCCGGCGATGAAGGCGGAGGCGAACTGAAACAGGCCGGTGACCATGATGTACTGGCCGATCTGCAGGCTGTTCAGGCCTTTGACGGTGGCCAGATAGGTCGGCATCAGGAAGATGATCGAGTAAAGCCCGATGCCGAGAATGAAGCTGAACAGGCAGCCAATGGCGAAATTGCGGTTGCGGAACGCCCACAGGTCCACGATCGGGTGCTCGATGGTCAGCTCGCGATAGAACATGGCGATGCCGGAAGTCACTGCGATCAGGGTGAAGAACACGATCTCGCGGCTGTCGAACCATTCCTCGCGCACGCCTTCCTCCAGCACGAATTCCGTGCTCCCGAGAAACACCACGATATACACGATGCCGCGGAAATCGATCCGCTTAAGCAAGGCCCAGTCCGGCTCGTCCAGCCGCAGAAACAGCGCGGTGGCTATGGTGACCAGCGTGCCCGGCACCAGGTTGATCAGGAACATGGTGTTCCAGGAGGCCGTCTCGGTGAGATAGCCGCCCAGCACCGGGCCCGCCGTGGGCGCGACCGTCACCACCATGGCGACGACGACCGTCATGGTCGGCTGAAGATGGCGCGGGAACAACGTGTAGGTCACGGCGAATACCGACGGGATCATCGCGCCGCCGAAAAATCCCTGGAAGGCGCGAAAGGTCACCATGGACGGCAGGTTCCAGGCGAGCGCGCACAGCAGGCTCATCACGGTGAAGCCGCCGCAGGACAGGGCGAACAGGTAGCGCATGGACAGCGCCCGTCCGAGCCAGCCGGACAGAGGGATGATCGCCACTTCCGCGATCAGATAAGCGGTCTGCACCCAGGTGATTTCGTCCTGGGTCGCCGACAGCGCGGCCTGGATCTGCTCCAGGGAACTGGCGACGATCTGGATGTCGAGGACCGCCAGAAACATCCCCAGGACCATGGCGAAAAACCCGATCCATTGCCGGGGGCTGACCGTCTTTTCGGCAGCGTCGTTCGAGGCCGGGATCTCGGACGGCTTTTCGCTGGCGGCTGAAGGCCGGGGCGAGGAGGGCTTGACTACCGCTGCCATGCCGGACTACCCGACCCTGACCTTGACCACCGTGGACAAACCCGGCTTCAGGCGTCTCAGGTCGGTACCGGGCCGGAACCGGATCTTCACCGGCACGCGCCGCACGATCTTGGTGAAGTTGCCGGTGGCGTTTTCCGGCGGCAGCAGGCTGAATTCGGAACCGGAAGCGGGCGAGAAGCTGTCCACCGTGCCTTCGAACCGGTTGCCGGGATAAGCATCGATCAGGATATCCACCGGCTGTCCCGGCCGCATCCGGTCGATCTGGGTTTCCTTGAAGTTCGCCTCCACGAACAGGCCATCGGTCGGGATCAGGTAGGCCAACACGCTGCCGGGCTTGACCAGCTGACCCACCTGCACGCTGCGATTGCCGATGACGCCGGCGATAGGCGCCACAATGCGCGTGTTCTCCAGATCGATGCGGGCCAGTTCCAGGACAGACTGGGCCGCCTTCAGCCGGGCCCGGGTCTCGCCGATCCGGGCATCCAGGGAGGCCAGTTCGCTTTCCGCGGCCTGCCGCGCCGAACGGGTTTTCTCGACGTTGGCGGCCGCCTGCTTGAGGGCGGATTCGGCGGCATCGCGGGTCTGGGCCGAAATGGCTCCTTCCGCCGCCAGATTGGCGAAACGTTTGGTATCTTTCGCGGCCCGTTCCAGGTCGGCTTGCGCGGCGGCGATATTGGCTTCTTCCTGATGAATTTTGGCGCGCTGCGTGACTTTGTCGGTTTCCAGCGTATGGATGTGCGCCGTTTCTATCAGGACCTGCGCTTCCGCCTGGGCGACCCTGGCCCTGAAATCATGGTTGTCGATGACGACGAGCAGATCGCCCGGCATCACCTTCTGATTGTCCTCGAACAGCACTTCCTTGACGTAGCCCGTTTCCTTGGGGCTGATCAGGCTCAGGTGCGATTTGAGATAGGTATTGTCGGTCGTCTCGAAGGGATGAATCTCTTTAAGCCAGTACACGATGCCTGCGGCTATCGCCGATGAGAGTATTAGAAGGATCAGGATGGTTTTTGGAGAAAAGGAGAGACGCATGTTTGTTGTTAATGCCTTATCAAACGGTATAGTTTAATTTAAAAAAACGGTAATTGGTCATTTGTTCATGTGCTTGCCCTTGACTTCCAATACCGGATCGGGCACGCATAGGCCTTCCAGCGTTGGTTAAGGCACGGGAAGGCCTATGCCTCCTGGCGTCGTTACTGCAGACCCAGTCGCCCGCGATGTCCGGCTTCGATACGGTATTGGATCGAGGCCGGCCGGTCACAATGTTGGCGGGATTGAACGGAATTGACCACGGTGATGGTTTTGCGGGCCGACGAGGATACTTTGTCCGGCCGCGCCGTGTGTCAGCGACAAAATCAAGCCGGACAACAGTCCGAATTTCCTAATCCTGCCGGATTACGAAAAACGACTTGTTTCATCCATTTGTGCCCCTGGCTCTGCCCAATAATCCGAGTCCGGCCAATCCCGACATAAACAGCCACGCGGCGGCCGGAACAGGCACCAGACTGGCTTGAAAGCTGAAATTGCCGACTATCGCATTGGTCGAACCCCCCAAATGATTGAAACTGCTGCCCAATCCCAGATCGCCGGAAAGAAGCAGCGAAGCGGTGGTCAGATCGGTGACGACATTGAACAGATAAAATGCATCGGCCCGGTAATACAAATGGTTATAGAGCGTCCAACCGGAGCGGCCCGTGCTTGGATCGATGTTGGCAGCGTCGTACTCCAACGTATAGTCGCCCGACAGGACCCTGTTGCCCTGTGTTCCGGTATCGATTCGAAAACGGGCGGCGCCGCCGAAACCGACCGCACCAGTGACGCTGCCTGCCAAATCGTCAGGATTGAAAGTTAACGTGGTCGGCTGGCTGTTCCGGCCCTGCGGGTTGCTGACCGTAGGGCCGTTGACAGCAAATTCAAGGCCTGTGGCCTGAATTTCATCGACGCCCGCTACCAGATGGTCTTCCAAAAGCTGTTTATTGGTGCGAGTAGCGGCGGCCTCCGCATCAAAAAATTCTTCCAGGTAAATGGAAGGCGCGGCAGTCGCATCCAAGGCGATTGAAGCTGCCAGCGCGTCCCGGTCCAGATTCAGGATCAATGATCCGCCGGAGACTTGGGCGGCTGTCGCCGTTGCCGGCATGAAAGCCGTCAGTGCAGCCAGCAAGGTCAAATACCCGCCGGCTGTTTTTGCCAACGGTGACAGGGAATGTGCGGTCGTAACGATAAGCCCGTTCAAGATTGAAATGGAGTTTTGCAGAATGGTCAATGCCGGCAAACGGAGGCTGGGGCGGCTAAAACATCCGAGCCGCCGGCCGTTATCCGGCGCGATAAAAAGGACCAAGCCGCCTGCGGCAAGTGGTCTGCCGGATCCGTATTTTTTCAATTCAATTTTTTGCATGATTGTTTCCTGCGTTTTGAGAAATATAAGTTGTTAAACACACTATTCGAAGCCCTCGAATAACTCTCACGGGAAAGACGTTCAGGCTGTCTTGAAACCAAAGGCCACGGTTTTTTCCAGTCCGCCTTACAGCGCATGTGGCGAAGATGACTCTTTATTTGCGATCGATAGCATCCTGGGACAGTCGGCCGGCAGGCTATCAATCGAATTATGACAGCAAATGTCATGCCATCTAACGCATCGGATCCGGCTGTAAATTCCGGTTGTGAAAATAAACAAGCGCATAGGGAAACGATTCGGCATTCAACCGGCCAAGCATGCGAATCCGCTGGCCGTCGGGAGGGATAGACGACGAGTATCCATGTCTTAATATACTAAGGAACGCGCATAGAATAACTTCCTCAAGTGCGCGGATGCATTTCCGGTGTAGGTGCGAATTCATTTATGCCCTATGGGTACTTGTGCCCTTCAGGGTATTCGCACTGTGCGGATAAATCCGCACCTACAATTCCCTGATTTATTCCATGCCCATTACTAAGCTTCGTTGGAGACGGGCTTCGGGCACCTGGATCAGGTAAGACTTAAATACAGTCCAACTTATTTACTAAGCGAGGCATATGACACAATGTCAAGCTCTAGCATAAACACAAGTTATTGTTTATAAAGATATAAAAAATCAATCAGCCATATCCCATAGCCCCGATGCGGTATATAACATAATTATTTTATCGAAATTGATAAATACCAATGGAAATCCGCGAATACGCCAAAATCTGCTGAATAATGTTTCACAACTCCTGCTCTAGCTAAACCGTTAAAAATCGTCTCAAGCCCGGCCAAACCTGATCTCAACGGGTTCTTACGCCTGAACAGCCGAGGCCGGTTTATCGCTTGGCACAGCTATTGCTGACAGGCTTGGAAATAGTTGTTTTCCGCCCGTACGGGCCAATAAGAATGAGTCTTTCCACCATGACATCCAGTGAATTCCAGACCCTTGCCGAGATGTGCATCCGCCAGGCCCAGCTGCGGCCGGATGCCGTTGCCTTTATAGTGGACAACCAGCAGCAGACATTTGCGCAACTCGATCTAAGCAGCAATCAGGTCGCCCACGGCTTGACCGCGGCCGGCGTCAAGTCCGGCTCCAGGGTGGCGATACTCGGCAAGGACACGATTGCCCATTATGAGATTCTGTTCGGTTGCGCCAAGATCAAGGCCGTGCTGGTCGACCTGAACTGGCGGCTGGCCCCGCCCGAGATACTTTATATCCTGAACGACAGCGAAACCGAAGTGCTGTTTGTGGCGCCGGAGTTTTTGCCGCTGGCGCAGTCCCTGTTTTCGCAACTGATCACTGTCCGTACGATTATCGCCCTGGATGGCGCGCATGCGGACTGGCCGCTCTACGAGGACTGGAAAACCGAGAATCCGGCCACCCCGATCGCCTGCGAATACAGTCCCGAAGACGTCGCCGTGCAGATGTACTCCAGCGGCACCACGGGGCGGCCGAAGGGCGTACAGCTCGCCAACTACAGCTTTTTCAGACTGATGCAGGGCATGCGCGCGGCCGGCGATGCCTGGATGTCGCTGAATCCGGACGATACCTTGCTGCTGGCGCTGCCGCAGTTTCACATCGGCGGGCTCTGGTGGGCCATCCAGGGATATGCGGTCGGCGCCGCCGGCGTCATCGTCGACACCTTCGTCGCCTGGCAGGCCCTGCATTTGATCGAGCGGCACCAGGTCACCAAAGCCGTGCTGGTGCCGTCGATGATCCAGCTGATGCTGGAAGAACCCGCCTGCGCGCAGACCGATCTGTCGTCGTTCAAGGGACTGCTCTACGGCGGCTCGCCGATCGCGCCGCCGCTGCTGCGCAAGGCCATGGAAATCTTCGGCTGCGACTTCTTCCAGATCTACGGCCTGACCGAAACCGGCAATATGGCCGTGTGCTTGCGGCCCGCCGATCACAGTCCGGAAGGCAGTCCGAGAATGAAAGCCGCGGGCAGGCCCTTGCCCGGCGTCGAGGTCAAGGTCATTGACGCGAAGGGCCGGACATTGCCGGCGGGCCGCAGCGGCGAAATCTGCATTAAATCGCCCAGCAACATGCTGGGCTATTGGAAGAATGAATCCGCCACCGAACAGACGCTGGTCGGTGGCTGGGT
Source organism: Methylobacter sp. BBA5.1 (assembly GCF_000746145.1). Taxonomy (NCBI): domain Bacteria; kingdom Pseudomonadati; phylum Pseudomonadota; class Gammaproteobacteria; order Methylococcales; family Methylococcaceae; genus Methylobacter; species Methylobacter sp. BBA5.1. Next base: position 16,122 of record NZ_JQKS01000041.1, read on the forward strand.
ACATACCGGCGACGTGGGTTACAAGGATGAGGAGGGCTACGTCTATGTCTGCGACAGAATCAAGGACATGATCATCTACGCGGGAGAAAACCTGTTTCCCGCCGAGATTGAGGCCGTACTGAGCGAACATGACGCGGTTGCCGAAGTCGCTGTCATAGGGATCCCCGATGAAAAATGGGGTGAAGTCGTAAAAGCCTTTGTCGTGCCGCGCCAGGGCGGCGAAATCAAGCAACGGGAGTTGATCGATTTCGCCAGAAGCCGTATCGCGGATTTCAAAGTGCCCAAATCGGTAACGTTTGTCGATGCCTTGCCGAGAAACCCGAGCGGCAAAGTCCTTAAGCGGGTATTGAGGGCGCCGTTCTGGCAGGACCAGGACAGACAGGTTAGTTAAACAGTCAGGATTCGGTTATCAATCATTTCCCGTTTAAACATAGGATGTGCCGACGCCAGGAGGCGCAGTTGTGCCTTTAGGGTATCGTTCGCGAGCAGCGTCGCCTGGAGCGCCTGCTTCTGGCCAGCGCATCCCATGCAGGATTCCAGTTTCAGGAAGTCATTTTTAGCCGAATCCTTAGTCAATTCACAATCTAGAGCAAAGGAATAATAAATCATGAATGCAGTGGTATCAGAAGATCAAGTATCCATCATCGAGGCCGCACCCGGACAAATCGGCGCCGAGGTGCATGGTTGGGATGTAACGACCTTCACCCCGGGTTGCCCCGAAGCGGAGATGCTCAGGCAATTACTCTACCGGAATAAACTGGTCGTCATGCGCGGCCAGCGTCTTGACATGACCGAACAGCAACAAGTCGATTTCACCAGAGCGGTAGGCCGGCCTCAGGTTTATTTTCAACCGAATTATCACCACCCTGACCACCCTGAAATTTTCGTTTCCAACAACCTCAACGAAGACGGAAAAAAATTCGGTGTTTCCGGTACAGGCCGCTACTGGCATACCGATTGCTCTTTCGAGAAACATCCTTTGTCCTTTACCTCGGTACGTCCTATCTTCTTCCCCAAATCGGCCAGGGATACCTCCTACATCGACATGACCCGCGTCTACCGCGAACTCCCGGACGATCTGAGACGTTATGTGGACGGCCGGATGGCCATGCAGGAAGCCTGGCCGCGCTATAAAGTACAACCGTGCGACATCGACCGTTCGATTGAGGAACTCATCGAGAACTTCAAAGCCGAATGTCCGCCACAGGCCCATCCCGCCGTCATTGAGCATCCGGTGACCGGCGAAAAAATCCTGTATATCAGCAGCGGTTTCACCAGCGGACTGGTCGGCCTGTCCTATGAGGAAAATCAGCGGGTGATGAAGGCCCTGTTCGAATTCGTCGAGCAGCCTAAATTCATCCACACGCATACCTGGGAGGAAGGCGACATGATTATCTGGGAAAACCGGACATTGATTCATAAAGGCTCCAAGGCCAAGCCGGGCGAATACAGCAGAATGTACCGCATCGGCATTTACGACGATTTACCGTTTTATGTGGGGATTGAATAATGAGTCTGCTAAGGATGGTTGACCCGCTGGAGAACGTCATCGTTTCCGATATCGACAATGGTTTTATGAACGAGGTGCTGAAACCTTATTTCAGCCACAGCCGTTATCTGAAACAGGCCTGGTTCCAGCAGTCGGAAGATCTTGATCCGCAAAGCCTGATCATGAACGGCGAATTCTCGATACCCGAGTCCTGCTATATCGACGACACCGGGCACTTCAATGCCGTGGAATACAACATCTGCTTCAACCAGATTTGTTACGTGCATTTGGCGCATTGCATCAAACACGCCCTGATACCGGAGTTATCGGAAGATTACGACATGGACACGTTTTTCGAGAAACAGCTTCCGAACGTCTTGATTGCAAAGCTCGCCTCGAGCTATCAAAGCCAGCTGAACGCCAAGCATTTTTACGGCACTTACGGCATCAAGAGTATCAAGAAGACCTCGACATGCACCTTCATCAAGACCTATTGCAATTTTCACGATGACGCCAAAGGCAAAAGCAAAGGAGAAGTGACGCTCGCGGTATTGGCGCCATAAAGACCGAAACCTCGCCCTTTTTCCGCGAAATCCGGGATGTAGTCCGGTGTCCGGCGTGGAAAACGGGCGACGGTTTTGCCTGGCGGCCCGCGTTCGTGCCGAGCCTCCCGAAAGCTGTCCGCTCGCGCTCCGGCGCCCGGCCTCGGCATCCCGTGCCCCGACGCTTTAGATTTTCACTACCACAAGCCCGCAACCGTTATGTACGCCAGTTCGACGATCATCAACACCTTACAACACGCCCGGCCGGCCCAAAGAAAGCCGATATTGAACGCCTACATTCGCGAATTACTGGCGAATTTCATCGGCATGGACAGTCCGGAAGACATAACGCCCGATCAGAACTTTATCGACCTGGGCACCGATTCCCTGCAAGCGGTCGGATTCAAGTCCACACTGGAAACGAATCTGGCCTGCTCGCTGCGCACCACCTTATTGTTCGATCATCCCCGGATGGATCTGCTGGTCGATTACCTGATCGACGAGGTATTGCCGCTCAACCCGGCGCCGCCCGAAGAAACGCCGGATGCCGCCGCCGTCACGCCGCCGCGCGAGGAGGGCGGAGCGCTGACCGCCCCTGCGCAGCCGATCGCCATTGTCGGTCTGGCCGGCCTGTTTCCCGGCGTCGATGACGCGCAATCGCTCTGGGAAAAAGCCCTGGCCGGCGACTGCCTGCAGCCGGACCCGTGTGTGCCGTCCGTCGCGTTCGGCTACGGCCGCCTCGGCGCAGGCGGCCAGGGCGAAACACCCGACCTTGCCGAGCGCCAGCTGCAACTGCTGAACGCTCTTCTTGCCCAGGTCCAGAACGACTACGGCATGGCCGGGCCGATGCTCTCGGAGCCCATGACCGGCGTTTTCATCGCCGCCCAATCGTTCGTCGACCGCCTGGGCTGCCGCGCTAACGGCGGCCAGCCGTACCGGGTGCCCATCGCCAACGAGCTGTCCTTTCAGTTCGACCTGAAAGGCCCGAGCGAAGTCATCAATACCTTCTGCACCAGTGTCCACGTCGCGCTGCACCGCGCCGTGCAAAGCATCCGCGCCGGCGAATGCGAACAGGCCGTGGTCGGCGCCGTCAACCTCATCGATGGCGACGAATTCGCGTCCATGGCCATGCACGGCCTTTACGACCAGCTGCTGAGCAGCCGCAACCGGACGCGCAGCTTCGGCGAGGAAGCCGACGGCTTCGTTCGCAGCGAAGGCGCGGGCGTCATCATCATCAAGCCGCTGGCGCAGGCTCTGGCCGACGGCAACCGGATTCTGGCGCTCGTCAAGGGCAGCGCCGTGCATCACGGAGGCCGCGGTTATTCGCTGGAAGCGCCCAACGTGCAAGGGCTGAGGCACGCCATCGCCGCCAGCCTCGCCCAGGCCGGCGTCAGCACCGATACCATCGATTACGTGGAAGCCCACGGCATCGGCAACACGCTGGCCGACGCCCTGGAATTGACCGCCATCAGCGACGCTTACCGGCAGCTGAGCGCGGATGCCGGCAAAAACTGGTTCGTCAGCAGTATCAAGCCCAGTATCGGCCATCCGGAGGTCGCCTCGGGCATGGCGTCGCTGATCAAGGCTGTCAAAGCCCTGGAGCACCGGGCCATACCGGGCATAGCGGGGCTCGGCGAACTCAATCGCGAACTGCCGGCCGATCATGCCCTGATCCTGCAAAACCGGGCCACCGCCTGGCAAAACGGCGCCGGCCCGCGCCGGGCGGCGCTCAACAGTTACGCGATCGGCGGCGTCAACGCGCACATCGTGCTGGAAGAGTATTGCGGACAGGCGGCAGCCGATGCCGGCGCGGTTTTCAGCCAGCCGTCGGGCCAGGCGGCAACCGCTCAGGCAACGCAAGCCGCTTTGACCGACGATGCCGAGGCGGCGCTGGCGAGCGTGACCGCCGAGGTGTTCGGCAAGGAACTGTCGGCCATCGACCGTTCGCTGTCGCCCGTGCATTACGGCTTCGATTCGATCCAGGTGGTGCAGTTCATCAAGCGCCTGAACGAGCGGCTGGGCCTGAACATCAAGGTCGCCCAGGCGATGGGCGCCAAAAACTTCGGCGAATTTTTCGCCTTGCTGGCGCAGCAAGCGCGCAGCGCGGACAAGGTCGCGCCCGAACCGGCGCAAACGGCGGCGAGCGCGTTGGCGGCGCCGCAGCCCTTGTCGGAAACCCAGAAAGGCCTGTGGTATATCCAGGAAACCTTTCCCGACTCCATCGGCTTCAACGTGCCGCTGATTTTCCGGCTCCAGGCCCCGGCGGACCGCGACTGTCTGCGACAGGCGCTGCACGCGGTGCTGGAAGAGCGGCCGCTGCTGCGCTGCCGCTATATAAAGGACGCGGCGGGCGAAGATATCGCTCAGATGGCAGGCAGCGCCGCCGACAACCTGGCGATCGAGCATCTTACCCTGCCGGAAAGCGAACCGACGGCGCCGTTTCTGCGCCGGTTGCTGCAGCGGCCGTTCAATCTGAAAACCGATCCGCCGCTGCGGCTGTATACCGTGGAATGCCCGTCGGACCGGCGCTTCTACGTGTTCTTCGTCATCCATCACATCGTCATCGACGGCTTTTCCGGCATGCTGTTCGCCAACGAGTTCTGGGACAAATACCAGACTTTGGCCGCCGGCGGCCAGCCGGCCGCGCAAGCGCCCGACACGGCCTTTTTCGACTTCATCGCCTGGGAGCGCGCCTACCTGAACTGCGCGCGCGCCGAAGACGATCTGGCCTGGTGGAAGAACTATCTGGACGGCGTACCGGCGACCATCGCCCTGCCTTACGATACTCTGCCGCAGCCCGGCCTGCCAGACCTAGGCATGGGCTGCGAGACGCTGACCCTGAACAGCGCCACGCTGTCGGCGCTGAAATATCTCGGTTCCATGCTGAACCAGAACCTGTCGTCGCTGTTGCTGGGCGTGTTCAATATCCTGATCCACCGGCTGAGCGCGGAAGACGATATCGCCGTGAACATGCCGGTGGCCGGCAGGCCCTTGCAGCGCCATGAAAACACGGTCGGCTGCTACATCAACCTGATGATCGTCAGGAACCAGCTCCGCCCGGACGAGACCTTTCTGCAACTGGTCAAACAGATCGGCGCCAATCTCGCCGAAGCGCTCGACCACGCCCATTTCCCGTTCATCCGATTGATGCGCGAGCTGAAACTGACGCTGCTCAACCCGAGCGAAGTGCCGTTTTCGGTATCGTTCACCTACCAGAACATCTTCGACGGCGTACTCGGCGCCGATGAGCGGCTGGGCGGCGCCGAGCTGTGCTACGACGTGTATCAGGAAACCATGGACAGCTACATGCTGGAAGTCTACGACTTCCGCGACAAGGTGGAGCTGCACCTGAAATACCAGCGCAATCTGTTCGAGGCCGACACGATCCGCCGCCATCTCGGCTATCTGGAAATGCTGCTGGGCGATATCCTGGAAGATCCCGGCAAACGCATCGACGAATACGACTGCCTGCCGGCGCAGGAGGTGAGCCTGTTGCTGGACGGTTTCAACGACACCGCCAGCGAATTCCCGAGCCAGCACTGCGCTCATGAGCTGTTCGAAGCCCGGGCGGCGCAGACGCCGGACAGCACGGCGCTGATTTTCGCCGGCCGGGCCATGTCCTACGGCGCCCTGTTGGAGCGTAGCCGGCGTCTGGCGATCTATCTGCAGGCCCAGGGACTGGGGCCGGATCAATTGGTCGCGGTGTGCATGGACCGATCGGCGGACATGATCGTCGCGGTGCTGGGCGTGCTGGCTTCCGGCGCCGCCTATCTGCCCATCGATCCGCACAACGGCGAGGACAGAATCCGCTACATGCTCAGCGACGGCGGCGTCAGCCTGCTGCTGACCCAGTCCCATTTGCAGCCGCGCCTGTCCGGCCTGTCGGCCGACTGCCGAACGCTGGCCGTGGACGATCCGGCCTGGACCGACCAGGTGCCCCATAACACTGAGCTGCGCCGCGAGGTCGGCCCGCAGCATACGGCCTATGTGATCTACACCTCCGGCAGCACCGGCAACCCGAAAGGCGTGGCCATCGCCCACCGGTCGCTGGTGAATCTGTGCCAGGCGATGACGGTGAAATACGGCATTACCGAACAGGACAGGATCCTGCAGTTCGCCTCGTTGAGCTTCGACATGTCGGTGGAGGAAATCTTCCCCTACCTGCTGGCCGGCGCCGGCATCGTGATCCGCCAGGAGGCCGATATCGAAGTGGACAATTTCTACCGGGTCGTCGTCGACAACGGCGTCACGATACTCAATCTCCCGCCGCAGTTCCACGGCGTAATCGCCGCGCTGGAGCCGGAGCGGCAAGCGCGCCTGTTCGGCCAGCTGCGCCTGATTTCCTTCGGCGGCGAGGCCCTGCCGGAGGCCACGCTGCAAGCCGTGCAGGACCGCGGCGTCAGAATCTTCAACGCCTACGGCCCGACCGAATACACCGTCAATGCCGCGATCGCCGAGCTCGATGCCGGGCAGCGCCTGACCATCGGCAAGCCGATCGCCAACACCCGCCTGTATGTGCTGGGCCAATACCTCGAACTGCTGCCGATAGGCGTCGCGGGCGAGCTGCATATCGCCGGGGAAGGGCTGGCGCTGGGTTACCTGAACAATCCCGAGCTGACCGCCGAGAAGTTTATCGACAACCCTTATGCGCCCGGCAAGCTGTACAAAACCGGCGACCTGGCGCGCTGGCTGCCGGACGGCACGCTCGCCTATGTCGGCAGAACCGATCATCAGGTCAAAATCCGCGGCTTCCGGGTCGAGCTGGGCGAGATCGAAAATGCGCTGACCGCGCTGCCGGGCGTGACCGGCGCCGCCGCGATAGTGGCAAAATCTCACGGCGGCGAGCGCCTGGCGGCCTATTATACGGCCGACGCGGAAGGCATCGATGCCGACGGACTGCGCGAGCAATTGCGCCGCCGCCTGCCCGATTACATGGTGCCGGCCGCCTTCATCCGCCTGGACAGCCTGCCGCTGACGTCCAACGGCAAGATCGACCGCAAGCGCCTGGAGCAGACGCCGGTGGCATTCGACGCCGGCGAGCACTATGTCGCGCCTCAGACCCCGGTCGAACGGCAACTGGCCGGCATCTGGGAAGACGTGCTGGGTCTGGCGCGCGTCGGGCTCAACGATAACTTTTTCGAACTCGGCGGCCATTCCCTGCTGTCGATACAGCTGGCGAACAAAATCAACCAGCAGCTGCCGTCCGCGCAGATCGGCATCGCCGACATCATCCAGTGCCCGACCGTGCGGGAACTGGCCGAGCGCATCGGCGACGCCGGCGAAAAACCGGCCGGCTCGCCCTATGTCGCCAGACTGCGCGACAGCGTTCCGACCTTCATCATCCCGGGCATGCCGGGGCTGAGCGACGGCTACCACCAGCTGGCGGCCCGGATCGGCGACGGCGGTCCGGTGTACGGCCTGCAGATGAAAGGCTACGCCGGCAGCGCCCCGGCCGCATCGGTCGAGGACATGGCCGCCCACAACATCGAGCAGATCCGGGGCATCAAGGCGCGCGGCGCGATCCGGCTCTACGCCCACAGCTACGGCGGCACCGTGCTCTATGAAATGCTCAAGCAACTGCAGGACAGCGGGATCGAGGTCGAGGACATGGTGCTGATAGACAGCGGCGTCGCCAACTGGCCGAAGCGGATGGACAAGCGCTCGGTCATCGCTTTCTGCACCATGATCCTCGAAAACGCCGGCATCGATCCGGCCGGGCAGGAGGCGGCCATCGTCGGCATTCTGGAGGACAATCCCTATCCGGCCTGGAAAACCGGCTTGGCGGAACAGCTGCATGCGGCGATGGGCATCGACCCCGGTTATTTCCTGGACTTGTGGCAGGTGGTCGAGACGTCGCTGGCCGTCGATTACCGCTATCCGCACGGCAGACTGCCGCACCGGGCGACGCTGGTCATCGCCGAGGAGAGCAGGGGCTGGCTGGAGCCGGGCTGCTGGGACGAGTACTACGACGAGGTCAGGGTCGTGCATGCCGGCGGCGGCCATTACACTGTCGTGGCCGAGCCTTATTGCGGGCAATGGCTGAAAGACCTGAAGCCCGTCCACCGCTCCGGTGCGGAACTGCCGGAAGGACACTACTATGGCGCCTAAGGCAGGCTATCTGTTGCTGCTGTGCAGTCTGGCCGGATGCACCATGGGGCCCGATTACCGGGAACCCTTGCTGGCGCTCCCGGGTAGCTGGCTGGCCGAAAACGACGCCGGCCCGGACCGGCAACCCGTAACGCCTGAGCAGCTGAGGAACTGGTGGAAAAATTTCGGCGATGCTGAACTTAATCGCCTGATGGAACTGGCGCTGACCGACAATCTGGACCTCAAGATAGCCCTGACGCGCATCGATCAGGCGCGCGCCGATCGCCGTTCGGTCCGGGCCGAGCTGTTTCCGCAGATCGATATCAAGGCAGGCGGCCAGCGCCACCAGAACCTTTCGCCCATTTATGCGAAAGGCGTCCGTTTCAACCTGTTCGAGCTCGGTTTCGACGCCATCTGGGAACTCGACCTGTTCGGCCGCCTGCAGCGCCGGCTGGAGTCGGCCAGCGCCGATCTGGATGCGGCGAAGGAAGAGCACGCCCAGGCGCTGGTGACGCTGACGGCGGAACTGGCGCGCGCTTACGTGGAATACCGCAACCTGCAGAACCAGCTGCGGATCACGCGCTCGAACCTGGAAGCGCAGCGTTACACCCTGAGGCTGACTGAACGGCTGTTCAACGAGGGTGTCGGCACCCGGCACGACGTGGTGCGGGCAAGGGCGCAGGCCAAGAACACCGAAGCGCAGGTTCCGGCTCTGGAAGCCGGAGTCACCGTCACGCTCAGACAGCTGGAGGTACTGATCGGCCGGCAGCCCGGCGCACTGGACGGCGAGTTGCAGGCGACGGCCGCGCTGCCCATGGCGCTGGCGCAGCAATTGCTGACTTCGCCGGCCGAGACCATTCGCTGGCGGCCCGACATCCACGTCGCCGAACGCCGGCTCGCGGCCGCGACCGCCATGCAGGGCGCAGCGATCGCGGAACTTTTTCCGAAAATCTCGCTGTCGGCCTTTCTGGGGCTGCGCAACACCGACATCGAAAGCCTGTTCAAGTCGGCGGCCTTTTCTTACAGCACGGCCGCCAACCTGCTGCAGCCGCTGCTCAATTTCGGCCGCATCCAGGCCGGCATCGATCTGACCGAGGCGCAGCAAAAGGAAGCTTATCTGACCTATGAAAAGGCGGTGCTGGAAGCGCTGCGCGAGACCGAAACCTCCCTGACCCGCTACCTGAAGGAAGAAGTGCGGCGGCAAACCCTGGCCCACGCCGTGGAAGACCAGCGCGAATCGGTCAGATTGTCCCAGCTGCGCTACAAGGAAGGCGTCATCACCTTCCTGGACGTGCTGGACGCCCAGCGTGCCCTGTATGCCGCCGAAATCGAGCTGGCCCGCTCCGAGGCGGAGGCGTCCACGAACCTGATCGCCTTTTACAAGGCGCTGGGCGGCGGCGCGAACGCCCTGACGCCGGAAGTCGCCCAGGAGACATCGGGGAAGGCATCATAAGCCAGGTGGCCCTGTCCCGCCCGTGAACAAGCGGGCCGGGGTTTGCAACCCCGGCCTAACGTTTCCATGATGTCTGAGATAAGTGGCTGCTCTTGACCAGAGTCAAACGTTTCGGATGGGGCAATATGCTCCGCCGGCTCATGGGCCTGCACCTGCACCTGACAGCCGTAGGGTACGCAGTGCGTACCTTTTGGGGCTTGAATTAAGGATGCGGCAATTAATAACTTCCCTGAATCTTGATAAATAAATAATACCTTTGTGGAGGCGACTTCGCCTAGAGCGCCTACTGTTGGAAGTCGCCCGGGGCGAATACCTAAAGTGCACAAGTACCCAAAGGGCATAAATAAATTCGCCCTACATAACGGTTAATTACACCCGCAAACCACGGCCAAACCCTAAGAGAATTTTTTCCTCGTGCCTTCGATTGCTGTTCCAGACGCCATTCTGCCTTCCCGTAGTGGTTTATAATGCACAGGAAAAATTAATCGACTGGTTACAGGATGGATAAAAAACAGAACCCCCCCGAATCAAATCGGCCGACAGCCGCGATCCAGGAAATGGTCCTGGTCTTGCGGCCGGGCGGCAGCAAAAAACTGGCTGAGATACGCCACAAGGCCCAGACGGGCCAAACGAGCCCGCCGCCCGTTGAACCGGCCCATACTGATCATGAAATTCCAAAAGACTTGAAACCCGATGTGGCCGCGGAGCTGAAGAAAGCCCGCGGGCTCATCGATGCAAGAATCGCGGAGATTATGAGCCGTTTTCCCGCCGGCAAGCAGAACAAGCTTTTCGGCTTCAGGTACGGCTCAGTCGATGCCATAAAACACATGGCTGTGAACGACGCGTTCAAACGGTTGGGAATGCCGGACAATCAGGTCAAGATGATGCTGATTGCCGGGCTGGATTATTATGGTAATGAGACGGGGACCCCGCACAACGATACTCAGTCAATTTAATTATGACGGTTAAATTGTAGGTGCGAATTCACTTGTGCCCTTTGAGGGTATTCGCACTATTTGCACTATTCGCGCTATCGATACTCGGCAAATTTTACTCGTCAGAACAAGATTGACTAAATACTAGCGCGGTCATCATATCGTTTGATGATTATCACTCCTGACAGGACGTATTGCCTTTATCGTAAGGATCTGGGATTTTCAGGAATAAAACGCGGTCATCGCCGCGAACCTCAGCCCTTTCATTATCTTCTATTTCTGTATCTATATCGGCATCCGATAAGCCTATTCCGGTTCCCGGCCCAGCCGAAACCAGACGTGCACAATCGGTCGGATTTGTCGATATGCTGCAGCTTGTAGGCACCTGCAAAATAATAGGCCGTCCCCAGCCGTCCATAACAATAGAGTCTCCATCAGCAAGCGCATGCACATAAGTGTCGCTGCTGAAATTCGCGGCCAGCTTCGTTTTATCGGCCAAACTGATGCCAGTCATTAAATAAGGCCCGCGCCAGCCCACGCCGGTTTTGGGGTTGTATTCATCCCATGAGCCTCGCCCGAATAAATATTTCAGGTTGTAGTCAGAGCTGTCTTTATCAGTGGCCGGGTAATACCCCAACGTATCGGCATAATACCCAGGCCCCGCCTTGCCGCCCATGATCGCCTGCTTGACGGCCTGCAGGGTTGCATCCGTCGCTTTGCACATAGCCGCGCCGCCCGTGCCGCCCACATAAGGCACAACCATTCCGGCCAGTGCGATCAGTATCAGCAACACCACCGTTATTTCCATCAGTGTCATGCCTGACTGCATTGTTTTGTGAAACCGTTTCATCATATTGCTCTTCATGTTGTCGTTATGTTTCGGGTCGAATTAATTCGACCCTACAGAATTGGCCGGAGGCACGGATAAGCCACGTAGGTGCGAATTTACTTGTGCCCTATGGGTGTTCGCACTTATTTGTTGATGTAGATTGATTCTCGCCGAATGCCCTGTAACAGTATTCCGGCCGGCGACATGGTAGGTGCGAATTCATTCGCACTATATATCAATGCCGATGTTCAGCGCTGTCCGGGGTCGAATATCCTAAAAGGCACAAGTACCCAAAGGGCATAAATGAATTCGACCCTACAACCATATTGCATCCCACAAGGCATAGTCGCCTATGTGTTCGACCAAACCCGCGCGCAGTGGATTGGCCACGATATAATGCGCGACTTTTTTAATATCTTCGTCATCGCGCAGGGCATGATCATAATAAGCCCTTTGCCAGAGCGACCCACATCGCTGCAAGCGATCATTGACGCGCCGCGCCGACGATGCCTTGAAGATTTTAATCGATGTCGACAATTCGGCATCGCTCCCTAACGTTACCAGCCAATGCAGATGATCCGGCATCAATACCCAGGCCAATGTGGTCAGACGGCCTTCGATTTCGCTGCGGCGCATTTCATCGATTACCAGACGGCCCGTGTACAGACACCTGAACAACGGCTCCCGGTTGGTCGTTACCGTGGTGATGAAATAAATCTGGCCCGGGATGCTGACCCGGCCTTTACGCAAATCGTCATAGGCCATAGCGTTCCTCCATGTTCGAACCGGTCGGATTTCGGGTCGAATGAATTCGACCCTACAGGACACATGCCTTACGGCATGTGCGCCCCTACCATGTAGGTGCGAATTCATTCGCACTAAAATGTATAAATAAAGACCAATTTTGACATTTTTACCAATTGATGGCCGGCAATGACGTCCGTGGGTATACGGTTACTGTTAGTGGTTTATGGTCTAATGGATAAGGATAGGGCATAGTTGTTTTACATCCGGTTGCGTCCTGCTGATAATACAATCCAATGCTTGCCTGACCGATATTAATTAAAGTGTTTGCCGGAAAACTGAATACCATAGTATGTAGGTCTCCATCTTCAATAATGATAGAGGCTGAAGGATAATGAATTATTGCCTCGTCAGAGCGATAATTAATACTCAAACAAATTGACCTAGTACTGTTTGGGCCATCACCAAACCAATTTGAAGCTGGTATTGTAGCTTGGCAGTCAGCTTGGGTGGTCTTACTCTTATCACTGCAACTGTACCATTCGTTTGGATCTGGACAAGTCGCTTTATCCAATTTTGTAGGATCAGAGGAACAACCGTAGCCATCTCCATACCATAAACCTTGATTTGCTTCACAATCGGCTTGTGTCGTATGAGCAGTAATACTGCATGAATTCCATTTGCCGGCGGGACAGGTGCTCTTGTTAGCGTATTCACTGTCACTACAGCCACCATACCAAGTTCCTTCGTTATCCTCACAGTCTGTTCGCGTAGTATATGAAGCATTACTACAATGGCTGTTCAACGAGAACGGCCGCCCTCTAACCGATATCGTGATTCCTGGTGAAATATCTAACTGATAATCACGTTTCAAAATTTGAACGGAGCAATCTCCACTATAATCACTATCCGAACAATTGCCGCCAGGGGCCTGATCTTTGCCGTAGCTCAGAACTGTTAGACCATCGGTTTCTGGTGTATCTAAGAGTAATCCCCACCCATAGTCGTGATTTATGCTATTTGCAGCAAAGCTACCCCAGCCATCAACAAAAGCATCATCGTCCAATGCGCTGCCGGAAATATTAAGATAAGGCCCGTGCCATCCGTACCAAAGGCCGCTATCAGAATCCAATGTCCAATCTTGCTGGAAATTCCATATCTTGCCAGCCGCTTCACAAGTTGCTTGGGTTGAATACGTTCGATCAGAACAAAAATTTTGCTCCAGCAACTCATGCAAATTCTTCGGCAACCGCCCCATATCCGCCACAAACCCGCTAACCGCCTGCTGACCGTTGATGATCTGCCGGGGATTGCCGAGGATGGCTTCCCTGATGCGCTCCAGGCGCTCTCGGGTCTGCTCGTAGCGGACCTGAAAACTCAAGCCGTTGGTTTCGCGGATGGCGACGCTGGCCAGTAAGGTCATCAGCAGCAGCACGACCGTCATTTCAAGCAGTGTGAAGCCGCGGGTCTGGGGGAGGGATGATGTGTTCATAAGCCGGTAAGTATCCGATTGTCAGTTGCTTGATGCTGTCAAAACCTGTAAGCCATGCCCAGATTGAAACCGAAGGAATCCCAGTTCACGCCGTTGAACCGTGTCTCTCCGACCGTACCGTCGGCACCATAGAACGTGTCGATGCCTTTGTTGTTGGCTTTCCATTTCTGATAGTCGGCCGACAGACTGACCGTCCAGGCCGGATTGATCCGGTAGCGTCCGCTTGCCGAGGCGACGATGCCTTCGCCTTCCGCTTCATGCGTGAAGCTTTTGGGGTGCTGGAAATCGTCGCGCAGGTTCCAGTTGCCGGTACCTTCATAGTCCGCCCAGTGATATTCGATCGAACTTTGCAGGGACAGGCGGTCGGTCAGGAACAGTTGTGTTTCCAGGCCGCCCCAGGGGCCGAAAAAGGTCGCTTCGTAGGTGCTCTCCAAGCCGCCGAAATGGCCCCAGGCCGGTATGGTCTGAAAGCCGTTGGTGATGTTGAACTGCTGGGTGTGATAGGCATAACCGACTTTGGGCGTCAGGCGCAGGCGGGGCGCAAAGCGCTTGCCGGCGATGTCGAAGTGATAACCGAGCGCGCCTGACACTTCGATCGTCGCGCCGTCGTCGGCGACATTGTTGGAGCGCGAGAATTCGGCTTGGCGATTGTCCTGCAGGTAATCGGAATCCTGATTGCGGCCGTCGACAATCCCGCCGTAAGCGAACTTGCCTTCCGCATGCCAATGGCCGGCATAGGTCATGTCGATGCCGGTCTCGACCATGGCGCTTTCCACGTCCTGCCATTGCAGCTCGGACAGGACATCGGGCGATCCTGACGGCGCGGCGATGGTCCAGTCCAGATCATCCTGCCGATAGCCGCCTTCAATATAATAATCAAACTGGAATTCCGGTTCGGCGTCGTAACGCTCCGGTTCCCGGTAATTTTCAGCGACGGCCGGGCGGTCGGCGGCAAGGCTGACGGTCGGACCGCGTTCGGCGGTTGCAGGCCCGCCCGAAGGCGGCTGGTCAAAGATGACCATGTGCATGGGCCTGTCGCGGCCGATTTCGTGCTCGCGCCTGTCGGGCAACGGTTCGTAGTCAGACGTTTCAAACACATGCATTTTCATGTCCGGCACGGCGCCCGAGGCGATGCCCGTCGCCTGCGCCGCCAGAGGACAGCAGACGAGCAAGGGGCCGAGTCTTATCAAGCGGTATTTCTTAGCCATGATTTTCCTTGACTGTCCGGCGCATCAACGGGTCGCAGGGGCTACAATTTCCTCGAACGGCTGGGAGGAAATCAGGTACAGATAGGTCGTCGCATGGCTTTGCTCGCTTTGTCCTTCCAGCGTCTCGTTTTCGATCGTGGACGCCAGCCAGCGGCCTTTCAGTTGGCGGTAATCGACCGTCACCCGATCGTTCGAGACATTGTGCAGTTCCACGGCCGTGACATAAATGCCGCCCTGGCGCCAGCCGGCGATCGGCAACGCCTTGATTCTGGAATCGTAGGTCAGGTCGACCGGTGCGAAGTCGGTCATCCTGACCAGCGTGATTTTGGGATCGATTTTGCGCTGTTCGGGCGGCAGCCGGATGGCTTCCGACGCGTAGCGGGTCAGGTCCACGTAAATCTGCTGGGCGGGCGAGGGCGCCGCTGCCGCCCGGCGATTTTTCGGGAATTCCCGCGAATCGCCGCGGCCGCGGTATTTATCGAAGCTATCCTGTTTGCTGTATTGCTTGTACGGCTGTTCCAGCACATAGCCTTTATGACGCCTGTCCGGGTTCGAATAGACGTCCAGCGCGCCGGCATCGAGCGCGTTCGGATGAATGCTGTTTTCCCGTAATACCTCGTGACTGACGCCGGCCGCTTCCGTCGGCGTTTCCATGATATGCGGCTTGATGATGATGACCAGTTCCCGGCGCGTGCGCGACTGGCCGTCGTCCCGGAAAAAGAAGCCCAGGCCCGGGATGTCGCCCAGGATGGGCACTTTTTTCTCGCTGTTGCTGGCCGCTTCCTGGATCAGGCCGCCGACGGCGACCGCGGTCGAATCCTTGGCGACGATGGTGCCGCTGAACGTGCGTTCCTGCACCAGATCGATATTGGCATCCTGGAGCTTGTCGCCGATCTGCACCGGAATCGTGCCTTTGCCGGCCGACAGGGTGGATTGCTCGACCAGAATCTGGATGCCGACCGTCCGGTCCGAATTGATGTTGGGCGTCAGCAGCAGGGTGGTGCCGATGGCGCGCAGGTCGGTTTCGGGCACCAGAATCGGCTGTTGCACGACGGTTCCCGTGCCGAGCCCGACGCCGCCGGCCACGGTGGACGATGCCGAATAGCCGCTGATGATGGGTCTTTCCTCGCCGACAAACACGCGGCTGACTTCCTGATTGGTGGTCATCAGCATGGGCGTGGCCAGTTCCGTGACCCGGCCTTCCCGTTCCAGCAATTGCAGGCGCGCCTCGAAATTGTTGCTGACCACGGTCGCCAGCAGGGACGGATCGAAAGCCGCCGACGCGGCCCGCAGGCCAGTGTCGAAAATTTCCTGGGCGCCGATGCTGTTGACGGCGTCCAGCGTGGACAGATTGGCGTTATTGGTCTTGAGCTTGAAATCGAACAGCGAGTTATAGCCGTCCGACAGATCGATGGACAGGACTTTGACTTCCATCAGCAGCATGGAACTGTCGGTGTCCAGCTTCTTGTACAGCTGGCGGATTTCATCCATCGCATCCTGGTCGCGCGTACGAACCAGCACCCGGTTCTGGTGCTTGATGACGCCGACATAAATGGGCGCCTGGTGGCGGATGGTCTGATCCAGCAGTCCGATGCTCTGGGCGGCATCGCCGGTCATCAAGCCCTGCATGCTGTCTTTGGCTTCGGCGATTTTGCGCAAAATCTCGGTGCCGACCCGCAGCTGCTCGTCCATTTCAATTTGCCGGTTGCTGTGTTCCTGCCCTTCGACGGAAACGCCCAACTGGTTGCCAAGCATGCCGCCGCTGCCGGCACTGATACTGGTCGAGTTATTGCTGCCTCCGCCGCCACCGCCACCGCCGGAGCCGCCCCGCGCCGACGTCAGGGTCGAACGGCCGTCGATCATGTTAAAGCGCTGAAAGCGCTGGGACAGGTCCGTCATGATTTCCCGCTCGTTTTTTCCGTAACTCAACTGTACACGCTCGGAGAACAGGTTTTTAACCGTCTCGGCCAGGTCCAGCGCATTCTTGGCGTTCTTCATGGTGAAGATTTCCGTCTCCTCCTTCTTGAACTCGACCTGTTCCAGCCGGTATTCCTTGACCGTGTAGATGCGCACGATATTGGAGTTCCAGTCGCGCTGATACCAGAGGTTGTAGGTTTTGGCGATGGCCTCGATGACTTCCAGGGAGGTCACGCGGCGCAGGAACATGGTGACGTGTATCTCGGCGGCTTCCTTGGAGGCGATGATGTTCAGGTCGGATTGCTCCGACAGGATGCGCAGGGCATCGCCGACGGTGATATCGCGGAACTCGATCTGCTCGATGACCCGTTCGGGATTGTCAGGCGCGGCCGTGAGCAAGGACGGTTGCAGCAGCGATAAAGCCAGTAGAGCGGCGGTCAAACGGGATTTTGAAAAAAAATTGGGCATATGTAATTAATTCTGGCGTTGCGGCACGGCTGATTGGCATCAGGCCGCTCTCATGCCGCAAAGCGTCATCAGCGTAAAATAATGGTCTCGTTGCTCGGGTAGATCCTTACCTGCACATGGTTTTTTTGTATTTCCAACACGTGGATTTCTATCAACTGGTTTTTTTCGATATAGGTAATCCTGTCGTTGACGCTCACCATCTCGGTCTTGCCGTTAATGCGCAGCATGGCGTGATTCTTGCCCTCATGCATGTTGCAGGCGCTGGCGGCCAGGGAGATGTCGGGCAGGTTCGGGGCTGCGGAAACGGTCGTTTCGCCGCCCGCCACGGCTGAACGGCGGGTGACGTGTTTTAACGCATCCCTGAAGTTGTCGTTCATGCGGGTCGGGTCCGGAAATTCCTCCTTTGACTTTTTTCGGCCGGCGCCGGGTTCCTGTTCCGGGCCTCTCAGCCGTTGTTCGAATTGCCGGGTCATGACCGTCGGGTCGGCCAGGACATCGGCCGCCGGATCGGGCGCGGCGTTATCCTGCCCCACGGATAGGGAAGGGCAGAACAACAGCCATAGCGCCGTCCGTTTAAGCGATTGCATCTTCATGAAGGGCTTCCTCCCGCGGCGGAAAACATGGCCACCAGGAAAGCGGCGTAAACAAAGCCGACGACGCCGCCGACAAAAATGGTCATGAGCGGCGCGATCATGCCGGTCAGCGTGGCGATGGCCTGTTGCAGCAGTTCATCGTGGTATTCGGTCATTTCAAACAGGATGTCGTCGAGCATGCCGGAGTTTTCGCCGACACGCGTCATTTGCAGTAATAACGGCATATAGCCGGATTCGGTTTCCAGGGGCTCGGCCAGTGACGAGCCTTGCAGCACGCGGCCGCGCGCAAAGGCGATGCGGCTGGCCATGTATTTGTTGACGTGCAGTTTTTCCATCGTCGCCAGGGCGTCGACCATGACCACGCCGCTGCGCAGCAACAGGCCCATGGCCCGGGAGAACAGCACGGTGCCGGACAGGCGCAGGACATAGCCGAACAGCGGCAGTTTCAGCGCCCACTTGTCTATCCACCAGCGGCTGGGCGGCCAGTTGTAAAGGACGATAAAAGTCACTGTTAACGCGGCTGCGAAAACGGCGATGGTGAGGCCGTTGGCCAGCATCCAGTCGGAGGTGTCGATCAAGGCCTGCGTCACCGGCGGCATCGGTTTGCCCATGATCTGCAGCAGTTTCTTGATTTCGGGAATGATGCTGGTGAGCATGAAGATCACCAGGCCGATCGCGAACAGCAGCGTGAAGGCCGGGTAGCGCAGGGCCGAGACGATCTGCTTTTTGAGTTTGCGGCTGGATTTGACTTCCTTGGCCGCCTCGTCCATGACTGTGTCCAGATGGCCGGTCTGCTCACCGACGTGGATCAGCTGGATAGTGAATTCGCTGAAGGCCTTGTGTTCGGCCAAAGCGTCCTTGAACGAGCTGCCCTGCTGGATGCGTTTGGCCAGTCTTTCCCAGGTCGGGCGCGCGCCGGGCCGGCAATGGGTAAGGGTCAGGTTCAAGGCGTCGAGCAGGCTGATGCCGCTGCGCAACATGACCGCGATCTGGTGAAACTCATGCTCGATGTCGGAGGCATTGAAGGCGCGGTAAGCCAGCGGGTTCAGGCTGTAGGATTTAAGCGCGGTGTCGGCTTTTTTCAGCTCTTCGATTTTAAGCGGCAGCAGGCCCTGTTCGCGCAACGCCAGAATCGCCGATTCGCGGGTCGCGCTTTCGATGGCGTCAGTCAGCTGCTGGCCGCTGCGGTCGCGGGCGAGATAGGTGAATACAGGCATTAGCGGACCGCCGGATTGTTAAACAGATCAGGACTTACGCAAACCTGTGGGGGCGACTTCAGTCGCCTCTTGGGTCTGAAACGGGCGACTGCCAACAGTAGGCGCTTTAGGCGAAGTCGCCCCACAGGTTTTAAAGCCGCTTGTTTCGACGGTTGAACGGGCAAACTGCGTAAGTCCCGCAGGTGTAGGTTTTCAATCATCGGCTTTACCATGACGAGGCGATCTGGATGACTTCGTAGACCGACGTGACGCCGGCGATCAGTTTGGCCACGGCATCGTCCAGCAGGCTATTGATGCCGGACGCGCGCATTTTGACCACCAGGTCCGACTCGCCTTCGCCTTCGGCGACGGCGCGTGCCCAGTCCTCGCGCAGTTCCAGCAGTTCGTAAAGCCCGATACGGCCCGAATAGCCCTTGCCGCCGCAGTAAATGCAGCCGGACGGGTCGTGGATGATCTCGCCGGCCAATTCCGGATGACCGATCGACACCGCTTCCAGCTCGGTCATCGGCCTAGGGATGCGGCAGTACCGGCACAGGCGCCTGAGCAGGCGCTGGGCCACGGCAAGTCGCAGCGCGGCCGCGACCAGGTACGGCTCGACGCCCATGTCGGTCAGACGCGTGACGGTCGCCGCGGCCGAGTTGGTGTGCAGCGTGCCCAGCACCATGTGGCCCGTGAGCGCCGCCTTGATGGCGATGTCGGCGGTTTCCCTGTCCCTGATCTCGCCGACCATGATCACGTCGGGGTCATGACGCAGCACGCTGCGCAGGGCCTTGGCGAAGCTGACCTTGTCGGCGGCATCCACCTCGACCTGCGCGACGCCGCCGATTTCGTATTCGATCGGGTCCTCGATGGTGATGATGTTGACGTGGCGCTCTTCCAGCAGCATGCGGATGGCCGCGTACAGTGTCGTGGTTTTGCCGCTGCCGGTCGGTCCGGTCATGATCATCATGCCCTGGGTGCGGCGCAGGAAGCCTTCGATCTTGTCCTGGTGATCCGGCTCGAAGCCCAGATGCTCCAGGGTCAGCGAGTCGGTCTGCACGGCTAGCAGACGCATCGTGACGCGCTCGCCGTACTTGGTCGGCAGGGTCGCCACGCGCACGTCGATGCGCCGCCCGCCGGACACGAACTGGTGCGAGAAACGGCCGTCCTGGGGCTGGCGTTTTTCGGCGATATCCAGATAGGCCATGACTTTCAGGCGGCTGACCAGCTCGGTGTAAATGTTGGCATTGATCTGGCTGTACTGCTCCAGCTGGCCGTCGACGCGAAAGCGGATGGTCGCGCCGTTAAAGCCGGGATCGATATGGATATCGGACGCTTGGCGCATGTAGGCGGCATAGAGCAGCTCGTCGCCGGTACTGACGGCGTTGGAACTGATCTCGGCCGCTTTCGGCAAGGCCTGGACCTGGTGGCGGTTGTCGCCGTAGACCTGCCTGAGTTTTATGTCCAGCAAAGCCTCGTCGCCGGCCCACAACTGCACGGGCATTTTCAGCAGCCGTTCCAGCAGGTTGGCCAGCGTCGGATTTTCAATATCCTGGCAGATGACATGGATAACGCCGTTGAACTCGATAAAGGGCAGGGCTTTCTGCCGTAGCGCAATATTGGCGGGCAGCTTCAGCGCGCAGGCCGGATCGATGCGCGTCAGGCTGATATCGAGCAGGTGGGTCTGGGGATTGAGGCCGACATGGTCGATGTATTCCACGGCCACATGCAGTTCATCGCCATCGGACTGGGCCCGGCACACCCTGGCCTTGCGGGTAAAGCGCCGGTGTTGGGCCTCGATGCTGACCGTGATCGCCTGGTCATGCCTGACCAGGCCGGGCTGGCCCGCGATAACCAGGCCGGCGCCGCTGTCGGAGGCGTCCTTGACGTCGGCATGGCTGAACGTAAGGCTGTCTTCGATGAACACGGTCGCGCGCCAGCCGCTGACGGGCTGGCGATCGGCGCTTCTTTGCTCGGCAGCGGGCCGTTCAGGCTCTGAGGATTTTTGTCTCATGTCTTTATAGTTATTATCATCGCGTGGAAAGCGCTCTGGTGTTTTCCACGGCTGTTTATTATTTCGTCAGGTTTTTTGTGGGGGCGACTTCGCCTAAAGCGCCTGCTGTCGGTAGTCGCCCAGATCAGTATGTAGGGGCGAATTGATTCGCCCAGGGCGACTGAAGCCGCCCCCACAGACCGCAGGCGTTTATAAAAAGCGTGCGCCCAATACGCTTACAGCCACAGTTTCAACAGCCATTCCTGTTTGCCGGCCCCCTTGTCATAGGCTTTCATCGCCAGGGACACCGGCAGCGCTTTGATATTGCTGTCGGCCAATGTTGCCAGTGCCCGGTAAGTATCCACATAAGTGCCGGCAAAACGGATTTTTCTAATGTTTAAAGCAAGGTCTTTGGCGTTTTTATCGTCAGTGGCGGCCGGCTTTTTGGCTGCGGACGCTTTGGCTTTAGGATCGGGGGTCTCTTCCGGTGTCAGCAGCTCCTTGAGCCAGTTTTGCGTATCCTGTAACGATCGGGACAGGTTTTTCTCGATTGACTGCTCATTGGGCGTCTCTTCAAGTACCTGTAAATGGTTATCGGCCAGGATAACGGTAATGCGGTCTATGGCGTCATTGGTCGAACTTTCGAGCGACAGAAAACCACTCTCGGCCGCCATGGCAGCATGGATGGATTTGGTTTCCTGTTCAAGCTTGATAACTTCCTCCTTTAACCGGCTTTTCTCCTGTTCCATGCCTGGTATCGCATCCGGGTTGATGCCCTTGCTGACCATCTGTACATATTGTTCCTCGGCTTTTGCTGACTTGTCCGTGATAAAGCCGCTGATGATGGCGAAATAAACCACCAGCACGCCCAGTGCCGGCAGGATGCGTTTAAGCAGTTGCTCTCGTTGTTGTTCGGGTGTCATCGTCATTCGGGCGTCAATTCGTTAAAGGGAAGCCGGCGCTATTTTTTTTGCGGTTCATGATGAAATCCTTCGATGCCTTTATCGCGCAGGGCGATTTCAAATTCCCAGGGGCCGCCGTCTTCAAACAGGTTCATGTTCTTTTTGGTCGGGGCCGCGATTTCCCAGCCCAGATCCGCCAGTTTCAGTTCCAGATAACCGGCCAGTTTGTTGGTTGAAACGGCATCCAGACTGATGCCGCGAATTTTTATGTCGTCGTTTTCGGCGACGATTTCTTCCAACAGCAGATTCTCGGGACGGCCCGAGGCGATGGCGGCCAATAATCGCGAGGGACGGTGCTGCAGCGCGTTGATCATCTGCGGCAAGGTGTCCGAGTCGCCTTTGAGCTTGTCGAGTGTTGTTTTCAGCTTGTCGCGTTTGTCGCGATCGTCGGTTGTGGATTTGCGCAAGGCCGTCAGCGACGTTTCGACTTTTTTCAGGGCTTCGGCTTCATAGGTGAACTGCCGGGCTTGATACAGATGCCAGCTTAAATGAACGACACAGATCAGCACGGCCGCCGAACCGCCGGAGGCCATCAGCAGCAGGTCCTTGTTGAGCCTGGATTGATGGCGCAGCATCGGGACCGGGGGCGGCGATTTTTGGGTCAGCGCGCCGGCCCACAAGGCCAGCCATTCCGGTATCCGTTCGGTATTGCCTAAATGCACCCTATAAGCGGTTTCAGGCAATAACTCGATTTTATTGTTCAGCAGGGTTTCGGTATGCGGGACCGCGCCTTGCTCGTTCAGCCATTGCTCCAGCTGCGTCTGCCAATGGCGATAGTCAAAAGAGAATTGTTGCATGGCAAGGCCGCTGTCGGGATGGCGCCGCAACGCGACCAGCTGGTTGGACCAGCACTCCAGTCTCAGCCAGTCCTCATGCTCCGGGTTGGCCAGCGATTGCGGCATGCCGGCCGGATGCAGCAGGCCGCCCAGCTGGCTGCCGGCTTTTTTCACGGCTTTGTGGAGGTCCTCGAAATGCAGTTGGTTGATCTGGCTCACCCAGTAGGTGCTCATCTCGTCCCTGTTGCTGAGCAGGTGATAAGCCAGCTGCATGTCCAGCGAGGACTGGCCGGTCAGCCCTTCCAGTTCGAATTGCAAAGCCTGTAGCAGCGTGGTCTCGTCGACGCCTTCCACCTGCATGGAGGGAATGCTCAACAGGGCGATCGGCAGGCGTATGTACAGCAGCCAGACCTTGCGTCCCAGTGGTTTGCCGGCGGCGATCTGTCCGACGCACTCGGCCAGTTTCGCCGTCGTCGGACAGCTGATGTCTGTCGTGCTCATCTCGCCGGTCAGCACGCCTGACTTGTCGAAATCGGCGCGAAAGGTTTTGGCCTCGGTGATGAACAGCAGACTGTGAGCCGGGCGTTTTTTGAATAAGGGGATTTTCATGGTTTTTTAAACTACAAATAAAACCTGGGTTCGTTATAGCGTTAAAGAGGCGCGGCCATGACAACCGGGCGTCTTAATGCCCATACCGCTGCATTCTTTGGAAAAACGCAGGGGTATGAGGTGGATGAGGAGGTCTCCGTATCCTCTTCATCCGTCATCCGTGAGAAACATCTCCTTTGGTATTTTTCCGTCATCCCTTGCGGAAACCGCCGGGCATCGGTGGGGTGCCTGGAGCCCGGGTTAGCGGAGTTGTTTCTGTCTGAGAGGATGGCCATTGCTGTTGCGGACATCCTGTTAAGCTGATGCAGGGCGGGCACGAGAGGTCCATGTCCGCGCTGCATGGTTTTTGCAACGGTGGCGGATTCGCGGGTCGCTGATCCGCCTTGTGATTAATATTGGGTTGCCGGACAGCATGGCAACCCGAACTGAGCGGCTAGGGATTAGTTAGCGGCTCTGTTTTCCCAGCCTTTAGCCAGCAGGGTATTTGCGCCAACCAGAGTAGTTGATTCAGACGCTGGCACGTTAGCTACAACGCCCAGAAATTTAGCTGGTTCGATCACAGCAGAGCAACCAGCGGTGGTGTTATCTTTATGTACCTGTAAGATTGCAATGAAGTGGCCATAAGCTTTTGCTGGGCCATATTCGGCATCCTGAGGGAAGAACACAGGTGCGGCTGCCATTGTGGATTGAATCAATTCATTGTTATCGCCAATACCGACCCCGATGTAGTCATAGCAGGTGTCATTGTAGACCATCGGGTCGCGGCCTAATGCTTTTGCCAAGTGTTTTTCGACACCTGAAGACATCATATCTGTCACTAAACCAGCGTCCGCAACACTTGCAAATGCTGTCGTATCAAAATCAGTAGAAGCTGGATCATCAAGCATATACATGCCTGTGCTGGTGCCAAACGTCCTGTTTGCGACATTCGGGTCATTGCCTACCGCCATGTTGATTCCGGATTTTACCAGCGATTGTGCTGCAACACTGTTAGCGCCGTAGACAGCTGGTGTAAACATGGCAGGATTCGCCAAACCGCAATAGATGTCCCATTGCACGGCAGCTGAACAGGTTCCTCCAGCAGTACCTGCGTCAGCTAAACCGTTGGTTAGTGTGTCTACATGCGGGGGGATTCTGTTTTTCTCATTTACATAACGGCCCATCGCATTATTCAGCTGAGTTACGTTATTGGAGTTGGTGCTGTCATGGGTAGTCTGGGTAAAGCTGCCGACATAGGGCACCAGCAAGCCTGCCAATCCGATCAGAATCAACAGTACCACGGTTAATTCGATTAAAGTCATACCCGCCTGGCGAGCCATGTTGTTATAATGCTTCATGAAGGGTTACTCCCTATTTTTCTAGTTAATGATTAAGTTAAAGTTGCCATTAACAAAGTTGTTGGCGGCAGAGCTCGACCCTCTGCCGCCAACCGGGGGTAGCCTTTCCCCCACACTCCTGAAATTCCTTTAGTTCACCATCCCGGCTCTGCCCATCCTGGAACGAATTAACTCGCATGGTCGAAATAGATATAGCAAAGGTTGTGCCAGAGTTGTAAGCAATGGATTACCAAGTAATTATTCTTCCTGAATGCCAAGTGGTCTGTAAAACTGCGTGAAATGCCGCGTTTTTACGGGTTATATGCGGCATATGACTTAATTTATCGTGCAAGTATTTGATATAAAAAGATTAATATTTCATTTTGGCCGGTTTGTAGTTTGAAAATAAATATGTGAAATGCGTCACTTTTATTTAGGCTTAAATGTGGTATTAGCCTGTAATCCTTTGATTACAAGGTGATAATTGCTTCTATTGAGTCACGCCTTAACAAACTGCGTCAAATAATATACTTTTTATAAGGTAGTTGTTTATATGGGGTATTTTTGTCACTAGCAGTCAGCCATTACTTAAAAGCAATGGCTGTTGTGAAAATTGAGTATTGACAGGCGGGCTTGCCTGAAAAATACAGTAGGGTACGCATCGCGTACCTTTTCCAGCGGTTCCGGCCATCCCAAAAGGTACGCGATGCGTACGAGACTGTGAAAGTATTCAAGACTCCTCAATGGTATAATATTATTTATTATTCCATTGATATAAAAAGAATAAATGACTGCCAAGAACTATAAAGTGGGTCAAGATCGCTACCAGTCATCGTTGCTGCCCCCCCGCGTGGATGAGTATGTATCCGAGAATAATCCGGTACGCGCGATTGATGCATACGTGACCACCCTTGATTTAGTGCGCCTGAAAATCCAAAAGTGCAGCTCAGGTCTGACAGCCGGGCAACCGGCCTATCATCCAAGCCTGCTGATCAAGCTCTATCTTTACGGC
>NZ_JQKS01000042.1:0-39910 GCF_000746145.1 Methylobacter sp. BBA5.1
TGCGGTCGACGATAGGCACGGCCACATTGTCGTCAAAGAAGAACTCGCCCCAGTCCGTGAACGCCTTGTTGGTGGTCAGGATGATCGACCGGTATTCATACAGCGCGTTGATGAGCTGAAACAGGTTGTGCATGCCCTGCTTGTTCATCGGCAGATAGCCCAGCTCGTCGATGACCAGGCAATCGAATTTGAGCAACTGGTTGATCTTCTTTTTCAACTCGCCTTTGAGCTCAGCCAGTTCCAGGGCCTCCATCAGGCCCAGTGCCGTGTGGAAGCCGACCTTGTAGCCGGCCTCGATCGCTTTCAGGCCGATGCCGATGGCCAGGTGGGTCTTGCCGACCCCGGGCGGGCCGATGAAGACCACGTTGTCGCGGTTGTCGATAAAGCCGAAGTCCAGCAGGCTGTTGACTTCGCGCTTGCTGATGGTGGTCTGGAAGCGGTAGTCGAACTCCTCCAGGGACTTGTGCAGCGGAAAGCCGGCTCGCCGCCGGTTTTGCTCGACGCGCTTGCTGTTGCGCTGTTGCTGTTCATGCCGGATCAGGCAGTCGGCAAACTGCAGGTAGGAGCTGTCGCCGGCTTCGGCCTGACTCAGCAGCTGCTCCAGATGGTCGGCAATGCCGGACAGGCACAGGCTGCGGTATTGCCGGGCGACCTGGTCAATAGACGGCATGGCGCTCTCCCTGGCCAGTGGAGCGGCCATTCAGGGTGCCATAACGGGCCAAGGCGGCCGAGGACGGATGGTCTGTTGTCGTCGGCTCGAGCGGAGTGAGCCGCTCGGGATGCTGCTGCCAGGCTTCCAGGCGCTGCTTCAGGCCGCTGGCGGTCAGCCGCGGCAACTCGATAAGCCGGCTCAACAGGGGCTCGGGGATTACGCCGTGGCGCTGGTGATGTTCGGTCAAGACCTGCTTGGCGCCCGCCAGCTGGTCCTTGTAGATCTTCGGCGAAGTTGCTTTCAGCAAGGCGCACAGCGCCATCGCCAGCGCCGCCTGGCCGACCAGTTGCTGCAGGTCGGCTTCCAGTGTTTCAATGCGCAGGCTCTGGTCGCGGTAATGGTGGGTGTTCTTGATGACCTGGCCTTTTTCCAGGCACAACCGATGCTCGGCGATCACTTCACCCGTGTTGAGGTCGCTGATCAGCAACTGGCCGTCCTGGTCACAGACGCCGACCCGGGCGCTTTGATAGGCCATGGGCACCGAGTATTTGTTGGACTGCCAGGCGATCAGGCCGGTCTTGTCGGCCTTGCGCGTGACTACGAGAGCCTGCGTATCACGGACACAGGACGGGGTCAGGTAAGGCTGCATCCGGGCCTTTTCCTCGCGGTCATAGAGCTCCCGCGGCGGCTGGCCGGTGCTGCCGTGAATCCGCTGGTTGGCGGTCTGGTCCAGCCAGTCGGCCAGGGTCTGCTCCAGGTCCTGCCAGCTGGCGAAGGTTTCGCCGTACAAGCCGTTGTGCTTGACATATTTGACCCCGGCCTCGACCTTGCCCTTGCTTTCCGGATCGTAGCCTTCGCAGGCCCGAATCGCAAAGCCGGCCGCGGTCGCATACTGATGGAAGCGCTGGTTCAAGGTCAGTTCCCGGAACCGCTCATGGATCACGACCAGCTTGGTCTGGTCGTACACGCATTCGGCCGGCTGGCCGCCGAAATAGCGGAAAGCGGCATCATGCTGGCGGATCAGCGTGGCGGTATCGATCGGTCGGGCCGAAAACGACACATGCATCAGCCGGGAGTAGGACAAGACGAACACCATGAAATAGACCGTGGTCGGCACGCCGCCGATCAGGACGCCGCGCAGCTCGCCGCCATCGACCTGGCACTGCTCGCCCGGCACCATATCCAGCACCGGCTCATAGTAGCGGGCCTGCCTGACAGGGAGCTCCTGCTTGAGGGCCTGGATGTAACGCCGCACTGAACGGTCGGACACGGCCAGATCATCCACCTTGGCCTTCAACTTGCGCAGCACTTTCACGGCCGACAGGCCGGGATAGGTTTGCAGCAGTTGAATGATATAGCCGCGGTAATCGTCCAGCTTCTTGGTGCGGTCCGTATCGGCCAGCAGCGCCGCAATGGCAGGTTCCGTCAGCTTCAAATACTTGCTGACCGTGTTGCGGGAAATGCCCAATTGTTTGGCAATTTGGCGCTCCGATAAGCCATTGCCGTGGTTATGTAATGCTTTGATCTGATGGATCACTAGCCACTCCTTCATGCCGCTCCCTGAACAAAAGCCAGGGACTGTGGCAAATAATGAGATAAAGATAAAGGAAAAAGTGGCTCAAAATTGTTGGCCAATTCTGGCTCATTTTAGTTGTCCAATAACACATCACGAACCATTTAATTTTCGTAGCATACTCGTCAGTTACATCAACATCAGAGCTTACGTTGTTTGTCATTTTCCAGATTTGCCAAACTAGTTCTAACTCCGCATCTTTGCTGCCCGGTTGACCCAGTAAGTTGTAAACGCGACCACTGTTTGTTGTGATTCTTTTGCTGTCACTGTCAAAATGCTGAATCGCTGTCGTCACACGCCATTTTTTGTCTAACACAAAGCCAGTTAAAAGATGCACCACTTCGTTTTCATTATGAAAACTGACTCCATGGATCGACCAAGCCACAATATCTACTTGGGGCTGATCTTTTACTTCATCAGCAGGATGGATGATAATTTGCATGAATTTTTCTAAAGTTTTGTGGAGATTAAAATAAGCCCAAGTCAGCGTTCCATGGGGGGAACCTTATAGCAGTCCGTCAATTCGACATGCAAAGATTAGATAGACAATCGGTTGACCAGATGATTAGCCAAATTTGTGTAATCACTAGAAACACTACCGGTAGCAGTATCTATCCGTGTAATTCGCAAATCCATCTCAAACGCGCAAGTATTCCTAATTTGAACAGGTATGAATGTCGATATCGGCGTGCTGTGCAAATCGGCTGTATTATATTGCGTAATAATCAAATGGATAATAGCGTCATGTAGTGAATCCCACCGAGTTTTGTTTATCAACGTACCCAAGTACTTTAGATTCGGATTGTCATTTACTGCGATATTGCAAACTTTTTTCCCTAACATGACTAAATTTCTAGGCGAATAGCCACTTTCAGCATCTACTATCGCTATGTAATGCGTTGCTGCGGCAACAGCATGTTCTGTAATCTTTGAAAAGATCGGCGGGCAGTCTAATAAAACAACATCATACGCAGATGCATTGTTTTTCAATTTAGCTATAAGCGAAGCAGTCGATCGATACGAAACCAAATCGGAGTATCTGAGATAATCGACGCGGTTAAAACCTGAGGATTCTTGTTGACACATAAGCGGCAACTGCTGGCTTGCCTGGTCCACCTGACTACCCGGCAAATTAACAGGTGTTATCTTTGAATAATGATGGCAGCCGATAGGCTTTTCTTTGCGATCTGAATCTAAATCTATTACCAAAACGTTTAAATCTTTTTGAGATAGTTCGGCAGACAAATTAGTCGTTACAGTAGTTTTACCACAACCGCCGGTTGCCCCTAGCAAGGCAATTATTTGATTTTTTCTATTTGCCATTTTGTTAAATGTTATGAATTCAAAACAAGCCCCCGAAAATCAGATTTTAGGGCGTCAATTTAAATAGTTACCATTTCCAGTGTAACAATTACAGCAAGAAACAATGTCTACTCAATACAATATATCACACTATAAGTCATTGATAAATAACATTTTTTTTATGTTGTAACATATGCGCCTTATCACATAAATTTTTTCTGAATAAATATGCTTCCGATAGTCATCGCGCTATTTTAAAGGCGCATCATGTCATTCAATCAGTGGGTCGTAAGGGAAATTGCTGGGACACTCAACTTAAAATGATAGTGAACGTTTGGCCCAATCTGACCCCTGCTGGGATTGGTGGCATTGCCTTTGCGTTGGCCTGTCGGTTGGCTTCCGGTGTCCCCCGATCTCGGGCCCATTGCTTGCGGCCTACTAGGAGATTTGTACTGCACCTTGAGTGTTTTGTCCTGGCAAATGGGACTAGTGAATTGCCACAAGACGTCTAAAGGCGTCCTAAATGGATGAACACTTTATTTGCTTGTGCAAGTAAGTAATGATTGCTCTAGTAGCGCGCATCCCAGGCCGGAGAGTTGGTGAATGTTATCGTTACCGTATTTTTTACTGAATAATTTGCTATTGGCAAAAATTAGTAATTCAAAATTAATGCTGAATAAAAGCTGAGAGTAAAAGATATTGAATGTTTGATCTACAGTATTAAATTTAAAAAGGGCGCAATCGCGCCCTTCATGATTTAGGTTTGATGACTATTAAATAGCAAAAGAATAACCGTTCGCCCTAGAGTTGATAAAACGCTTGATTTCCTGATAAATAAATAAACTGGCACCACCCGCATTATCAACTTCTACAGGGTATGTCTTTTTGACATGGCTACATAATTGCTGATCTTGTAACATGTCTCTGATCGTCCAAGCCATACGATCCGCATAAGCGATAGGGAAGGGCAGACTAGCTATTTCAACTTCCGTCGTTTTATTTTGACAGGCCAGAGCAATCAAAATATTACCAAGCACTTTCATATCAAGATCAAGAGGATTAAGCATGACCTGCGCTAAATGCAGGCGGGTGATTTTCGCATTATCGCCTTGCCGGGCGTTCACGCCAAACACAAAGCGGCTGTCATCATGCTGGGCATAAAGGCTGTAGAAAGTGCCTTCCGGCATATCTACAGAACAGGTGTTCAGCAAATTCTTGCGCACTGAAACAACCGTCAATGTCACATGCTCAGGCAACAGTTCGGCAACCTGTTGATAATCCTCAAAGGCAATGCCGTCTCTGAGAAACAGCAGGTGTATTGGATTTTCAGGGCTGCCTTGGGCATCGCCTAAAATGGTATTGATAACCGTTAATATCTCATTGATGCTGCGCTTTTCCTTGTCTTGCGTGTACGGTGTTTCACTGAGCGTACAGGAGACGCGGCCATTCTGGTCGATGACCACAGGAAACGATGCGATATCAAGATCGCCATGTCGTGAGACATCCAAACCGAATACATAGTGAAAGGGGGCAATCTCGCCTTCGGTATCACATTTAGGCATTTCCTTGATCGGAAATTTCTCCGCCATGCCTTTAATCAGTGCGCTGATTTTTGGCGCATCCAACTTAAAGTTTTGGTTGACGACATGTTGGACCGCAACGCCACGACGCATCAATTCAAACTCCAGCATTTTGTTGTTGGGCAGTTTTGTCCAGCTGGGCCAGGCCACCAGCGCCGCATGGCAGCCACCGGATTCATTGACAATTCTTTCAGCGGTTTTTACCGGTTCCTGGACGGCCATTTTGGCGCTAAAGGGCACGAATTCGTATTCAAAACCAAAATCACCAGCCTTGGATGTCGGTGAGAAAAAGGAGAGGAATTTGCTTTCTTTCTCAGGCGTGCTGTCTGTGCGGGGATAACACAGCGCATTGATGCCAAGTTCAGAAACGCCTTGCGTATAAAAGGCTTCACCGAGCTTGACCGCCTGCTTGATCTTGGTTCGCCCTTTAAGCACATAGCGGGGCGTTTGAAGATAGTTACATTCTGCACGAATAGCCGGCGGCCTATTAAAAAACTGGCCAATAAGGTTATCAAGCTGATCCAAAATGTCCTGTTTGGCATCCATTTGCTCGCGGATATCGGATTTAGCGAAGCGGTATAAGTCGATGGCTTCCTCTAGTTCGGCAGGGAACAGGATGCCCTGGTTATTATTGCTCAGCTTTAACAAACTATCCGAAGCAATGATTTCGATGTCACGCGCCGGGTAAACATAGAGTTTTTTGTAATTGCTGTAAGGCGTGCAAGAACAAACAGGAAATTTGATTTGCGCTTGAACAAGCTGGTCATACTCTTCCTGACTCATGCGTCCTGCTTTTACAAAGCGTTCGCCGATGCGTGCCGGATTTGGATTTTTCCGGGTCCTTTGTTCATACAGGAAGACTTCTTTTTTATCAGCGCCGCGTAAAATGCAATTAAAGTTTTTGGTGCGGTCATAAACCGGCAAAAACAGATTTTTCCGTTCAATCAGGAAATCAATATGATCCGCGACATTAATGTTTTTTGAAAAATTCAGCTTATTGCGGACCACGACCGTAAAGATTGGCTTGCCGTCTGCAAACCGATCAAATCGCAGCTGCGCGATCATGACCTGTTGAATATTGCGATAACTGCCGTCTTTCAATAAGGTTTCCTGGCTGAGCCTGAAGCCGCGATTTTCCTTATCCCAACAGGAGCCTTTCATGGCCGGCGCATCATCCAGAAAGCGATTGAACGTGGTCGTAATGAGTCGGGCGCGATGGTTGTGATCTTCAATAATGGAAAGCGCCTGAATGGCCTCGGCAAGCGTTTTGGCGTTTTTCAGCGGTTCCAGTATTTCCGGGTGTTCACTGGGCAGGCTGCCGGCCATTAAGCCGCTGATGGTTTCCGTGGCATCCGCATTCAGAATGGCATCATTCGGCGCTATTTGATAAAGCTGGATAGCAATCTCTGTTGTTTTATAAGCTTTCATCGTTAAATCTCCATTTTTTTATTTTTCTGGCAATGCACTGCGCTGGGGCACCGTAGGCAGTTGTCTTTGGTCACTTCGGTTTCTGCATGCGTGCCGATTAAGGGCGCGGGTTTAAACAGATCCCTGGACAGACTTTCCAGATTGGCACTTGCTTGAAACCTGAGATCAGCAATACTTTCGACGGTTTGATCTAACCGCTGCTGATCAAAGCGATCCGTATACAGGACGACCGCATTTTCAAGCTTGGACCGGACACGGTATTGGGCGTTATTGTTGAACGCGGGCAAGGGTAGGGGGCCGCTGGGTATTTCATCGCCTTCCATCAGGGTAATGTCCGGTACATAGATCACCTCGGCCATTGACGCAGCGTCGGTGTCCCTCTTGTTCAGGCGCTGGTACAGATTGATCTGAACAAAGGTCTTTTCCGAAATATGCAGCAAGGTTTCCTGTAGCAATTCACCGTCAGGATCGGTCGGCGTTTCAACGGTTTTATAATCGCAGACGTAATTGATCTGTGGGCCGGCAATTTTAATATCAGGAATGCCTAACACAGGGTAATAGCTTTTTTCGCCATCCTCATCAATCGTCAGCACATCTTTCAACGGCTTTTCGATCCAGATTTTGTGGCCTGGCAAGCGCTTAGCCATTAAAAGATTCTGGAAGAGATGAGAGCCAACCACGATCGATGCCAACTGGCCGGCAAAATTACGCGTATAGTATTCCATGACCTCATAGAAGCGTTTGCCGCCCGACAGGTAATACATGGGGATCATGCTTTGCATCAGGTCATTGATCTGGCCTTCAACATTGGCCATTAAGGCATCATAAACCAGCTTTTCATTTAAGCCTGGTTTCGTCGCCAAATGGTCAAGCACTTGTGTAATATCGGCGATCGGATCGTCCGTGATCGACAGGCGTTGCCCGATTAAGCCGGCGCAAATCGCTGACATCGCGGTATGGAAAAAGAAGCTGTACGATGGCGATGTCAGCGGCACCATGCTGCTTAAATTGCGGTTATGCTGCACATGGTGGTGGAGCCGGCAGGACAACGCTTTTTCCAGTTCGCTATGCGAGGTTTGAAGTTCGACATGGGCTTCTTTTTTAACTGAGCCATCCTTCTTCGGCGCCAGGTTATTGAACTCGACTTTGCGGGCAAAGAGCGCATTATCCCTGGCAAGCTCACTCGCCAAATGCTTGGCAATCAACATGCAGGTATTGGTGGGCAGCTCCTTGTAGTTCTTGTCAGAGCCGATTACGACCGTCAGTGTCCGAATAGCGCGGGTGACCGCAACATACAGGAGATCCCTGACCGATTTAAAGGAATCGTCTTTTGCCGCACCGGAAGCATCCCTATTCTTGGGTGCTGTGGCTTGCGGGAAAAACAGCATGACATGATCCCACTCCAGGCCTTTACTGGAATGCACGGTAGTGACGGTAATGGTCGGGATTTTTAATGCATCACCATCTTCTTTAGGTTTAGGCTTGCTTTTGATATTGATAACCCGCATCCCGTTTTCAAGATCCTCAAATAAACCCATAAAGCTGTCTTTATTACGGGATTCTTTCGACCAAGTGTTCAGGCGCGCCTTTTTCCGTGCGCCACGGAAATATTCATAGCCGGCGATCAGTATGGCATCGGGCTCAGACGATGGGTCAAGCCGAATCAGATGGCCCACTTCCTTGGCGATTTCGCGCAAATAGGTGCGGGTTTTATGATGATAAAGCTTGGAGAATTGCTCATGGATCAGTTCCCGCTGCAAGATAAAATCATCCAGGCGGGATTTGATTTCGCTGTCGATGATCTTGCCGGTTATGTCGATTTCATCTTTCCAAATGGACAGCTCTTCAGGGAAATTCAGTAAATTGGTGGAAACATTCATCCACTCAGGGCTAAGGCCGCAGCGCTCCAGTAATGATCGGTCTTCCGGCGATAACTGGAATGGGGTGCTTACCACGGCTTCCCAGAAAAGTTTGAAAAACCGTTTGGTTTCGCTTAATGGCCGTAACTGAAAGACGCCTCGCACCGGATTGCGCATGATCGCCGTGTATTGAAAACGACAGGGTTGATGCTTGAGCATTTTTCCCTGATAGGCTTCCCATAGAATGACTGAGTAACGCATCAGCACATCCGTTACAAAGCGAGCCATGAGCATTTTTAGGTTTTCTAACTGTTGGACGACCTCATGGCTGGTGGCATCGGGGAAATAATCCGAGGCGTTAGCCACTAAGGCAGAGGCATAGGGGGACAGCTCAACGGCGATGGAGTCTTCCATGGATTTTCGTTCATTACGGAAACCGGCCTCACCAATGTTGCCAGCCGGATAGATCGAGTTAATTTCCCGCAGTCCACGGTTACGTACTTCGTCAGAGGCTTCTTTATCCCAGGACAGGTAATAATGAATGGCCGCACCAACCAACATTGAGCTGAAAGGCACTTCCTGATGCACATTATTATCGGCACCATAAAACCAGTAACTGGATAAGGGTGCATTTTTCTCGCTGTTAATCTGGTTGATACGCAAAGACGAGGGATGATCAATGTCCTTGAATTTCCTTTTCAAGACCAGGCGCAGATAACGAATGTCAGCCGGTTTTAAGCCGTTCCGAGTTAAAATGGCTACCGATTCACCCAAGCAGGCGCGCTCATAAAGCGTATGGATTGCATTTTCGATATAAACTTGATTCTTGCCGCCGCATAAATTCGGAATTTGAATATGGGTGATCTTGCGTTTCAAAGCCGTAATATCGGCGGATGATAAGGACTCCGAGGCAAGCTCAGTGGCCCGTTTAGTGAGCCGGCTAAGGGGCCCAGATTTGGGGTGCGCCGTACTCGCTTTAGGTTTTGGCCTGAGAAAATCAACCTCATCGGTTTTAGCGCCTTCGATAAATTGCACGGCGGGCGCATTTTTTTCGCCATTTTGCGCGCCGTCATGGCTTTCATAATGATGACTTCTCACGACACTCTCTGCCGGATCATGAATCGCTTTGACGTTTTTACTATCCGATGCGGTGGAATAGCGGACAAAAGCGCCCGATATGTTTTCAGCCAACTCGACGATTTCTCGGCGGCTGCGGTAGTTGGTGCGCAGAGGGGATGTTGAAATGCTGGCAGTGACTTCCGTACCGGCAAACAAGGCCTGCATGAACCGGCTATCAAAAGGCCATTCCGACACAGAGTTTCGGAACTCATATAGCGTTTGTCGTGGATCGCCGACCATCAAAATAGATACGCCATTCAAGGCGAGCGCGCGCAGGTAGAGCAACTGGATAAGATCCAGATCTTGCGCTTCATCGACCATCAGAAACTGAGGCAATCCGAAGCGTTGGCGTTTCTCAATCATGCTGAAAGCCCGAGTCTCCAGGCTAAGACGCATCAGCGCATCGGTGGCTACGGCCAGGCAAAAATCCGGCGTATTATCGTCAATATTCGTAAATGCACCGAGCCCGGCATCCGACATCATATCCTTACGGATAAACTCTTCTGCCAGTTCGCGATGGTTCTTGTTTTTGATGTTTCCCAAGATAAATCTTGCTTCGGAATCATCTTCATCAATAAAAGGCTGAAGCGATGCCAGCAGATCGATAGTGTGATGCCCGTAGACAACGGATGAATAAAAGGCCAGTTTAATTGCCTTTTCTTTGCTTTCCTGTTCCAGGCTACGCGGATTATTCACATTATTGGAAACACCGGCATCCTCAAAGTAATAAGCGACACCGCCAACATGCGGTTCCAGTTTTTTCAGAAGATCAATAGCGTGCTTATGGATCGTGGAAAAACCCATATTGCAGATTTTGATCTCTTCAGTTTGCTCATCGGCTAAAGCGGCAAGGTCAGCGATTAACCGGGCTTGAAAATCATCGGCAGAGGCATTGGTAAACGAAATACTTTCAATTAATTCGGGCGGGATACCCAGTCGTAGTAAACCAATAATCGTTGAAACCAGTGTCCTGGTTTTGCCGGAACCGGCGCCGGCTGGAATGGTTAAAACATTAACCGAAGAAGAGTCATGAAATAAGGTCAGTGCTTCCTGATAAGCCAGAAGCTGTTCTTGTGCGCCATCCTCATCCAAAGACGGACGAGGGGTTGCGAGTACGTGATTGAATACGTCCATCAAAACCATCCAAATTGTCAAATCCAAAACTGTCTGAAACCTGCAAGAGGCCAGAACATCAATAAGCATTCAATAATATTGAATGCTATTATCAGAATAACACAGTTATTTGGATTTTGTAATTATTAGACAGTGTTTTAAATATCTACAGGATGTAGAATTATCATCCTTTTTTACAATAGTATTGTCAGTGTTTTTATAGCGCACTAAATATTGTTAAATAATTATGAGAGTCCTAAAGTCTGTAGCACATATAGATTAGAGAAAAAAGAATAAAAAGCGCAGTTATGGCAATAAATACATTATTGCTATTAGACTTGTATCTCTCTTATGTAAGAGAATTACTTAGAACGTGTTTTTGGAAAATTACAGAGGCAGATGGAAAGCATAAGGTTTGCTATTGGCCAGAAGGTGCATTGTCGGCATATGCAAACGATTTAGAGCTTGTTTCATGTCTTTTTTAGGCGAGGATATCGACTCGTTTGTAAAAGATGCTATCGCATATTTAGTAACCAAAGCTGAACATTCAGCTTTAAGCTTATCTGCTTTATCCGGTTGGAATAGATATAAAGGCTGCGGGATCAAAGTCTTTGATTCCGCAAGACAAGAATGGCTAAAAAATGCCTAAGTTATAAAAAGCATTTTTATGAACGTTGCAAAAGCATTGGAACTCTTCCTTTGAAGCGTGAATAAAATGTTGTAATTGCTGAAGGCTCGTTTTCGGTCAAGACGCAACTCTTGCCGTTGGATATACCCAGATACATACCGCTTCGATACATGCGGATCGGTCACTTCAAAAATCAAGTTAGCTTTAAAACTATGGCTCGACATATGCAAATGCCCAGACATCCAGCACTTCAACCCGATCAAGTTACTAATTTTAAGGAACTAGCGCCAACTCAGCCGAGAGTTTGGCAAGGTAAAGTGCCAGTAGTTTGGGCTAACACACTCATCTCAGATTTAGGGGATAAGTACCAATTATCTCAAAGTTCAATTGATCGTTCTGGGCTCAGAAGCATGTGGAAAGACTGCAAAATTTCCAACGAAGCGTGTTTTCTAAGCACTATGGCATGGGGCGGAATGCGTATGAGTAATGGCCGGGATGCTTGGGATGCACGCTCAAAATGGCTGCCAATCTGTGACGATATACGGGCGGGAAAATATACTAGGATGGACGGTTTTGACGCATTCAGGAAGCTGAGGGTTAAAAACCAGTTGCCTGGAATGGGAGCAGCCTATTTTACGAAAATTTTATTCTTCGCTACTCCATCTCAAGATGCATATATCCTTGATCAGTGGACTGCTCGTAGTATGCATATCTTAACTAACCAGCGGCGCTGGCCATCAGTTCAGATAGATTACTTATCGGCAAAAAGAGCGGCTATCGAAGAGAAGCCTCAAAGACTACGTGTCTCAGTAACAGATCGAGTAACTGCGAGTGACTATGAATACTTTTGTCAATTAATTAAGAAACTAGCTGACTCTTTATCTATTCACCCGCATGAAGCAGAAGAGCGTATTTTTGGTATTGGTGGGAAAACACCTTCGGCATGGCGTGCACACGTAATGGATAATTGGAGTTCATTGCCTCTGTCTTGATGTGGCATTCTTTACTTGTGGAACAGATATGGACGACCTAGCCGGGCATTAAGATATCTCTTCTGTGATAAAGTTTTTGTATCAGCCTTAGGCTGATAAGTGTAGATGATGAAACGGACGGGCATGGTTGTGCCTTTTTGATTTCTTGTATGAAGACATCCTGAATTTTGTGTAAGTGGGCTTTAGATTATGGGCGAAACATCCGATCCTCGAATTGAATGGTAACCCGGTTTAGAGTTTAAAGCGGCTCCAATCGTGCAAGGGCATGATCCATTTTTCACTGATATTTATCAGCGCCAGATAAAACTTTCAGAAAGTCCTCATCATTAGGGAGCGCCTCGGTTCTTGGTGATTTTGCGCATGCTCCTATTCATCGATTCAATCGCATTGGTGGCATAGATGATTCGTCGAATTTCGGGCCGATAGGTAAAGAACGGGATAACGCGATCTCTGTGGCACTGCTAGCTCTGAGTAGTCGATAGGTGTCATGTTTCTTGATCTTGAATTGAGCAAGGTATTGTTCGTATTCATTGATTGTTGCAGCCTGATAGGTTGCCTTCAGATCAGCGGCGACCTCAGTACGGTACGCCCAGCTCACAAAGTTTAGACTATTGCACACTAAGTGCATGATGCACAATTACACCATCACCTGAGGATAGACCGTCTCAGTCGCTTCAGGAAAATCTTTCAGTCCGTCGACATTGGCAATGAATATGTCCTGCACCTACGATTTTTGAATTTGGTAATCACTCGCAACCATTTTCATTTAAGTTATTCATAAATATAATGTCATAAGGTTCATCTAAAAAGTCAATATGCTTTCGTGGCTTTTTTCAAAATTATTTATAAGTAATTTCAATTGTTTTTGATCAGAATAGCCAGCAACGAAATTACGAACATAATCTTTGTCAAGATCAGTAATAAGTAAATACTTCTCAAGCTCAAAAAGATCATGATTAAAGTATTTCAGTAAATAATCGAAAATTTCGTGAAATTCAAAATAATAAGTAAAATCAAGTTTAAATTCATAGTTTTCAATATATTCTTCTTCCTCTGAATTCCAGCTTGAGTACATGACCACGCTTTCACAATGTACCGCAACTAAAGAGACAGACTCATCGCAGGAACAAAGCCAGGCCGTACGTTCAAATGAATTATCAAAACGGTGCTCGAAATAAGACTCTATTTTAGATAATCTTTCTTGTAAATCAATGTTATTCATATGTAAATTCTTTTAAATCAAAATACTTTAATTAAAAGTATTACATAGGTTATTAAAATGACAACAAATCATTTTGGCTTTTTCATAATTTTTAATCTATATGAAGTAACTACTATGTAATGTATTTTTTCATGCAAATGCATAATATATGCTTAATATCTGTTATGCAATTGCTAAATAAATAGTGAGCATGTCTTTTTATAGATATCATACTATTCGCTTATTGATGCACGCGGAATAATATTAGGGATGGGGTATTGGCATTGGCTATAAATTAATTTAAAAAGTGAATGAAATTAATCAATTGCATGCAAGATTGGATAAACATAAAAAACGAATAGCATAATGCAAAAATGCAATGAATGAAGGTAAATGAACTATACTTATTATTATTTAATATAGTTCATGAAATGGAGTTCATTATGTTGAACAATGAGGAGAAGCAAGAAATACACAGCAATGCTTTCACAATAATAGAAAATGCAAATAAGTTACATGTAATAAACAAAAATCGCAGAATATCTGAAAAGACTCGTTTATCATACAATCGAATCGCTGAAAGATTATTGTTGATAAACAAGGTAATGCCAATCGATGCTGCTTCAAGTAAAAGTAGTTATTATGTTTATAAAGCGGCAGTAAATTCATACTTATTAGATAAAATTAGCACTACTATTTTATTGATGAATAAGCTGAGAGAATTTGAAGCAGAATGGTTAAAAGAAGTAAGTAATCTGAAACTTTATATTGAATTTATTAATGCCGTAGGTATAGATCAAGGAAAAGTTAATTTACTTGCTTATAAAACGGTTTCATTCAATTCAGAATGGTCAATTAAGACGAAAGGATTTAAACCCAAAGCAATTTCATCAAAGTCAAAACGTTTAAAAAGCCTACCAAAAAACTGGACTGAAAAAATATTTCTTACAGCTCTGGAGTCAAAATCCAAACACATTCTTCCAATAGCAACACTGGCAATCACTGGCTGTAGACCACAAGAATTAGAATATGGTGTGGAGCTAAAATTGAATGACGATCGCTCGGCATCAGTAAAAATTTTCGGCGCAAAAACTCATGATGGAAAATATGGACAAGCTTTCAGGATGTTCACTTCAAAAAGCGATAGCATTGAGTTTTTGTATTTAATAGATCAGCTTGAACAGAATAGTGGAGTCTTAACTGTAAAAGCTAACGCTGGTGCTCTATGTGACAAAGTGTCATATCTAAGCAAAAAAACAATGCCTCGGCTGAAGGAGTCAGCTTCGGCTTATTGCTATAGACATCGCTTTTCTGGTGATCTCCATAAAGTAGGACTCGATTCTGAAGCAATCGCTAAAGCATTAGGTCATTCTAATGACCAATCGCAACAAAAATATTCAAAATCCCACCGAAGCGGTGCAACTGGTTTTAGCATCAGTAACATTGTTGCCGCAACTCCAGTGAATTTGAAAAATCAAGCGAAATTAAGTATCTGGAAACATGATCTTGCTCAGCCTTGATGCTCTCGCGAAGGCAGGATGCTGGAAGCGTCAAAAACCTGAATCACCGACTATACCGAGATGATGTTTATTAACTTATTCTGTTGCAAAAAGATTTTTTGAGCATAGTGATTCATATGAATGCTAGCGAGAATGATATTATTTTCTCATGCATTTGGTTTTTTCTTAGTGTCCTGTCCAAATTTCAAGTCTACACTTTATCCTGTGAACTCAACATAATTGATGCCGTTTTAACCTATTTTGTCTGGATATGGTTTATTATATAAGGCAATAACACGATTCAGTTACCCATACCCATGATAGAAGATCGCTGGCTGTCTGTAGACGAAATTGGAGCATACCTTGGTGTAAAACGCGACACTGTTTATAAGTGGATCAGCGAAAAATCCATGCCCGCACATAAAATCGGCAGGCTTTGGAAATTCAAAAAAGACGAGGTCGATCTTTGGGTTCGCATCGGCAACGCAACTGAGGCAAGCGATCCTGAATGACTATTTCCCCAAAAAATCAACTAGCCCGCTTTGGTATAGATTTCGATCGGGTTGGCGCCCATACATCGCGAACTCTGATGCTTGAAGAACTGACAGACGTTTTATCTTATTTGAGCAATCCAAATGCTGCTAAAACGGATTACTTTAATGCGATCACTGTTGATAACTGTTTGAATAAACGCACACAGGCGAATCGCAAAATAACTTATCGTGACTTGGCAAAACTTTATACGTTAGATCCGTCGACAACCGTTTTTCGTGTCCTGCTTTATTTTTGGTATCGAGACACAGAAGCTCGTCGACTCCTGGCATTGATGTGTGCCTATTGCCGGGATTCATTGTTACGGATGACAGCGCCATTTATTTTGGATTTTTCTGAAGCTGCTGTGGTTGATCGCGAAAGGCTGGAAACTTTTATTGAACAACAGCAACCTGATCGCTTTAGCTCGGCAACACTGAAGTCTACGGCGCAAAATATTAATTCTTCTTGGACTCAGAGCGGCCACTTAACAGGAAGGACTCGAAAGCTAAGAGCTAAGACAACTGCTACACCAGGCAGCGTTGCTTACGCTTTGTTCTTAGGTTACCTCACTGGTGTGCGAGGCGAGTCCTTATTCCAAACTGAATTTGCCAA
Source organism: Methylobacter sp. BBA5.1 (assembly GCF_000746145.1). Taxonomy (NCBI): domain Bacteria; kingdom Pseudomonadati; phylum Pseudomonadota; class Gammaproteobacteria; order Methylococcales; family Methylococcaceae; genus Methylobacter; species Methylobacter sp. BBA5.1. The sequence goes on from NZ_JQKS01000042.1 coordinate 16,093, forward strand.
ATTATTAGATTGCTCGACTGATCAAGCAATTGAGTTGGCTGAAGAAGCATCCCGTCGTGGCTGGATTGTGTTTAAGCGTGTCGGTAAAACCATTGAAGCTGTTTTTCCACATTTATTGACTCAACAAGAGATGGAATGGTTGCGTGAGCAAAGTTAAGCGATTATTGAATTCTTATAACAAATACATATCCATCCCCTGGCGGGATGATGCTGCCGCTGCGCAGCGCGTTATTTTTTGTGTTTACAATGAGACAGAAGAGCGCAGCATCAGGGCCAAATTCGATGAATTCGAGATTGTCACTCGTCAAGCCGACCATGAATGGTGTGTCTTTGATCTGACTGATACGTTTGCCCAATGGCTCAAGCGTAAGCATCCAGTCCCACCACCTGGCATTATTGCTGCTTTAGCGTTTCAATGAACTCCGGTGCCAGGGGCAATAATTCGTCAATGCGACTGTTCGGCCAGACCGGCAGCTTTGCCAGCGTCTCTTTCAGCCAGGCAGCCGGATCGAGGCCATTGAGCCGGGCGGTGCCGAGCAAGGTCTGAATGGCGGCCGCACGGCGGCCGGCACGCTCGGAGCCAGCGAACAACCAATTCTTCTTATTATGCAAAGCTTTGCATAATAAGAATTATGCTCAGTTCGTTATTATGCGGAGTTCACTGTCAGTCAGCCGCAAAGTGGCATAGTTGGCAGGCTCTTCCACTCCACCTCGCTAATTTTCGACTCCGCATAATAATGGTGGTTTCCTGTAGAACCTTTACTTGCTATAGGAACGAACCATGTTTACGAATGACTATCTGGCGAATTTTATTCACCGCGATTTGCTGATTGGCGGCCCACTCAACAGCATCGTCACTCCCTATATCGAAGCGTTGCATGCTCAGCGCTACGCCAAGCGTACCATTGATGGCTATTTGTGCAGCGTGACCCACTTCGGTTGTTGGATGAAAACCAAGGGAGCGGAGTTGTCGAGTGTTGATCTGGCTCTTATTGAGCAATTCTTGCAGGATCAGTTGTCATCTGCTGGCTCTGCACCGTTCGGTTTCTCTATTCATACGGATCGGGCGGCGCTAAGGCATCTGCTGCATTTTTTGCCTCATCACCCGCCCAAGAATTCGATTGAAGTGGAGCTTGAACGATTTAGCGATTACCTAACGAACATCTGCGGCATAGCGCCTCAGACCTGTGCGGACCGATGCCGGCATGTTGGCCAATTCCTGGTTAGCCAATTTGGAAACGAAATACCGGTTATCTTGCCGCTGACCGGGGCGCAAATTGAAGACTTTTTGACCACACAAAGCCGACTCTGGCGACCGGCATCGCTTCGGACGTTCAGTAGCAGCCTGCGTAGCTATTTTCGATTCCGCACTTTCCAGGGCGAGCCAACCACGGCATTATCTGCTGCTCTTCCAAGGATTCCCGTCTGGAAACAGGCCACATTGCCCAAGGTGCTTTCGGACGCTCAAGTTGCAGCCTTTTTAAATGCCTTCGATTGCGCTGACCCGGTCGGTATGCGTGATTACGCTATCGCCCGCTGTCTGCTCGACCTGGGCCTGCGTGGCCATGAGGTGACTTATTTAACATTGGACTCGGTGGACTGGCATAGCGCCACGCTGACCATTGGCAGCAACAAGAGCAAGCGCGTGCAGCAGTTGCCTCTCCCGATGTCCACCGGTCAAGCCATCGTGCAATATCTGCTTAAAGCACGTCCACAGACATCGAACCGTGCCTTGTTTGTGCGGCACCGAGCCCCCTTCGACCAGCCTTTGAGCGTACCGGCCATCCGTAATGCGATGAATCGCGCTTTTGTTCGCAGCGATATGCGCGAGCTGTTTTGCAATACGCATGCCCTGCGGCATACCACGGCGACTCGCCTGCAGCGGTCGGGGGCATCCATCAAGGAAATCGCCGATTTGCTGCGGCATCAAAGTCTCGACACGGCAAGCACCTACGCCCGCGTCGATCTGGACAGTTTGCGCGCGGTGGCGTTGGCTTGGCCGGGGAGTCTGTCATGAACGCCTCTCATTTCTGGCTGTCACGGGTTGAGGCCTACTTGGCCCATCGACGCCGTTTCGGCTACACACTCGCCATAGAGGAAACGGTACTCAAGGGATTTGCCCGCTTTGCTGATGAGCGCGAACAAACCTGCCTGACGACAGCGCTTGCCATACAATGGGCCCGTGCTTCGAAAGCTGATAGCCCGTTTACCTGGGCACGTCGCCTCGATGTTTTGCGCGGCTTTTCCCGCTTCTGCTTACGCCTTGATCCGGCCACGGAGATTCCGCCATCAGGGCTTTTCGGCCCGGCTCACCGTCGGCTTATCCCGCATATCTATACCGATACAGAACTGGTTGCGCTCATGAATGCCACGGATAGTCTGGTATCCCGCAATGGACTACGCCCAGTCACCTGCCGGACGCTCTTCGGATTGCTGGCCGCGAGTGGGCTGCGCATCTCTGAAGCGCTCTCGCTGACGTGCGCCGATGTTGACCTTGAAGCCGGCGTACTGAGTGTTCAGGCTGGCAAATTCCACAAGTATCGGCTGGTTCCCCTACATCCCAGCGTCACGAAGTCGTTGAGCGAATATGCCCGGTTGCGCGACCAGCGCTTATCTCATCCCTGCGGCAACCGGTTCTTCCTGTCCGACGGCGGTCTACCTGTGAAGCGGGCAAACATGCTGTACGCCTTGCAAACCGTTTGCCGGCAACTCGGTTGGCAGCCGCGCGGCGACTATGGGCATCATCGCCTGCATGATTTCCGGCATACGTTCATTGTGCGCAGTCTGCTGCGATTTTATGAACAAGGCAGGGATGTTAACCGTGCTGTGCTGGCGTTATCGATCTATGTGGGACACGCACGGGTCAGTGATACCTACTGGTATCTCACGGGTATCCCTGAACTGATGGCCATGGCGGCCGAGCGCTTCCAAGGTTATGCGCAAGGAGGGCAGCGATAAACAGTTTGCTGACTAATCCCGCCGAATTTGCCGCCTTGCTTCAGCGCTTCTTTACAGAACGGTTATTGCAACAGCGGCATGCGAGTCCCAGAACCATCGCCGCTTACCGGGATACCTTTCGGTTGCTGCTGAAATACGCCGAACGTGAAAAGGGCAAGTCGCCAACCCGGCTTGCTCTGATCGACTTTGATGCGCCGTTGGTTGTTAACTTTCTTGCCTACCTGGAATTCGAACGCCATAACACGGTGCGCACCCGCAATGCGCGACTGGCTACGATACGCGCTTTTGCCCATTATGTGGCCTTGCAATGTCCGCCGGCGCTACAACTTGCCCAGCAGATTCAGGCGATTCCGATGAAACGCTTTGAAAAACCTTTGCTCGGCTTTCTTTCTCGCGAGGAAATTCAAGCTCTGCTCGCCGCTCCCGACGGCAGCACCTGGTGTGGCCAGCGCGATCGCCTCTTGCTAACACTGCTCTACAACACCGGTGCACGGGTGTCTGAGCTGATTGGTATCAACGTGGCTGATGTGACGCTAACGCCGACCCCTTCCGTGCGCCTGCATGGCAAGGGTCGCAAGCAACGCACCGTGCCACTGTGGAAAGAGACTGCCTGCAAAGTCCGTCATTGGCTGCTGTATGCCAACTTGAAACCGGAGCAGCCTTTAGTGCCCACTCGCATGGGCTTACCCATGACACGCTCGAATGTAGCCGAACGGATTGAGCTGGCTATGGGCACGGCGGCGAAGCAATGCGCTTCGCTGCAAAGTCGCAAAGTGTCGCCGCATACACTGCGTCATACGACGGCCATGCACTTACTGCAAGCAGGCATAGACATTACGGTCATCGCTTTATGGCTGGGTCATGAAAGCCCTGTGACCACTCACGGTTACATTGAGGCCGATCTCTCCATGAAGGAGCGGGCTCTGGCCACCATAGCACTACCGCCAGATAGCAGGCAGGTGCGCTACCGCCCATCAGATGATCTTCTGAAGTTCCTGGAAAGTCTGTAAATTATGCCAAGCCGGCAGCGCGGGAAACCAGACGCGCTGCCGGTTTCCGATAATTACTCCGCATAATAACGAACTGAGCATAATTCTTACCCAGGGCGATAGGCCGGATGCTGTTCTCCACCGGGTTATTATCGATCGGCAGGTCACCGGTTTCGGCATAGCGGACCAGTGCCGGCCAGCGCTTCAGGGCGTAGTCGATGGCTTTGGCGGCGCCGGTATTGGGCGCCGTGCGAAGACGGGTTTGGTGCAGCCAGTCATGCAAGGCCTCAAGCACAGGCTGGCTTCGATCTACGCGCAGTTGCTTTCGGGCTTCGCTGTCCAGGCCCCGGCCTGCCGCCTCAACGGCATACAGCAGGCCGATATGCTCCAGGGCGGCCAGCGCCATAGGGCTGCCATTGGCCTTATGCAGGTCGAAGAACTTGCGACGGACATGCGCCCAACAGCCCAGTTCGATACAGGCCGTCTGGCTGTCGCCGGCGAACAGGGCTTTATAGCCGCCATAGTCATCGACCAGCAGATGGCCTTGCCAGGCGCCCAGGAACTGCCGCGCATGCGCACCGCTGCGTCCCGGCTGATAATCGAAGACGATGATGTGCGGCCCCGGCGCCAGGTCGTTGCTGCGATAAGCCCACAGATACGCCTTGCGAGTCTTGCCCTGACCGGGGTCCAGTTGCGCCACCGGCGTCTCATCGGCATGCAGGCTGTTGCCTTGCAGCAGATGCCAGGTCAACCGGTCGACCAGCGGCTGCAGCGCCACGCCCACGCGGCCGACCCAGTCGGCCAAGGTCGAGCGGGACAGGCTGACCTGGTCACGGGCGGCGATCTGCTCCAGTCGGTACAGCGGCAGGTGGTCGGCGTATTTGCCGATCAGCACCCAGGCCAACAGGCCGACGGCCGCCAGGCCGCCGTCGATCACGGCCGGTGGGATCGGCGCCGCCGTCACGGTCTCGCAAGCGCGGCAGGCGTATTGGGGACGGATGTGGCGATGCACGAAGAATTTGGCAGGCTCGACGTCGAGTTGTTCGGTGACATCCTCGCCGATCTTGACCAGCGTCTGGCCGCACTGCCCGCACGTGCAGCGGTCCGGTTCGTGGCGGTGCTCGATGCGCGGCAGATGCGCCGGCAACGGCTGGCGGCCGGCACGCGGCCGTTTGGGCTTGGCCACGGTCGTGCCGGGCGAGGTATCGGCGAGTTGCTCGATTTCGGCTTCGATGGCGGGCAGGTCAGTGTTCCAGGTTTCCTCGAACACATCGCGTTGCAACGGCGCCAGGGCCTCGCTTTTGACGCCGTAGCGGATCCGCCGGATATGCGCCAGCTCCAGGGTCAGGGCCTGGATCTTGAAGTCCTTTTGCTCGATCTCGGCGTTCTTGGCTTGCAGTTCGGCATCCTTGGCTTGCAGCTGCGCGACAGACTGATTGGCCTGCTCGAGCAGCGCCTGCACGACGGCCGCCACCTGCGTTTTGGCGGCGGGGTCGAGGTTCAATTGATCGAGTTCGGCGAGCGGATTCATGGCCGACATTATACCCTGAAAAACCGCTGCATGCCTTGTTTTTACTGGGTTTCAGGTCATTTTACCCGGCCTTTCAGACCTGCCAATCGGCCGGCGGCAAAACCGACAACCGCTGCCAGTCCACGCCGGCGATCAGCCACTGCCATTGCGCCTGACTGATCGAGAAACAGCGGTCGCCATCCCGGGGCCAGATGAAATGGCCGCGATGCAGCCGCCGCTGGCACAACCAGACGCCGTTACCGTCCCACAGCAGCAGTTTCAGGCGATTGCCCGCCCGGTTGCGGAACACGAACGCCGAGCCCGCGCACGGCGCCTGCTCCAACGCCTGCTGCACGATGGCCGACAGGCCGTCAATGCCCCGGCGCAGATCCACCGGCTCGACGGCCAGCCAAATCTGTGGCGGGGCTTCGATCAAGCCAGGCATCGCAGCAGCTCCGCCAGCCAGACGGCTGAAATGGTCGGCGGCAGTTCCAGGCGATGGCCTTGGCCGCACTGCAACACCAGACATTCGGCATGCGCTGTTGCGCTTTGAACCTGGACCGGGATCAAGGTCGGCGGCGACATCCGCTCGCGCTTTCGGTAATCCGATAGTCGGGCGGCGAACGTATGGGTATCCAGGCCGTGCTGCCGGCAATACGCCGACTGCTTTAAACCGCTACGGTGCCAGGCTTCGATATGATCGAGCCACTGTTTTGATAAGGCCATTGCTCATCCTCGTTAAAAAATAATAAGGATGACTGTTTTGGCGGCGTTAGCACAGGTGGAACGACTGGACGCTTACTTTTGAGGCATAACGATTCAATAACCCGCGCAACTGCTGAGGCATGAACGGGCCGTAAGCTTTCCGGTGTCGAGTTGATTGACTGGTTGGACGAAGCCGCTAACGCGGAGAAAGTGGGCTTAGACAACGCCAAAAGAGCATAGCCATAATTATGACTGTAACAGTCATAAACGAATTGACTCGATTCAAGCATTAATTTGCATCTTGTTTAAACCAAGGCGTCGAGGTACACTTCACTGCATGGAAATTACACACAAATGCCAAATATACAACACGTTGATTTTCTTACAAACTCATCTCAAAAAAGATATTTTCTAAATATCCCAAATATCATAGGCTGTCAAGCCTTACTTTTAGTCCATACATCCCAGTTTTTTTACCACCGCTTAGCAGGGCCGGGCTTGTCCAACAAACGGTTCAGATTATGGTTCGCTTCGCTCTCACAATCTAACCTTATTCGTTAGGTGTCATCGCACGTGCACGGCGATTTGTTTACTTGTACTTGGCGAGCGACTTCGCATAGCTAACAGTGATCTGATGAAGAGTCTCGATGGAGCCTTGGCTAATCAGCATGAGTACGCTCCCACATACGTTGGTTCGAATTGTTGGGAACCCTTTTGCTGTTTTGATGGGCATGTTCAGTAATCCGCAGAGAACCTTCATGGAAACAAGCTGCTGCGCCGATGGAGACTTGGCCGCAGCCCACTCATCATAGTGCCGAAAATTAGCGGCAGCTGCTGCGAATATTTCACCTAATGAAAAGCCGGAGAATGCCGGTGTGGCAAGCCGCCACTCATCTTCGGAAGCGTTGAGATCGAGCTTTAACCGGTGAAAGAGGCTGTTCAGAATGACGGCGATTGAACCTGCAAGTGTTGAAGCCACCAGTTGTGATTCGATAATGGAATCGGTTACCTCGTGATAAGCCTGCGGGTTCTGCCAGAGCGCAGGCCCTTCGCCTCGATCTCTTGCCGCAGACAGACTTTCGAAACTTGTTGCTGCATGTGCCATTGGCGTGTACAACTCTGTTATTGTGCACTCGCTCTGGCGCCAGCGTTCGATGAATCTGAACATGCCGTTAGCACATGGTTTTCCGAGCTGAAGATCGCCGTCTCGAGTGATTGCAATGTCGCCGCTTTTGGTGACTTGTAGGTCAAGGCCGTTTTTTAGATTTTCTAGCCCGAAGCGTGACAGTGTTAGATCGAATCCCTGAAGTGCCATAAAGAATTCCAAGAGCGATGCGCTTGAGCTGTGATATCGCAAGTAATTAGATAGTTAACCGCATATTTACCACGAAACTTGCTTCGCTACAATAAATTTGCGAGTTGCAAGGATTTTTACCTTAAACGACAGGCAAGCTGCAATTTATTCACCTTCATGATTAAAAATTGGCTATGTATATCCATCTTGAAAGGTGTCATGTTAGCTACTAAATGAAACACGAAACTCATGAGCCTCTGGCTCAAACTCTCTGTATGAATCTTCTGATATTAGTATTGTGGCTTTGCATGCAAATAATTGTTTGCTCTTCTTCTCTAACTGCAACCATTTAGGGTAATTATTCTTCTCAACAGCAGTAAACGTTCCACAAAGAGAGCGGATGCCTTTGGGGTGAATAGGCTGCCAATAGTTATACCAAAATGAAGAGAAACCAATATTGGTGCCATCAACTGAATAACAAAATAGGCCATTCATGGATGAAGCGGTTACGTTTTTGCCATCAATATTACAATTGGGAATGTAAAAACCTCGTGATTCAAGATCAGAGTGCCAATGACCATATCTCATGAATGGATATGGCGTGATAGCTAAAACAATTGCCTCAGATTTGCTCTTCTCATCAAACTCATAGGACAATTTTTCCTCAAGAAGAGAGCCTACACAAACACAGCCAGAGCGTTCCTCTATCTCGACACTAGGCTCTAACGCCTCATCAGTTACCGCCTTTACAAGCGTCAAATCAATCCACCTGTTATTATCAAGCTTTATAGGTACTGAAAGTGCCAATAGCTCAAGTGAAGCATTCGCTTCAGAAAAACCTACCAAGATCTCTTTAACGAATTGAATCAGGTTATCCACATCTGGGATCATTTCGCCTTTCCAATCAGGCAACCATGCAGGTTTCTGAGAGATCAACCCAATGTATGCTGGCTCGATAGGCAAAGCTGGTATTGATAAATGAGAAGCATAGGAGTCTGGCATTCCATAGAATTGCTTGGCCATCTCTATCGTTCGCAAATACGCGGAACGACCACGATGACTTGCTTGTGTATAAAACTGTCCGGTAGTTCTTTGTCTATCTCCACTAAAAAAGTAGTCAATGTTTGTTTCTGAAGCGGGCTGATATGCGAACGTATTATTCCATTCATTCTGGTAGTGGTAGGTAAAAGGAAAACCGGTTCTTTGCTCTTCTTTCTTGAGCCATGAATTGTACAGCAAAGGAACATGGCTTCCCTGGTAATAGGCGAAACGATGATTGTCACCATCTAAACAAATAACGGACTCAAATGGATAAGCATACGATCCGAAATCTTTTGGATTTGACACTAAGTTCGACAGGATCAAATCAGAAAGTGTAGACCTTGCGTTGATATGACGGCCTAAATCATTTGGGGGTGCATACCCCTTACATTTAGCAACAAGGAATACGCATAGCACTTCCACGCATTCTGACTCTTGCTTTCTGCTAGCAAGGTCCTCGATTAGTAGATCTTCTATTTTAGGGTGATGATCGAGTATCAGCTGCGAAATCTGCTCTATTACCCACAATTTGTTTGTAGGCACTGGCAGTTTTAGTCTTGAAACGAAAACCTTAGCTAAAGCCTCTTCGATAGAGTCATCTCGGCGCCAATCCCAGGCTGGTTTTGCCAGATGAAGATTGCGCACACTGTCTTCTAGGCTTTCAACCATTGCTAATGTCAGCTGAAGAGCCTCTTCTTTTCTACCGCTATGAGCAAGTAAGAATACCAGCTTGTTATTTGGGATTATTAAGCTCCCAAACTTATCGTTCCAGCGATCCGGTTGTGATGTTGTTATCTTTATAAAGTCGTCAGTCTTATTGGCGTATTGTTCTGCAACTATTCTGAGTCGTTTGATGCTGTTTTCTTCACTTTCATACCAATCAGACCAACCATTCATCGCATTGTGAGCTGCAACCAATAAATCAAAGGCTTTGGCTTTACCACTTAGCTTCCTCTGACTGAAGAAAAGTAAATCTAACAAGTGTCGTTTATCATCATAACGATCAAAGAATGTTGGGACATGTGGAATCAATTGTTGTAACAATTCAGATTCCTGGCCCAGTTCGACCCAATACGTGTACCAATTTTTCCAAAAATTACCGGTACTAAATTTTCCATTTAGAGCTTCTATTAGCTCTTCGAACTTTTCTGGCGGATAGTCCGATGGTTGCAATGTTATTTTTTCATCGATTTCATCAGTTTTTGAGCGCGTTTCCTCGTCCAAGCTTTGAACTTTAATACCTAGCAGATCCTCTATTTCATCAGCCACTTGAATAGCATATAGATTTGCCTGTTCGAGCTGATCCCTGAGTATCTGATAGCAACTGGAATGTAATCCTGTAAGGTATAAGCGCTTCGTAATGGGAGAAGCAAAGTCACACCTTTCAAGCAGTCTCAGAATTGTCTCTTCAGCATAATACCATTCGCCATCTCTGAGCTCTTGCCCATATATAGATGCAGCAGTTTGAGGGTTTAATCTTGCCAATAATGATGAGATGGAATGCTTCGAGTGTCTGGTTTCATCTCCGTCGGTAAACTTGGATATATTGAAAACGATTGGTGATATTCGCTCTAGAATCGTAAGCGCAGAATCTGGGTCAGCAGCAGAAAGGTATTCCACGGATCTCAAAACATGAAAGATAGTTGGATCTTTATGATGTCCGTAACCGAGCACAAAGTCCCATGTTTTTCTCAAGCATTTTTCAAAAAGAACTGATTGGTTATGTTGAAATGCTATTTGAGCAAGTTCGAGGTACGCATTTGAGTTTTCGATTGTTTCTTCTAGCTCGTTTAACTGCCGATCAATTTCAAGCGTTATTAGCAGCTCTGTTGCATCATCACTCAATAGCTTAAACCCAAGTTCTTTATACCATAGCCTTAGCCAGCCAATTCTAAACACGCCAGTATCAACAGAATGTTTTAATTGATCACGAGTTATTGCCGATCTGGTTGTTATCAAATGACAGTCTGCCGCAATTTCAATCCAGTCTCGTTTTAAATATATATCGGCTCTGCGTGTTTCCCATTGGATTTCATCTAAAATGGGCTCCGATGGAAACAGCGAACAAACCAAATCAAAGGTTAATGTGTTGCCGGCCAATAACTCGTTTGCAACACAGTCCACAAGCTCATTAAGTAAATCATAATGTGCTGATGCGTTAGCTCTATCTGACGTTGCACTTACGGGCAACCAACAGTAATCCCCCGTCGCATTTAACCTGATACAAAGAGAAGCGAAAAACCATCCATGATAATTGTCAGTGGTCTCTACCTTAAAAGTTGGTATCGATTGCCCATCAAAATAATGAGTGGTGACACTCGAGAATCGTTTTTTAGCAAAAGTATCCAAAAAATGAGATAACTTCTGTGAGAAAAAATATCTGTATTCAGGCCGACAGGTAATATCAGCCTCTTCGATAATGCTTAACCTAATTGCATCAAGTTCTATTTGACCTGCATGATTTGAGTTACTGAGCAAACTGCTTCTGGCTCTCATCAGCAAATCAAGATCATGTTTTATACGGCACGCTTTTACAAAGCTGTTTATGTATCCATCTGGCCAATTGGAGAAATTTCCTTTTTCAAAAATCGCATTGTAGTTGAGACTATCAGTTAACACGCCGGCTTTAATTAGTGCAACAGCTTCAACTTCATCGTCTTGCGAGTGCCTGGAAGACAAAAGTTTCGTTTTAGTTCGATAACGCTCGATAGCCTTCCTAGCTATGACTTTAGCTTGCTCAAGCTGCCCTCGATACCACAATGCAGTAGCTAATACAGATAGTTTGATTGGAGAGTATTCGTTTTGTCCTGAAATTATTTCGTTTAGTGCTGGTTCGTCAGTACTTACCAATGACAATATTTCCAGGCTGATTAGATCCCAGGTCTGAAATTCAGGACCATTGAATAATCTGGTTTTCAACTCCCTATGTCGATAGGCTTCTGCGTATTCCAGTTCATCAAAAGCGTAGGTTTCTGCTTCGGATAGTAATCGTATACATGATTTAACCGGCATCCCAATAATAAGCCGGTCCAGTAACCAATCTCGGGTAACCCCTTGCCGCAACTGAGTAGAGTCGCCAACCCGAGCCAGACTCGACCAGAGCCAATTATCTTTTAAATGGATGGGGGCTTCTGAACTAAGCCAGTGACATACACTGGGCAGAAGCGCATTTACTCGAACCTGGTGTTCTTCCTGATTTCGGACAAAGACTACCAAGCTCTCATGGAAGGGCTTTACTCCAGATATCCCTTCTGACAGCATATGTGCAACTGCATCAACACTAGGCGCATGGTCATGTTCATCTTTTATAACAGTTCTAATTGCCTGCCTTGGCCAGGCAAATTGAAAGCCACTGCAAAGGTGAAGCACATCCTTTTGTCTGTAATTTAGATTACGCCACAGTTCAGAATAGTAAGTGATAATATTGCCGTCCGAGCATGGCGGAAGTTTTTCAATTTGCCAGATAGAAAGTGGTAGACCATGATGGATGAGAAATTCAGATGAATAAATTACATGTAGAGGATAGCCATTGGAGATATCCAACAAGGCTTTGGCACTTTTCTGGATCTCTTCATCAGAATGATCCTTGTGGCTGTTCAAGAACAACCGACCAGATTCAATTTGAAGTTTTAGAAACTCGTATATCGAGTTTCCAGACATTGCGGGCAGCCAAAGCCATTCATGCTTAGGTGAATGAGTCAGTATTGTATCGGGAAGCAATTCATCATCAACTGGTTGTGTGCCGATAATTATGACTAAATTATCTGTTGCTGGTAGCAACTGTCGGAAGGTTTCAACTAATGGCTTTTTATTTTTAGCATTGTCTCGCCAAACATGATCTAGCCCATCTATCAGTACCACAAAAGGCTTACCCTTGCTTTTGTAGTAATTAGCACAAGCTAATAGCGCATCTCGTAACTTCTCTGGTTGAGACGTGTCCGCATGTGATTCTTTGTGAAAGCTATTGATTTGATGCAGCAAGGACTCCGCAACAATTCTCGGACTCAGCCTGTCGTTGGTTGTATCGCCTAACGATAAAAAGTAGTGGTGACGAACTAGCGGAATTTCTTGCTCTTCCAAGGTTTGGCACAAAAATGATAAGTATGTACTTTTCCCAGCACCAGGCTTACCTGTTAACGTAATGACTTCACCTGCTGACGCAGTGATTTTAGCCACTAAATTATTATGAAAATCCGTATCAGGTAGGCAATAATCCTCAGATACCGAGAATATTTCAGGGATAGGTTCTGGCCTTTTTGGTGACAATACTTCTCTGACATGATGAAGATAAATCCAACCATCTTTTGGCGGATTACTTTTAAACATCGCCCACTCACGGGCCCTAGATATAAGTCTTTCAACGCCCGCATCGTCAGAGAAATTTTGAAGTTCAGATCGAACTCCACGGCTTATCGTATGGTAATCTCCATCGCTGTGTTGGATGGTCAGTTTTAAGAAAAGGGATATCGCAGCTTCTTGACTTCCCAATTGACGAATAATCTCCCTTTGCGCGTCATCATCAATTAGTTTAATGTCTATCGTTGAGCCATGCAGACAGGATTCCATAACCCTATCCGGACGCTTGTTTGTTAGAAGAACAACCTCACCAAGTTTTTCAGCGGGTACAGCAGCAATAGCATCATAGAGTTTTTTGAGGATAGAACGAGATCTTTTCGTCTTTCCTGAAACCTCTAATAACCAATCCCAAGTGAGGCAGTTTTCATTCTTTTCAGGAGAGGGACTAAACTTGACTTGCCAAAAATCGTAAATTCCATCTGGCCGCTCTAAAACAATATCATCAATACCCTTGGGCGCTTCATTACTATCCTCGTCAGCTTCAAACGCTGCCCTAACGAACCTAGTAGGACTATGCAGCCACTCTACCAATAGTCTCACACCATGCAGTGTTTGATAGTCGTATCCGGTATATGTAATCGCTGAATTTTTTACTTTCATTATAAGTTGGACACAACCCTTTTTATATAACTAAGGACGTCACATCACCAGTAAAAGAGTGTATAACGCAAGACCGAGGATAATTACTTATAGACAATGCAAGTAAATCTTCCAGCTATTTTTCTTCACGGCTCTCTCAGCATTGTGCACTAACAATTGATTCTCTAGGTCCGCATATTTTACATACTGGATCACAGCATCAGAACAATTTTTCCGAAAACGTTGTAGTTCTAAACGGGATAACATGCATAATTTTCACGATAAACAGATCCAGATAACTTCAATATTTATGTTTCCAACTGACTTGCTCCAGAAACTCAGCAGCTGGCCGCTACACGGTTAATTATCGCCATTCAAATAATTCGAGTGAAAGACCGCAACGGATCAACCTGAAACAGTCAATGCCCTGCTTTAGCCGTTGAGATAAATTTGAGAAACTGCCTGATTAAATCAGGTGTTTTACAAGTAAAACAGGGATTGTTATCCATATACCGAATACTGATTACTTGGCCTTATCAGATAATGAATATCTATCATCACCCTCTGGCAAGGCATTAATCATGCTAAATACAAGCATCATCGTTAGTAACACCCATACTATTGTTACTTCTTGTTACTCTCTGTTTCGCTCTGTTACCTGATGCTCAATTATGTAGCTATACTAATAAACCAACCATAATCCTCTGAAAATGAGGCAAAAAAGAGTGCATTTCCTGTTCGGAATTTTTCTATTAACTGCGCAAAAAAAATTAATGAAAAAATGTTTACTATTCATAACAGCTCTTACAGTATCGTCTGCTGTATATGCTCATCCCGGTGGGTTAAATGCGGAAGGCTGTCACACTAACCGCAAGACAGGTGAATACCACTGCCATCAGCACAGTAAAGCCATCGATAAAAACACTGCCGCTGCACCTGCTGATTCATCTATTGCTGCACCAGCATCAATTGTTACCAGACTCAATGATATCGTTAAAGTTGGCTATCAGGGTTTTACGGTCTGGCTGGATTGTAAAGAACGTGCTCCTATTAAATTTCGCTATAATGCCCAACGCGATACCGGCAATCTGAAGCGCTATGACCGTTTTATGCTGGACCCTGACATTCCCGCATCATGCCAGCAATTGAGTAGCCAACCTTATAGTCGAGGCTATGATAGAGGGCATCAAGTACCTGCTAATCACCTGGATGCCGTCCAGGAAGCCATCAAGCAATCCAACTACATGACCAACATTCTGCCGCAGACCTCGCAGCTGAATCGTGGGGCTTGGTTACTGACGGAAGAGATTGTCGAGTGCTATAGGGATATCGATGAACTACTGGTGATGGGTGGCGTAATCTGGGGGGACAACGCCAAGGATGATTACTTTATGGCTTCGCATGGAGTCAGAACGCCGGATTATTTTTGGAAAGTCATTATTCGAGGTATAGGACAAGATGAACGTGCCATTGCCTGGATTATGCCTAATATAAAGGATGCAACCAAAAAGCACTTGGATGAGTACTTGGTCACCATCGAAGAGCTGGAGAAGCGTACAGGCGAAGCAGTCCCTGTAGCCGATTATGCGAAGCGTGACAAACCATCAGCCTCATGGTTGGTTCCGCAGGGTTGTAATAAAGGCTGAATTAGTGCAGTTGGGCTTATAAAGGGACGATTGGTTGAGGTAAATTCATTTAGCTCCCGATCTACAGTAGTTCATATTTAATAGCGGGTGTTAGACGAACTGCAGCTAAGTGCCAAAAAGAGACGATCAAGAATTTCGAGGGAATGGCAGTAGCAATCTAGAAAACTGCCGTTCAACGTCTGAATTCACCGGACGCTGCGGGGCTTCATCGCGCAGCGTCCGGTGGAATGATGGGTTGAGCATCGATACGAACACTTGCCTGCCGTCGCCGTCTCGCCAGCGCCGACTTTTGGGGAATGTGGCTGGCTGGATCTCAAGGAAACTTAATTCCACAGACGGTAATTTCATCGCTAGTCTCATGTTCGAAAGTCACGTTTAGTTCGTTTAAGTCTTTAAGTGTTTGGCAGTCGTCATAGAGATCAGAAACTGTCAATGCCGTGATTGTGGCTACGCCGACAACAGGAACAATCTCCGCAGCATAAGACGCAACATTTTTCCCGGCATTTACTGCTACACGACGTGCGACTCTAATTGAAATATTCTTTACAACTTGCGAGCGAAAGGCCGACATCTTCTTTAGCTGAACATGTTTTGATTCGAGCGCTTTATGAGATTTCTCAAGAGCTGAGTACTTCTCTGTTGGGCTTTGACTTAGCAAGCGCGACATTGTTGCTTCTGCAAGTGCAGGAGCAAGAACCGTCTTGAGAAAGCTGACGCCCGCAGTATGTGCTTGATCATTGACCAGTGTCAGAACGTTCAGAGAGCCAAGCCCGAGAACCGCTGCAAGAAATAGCAGCACCCTGGATATGCGTCACAGCCTTGCTGCGGTACCTGACGATTTCGGTACCTCGGAATCAACGTTTTGCGCCATTTGGATTAACCCTCTCAAATGCTTAACGGGTGCTGCTGTAACAAAGTTGCCCAACGCCTCAATCAGCCGACGCGATAACAGTCGGCTGCATTGGCTTATTATGGTTCTGTACTAAATTTTCGCATCCTTCGTTACAGTGCCGCCAATGACCCAATAGCTCAACAGGAAGTCTAATAATTGGTCGGATAAGCAGTCGACCAAGTGCCAACTCAAATCTGACCCACGGAGAGTTTTGGATACCTGGAGACTCGATAACAAGAATGAGATGGCATCGTAATAAGGCCATGACCACCCCAAGCTGCTGAAACCGAAGATCCTTCTCATCTACGGCATGTATGAATGGCTCAAAGGTTTCTGCAAGGTAAGACTTCAATTGTCTCAACATCACTTCGTTAACCTGACCATCACGACGTGTGTAGCTGACAAATAGCCTCATGAGATCACTTCGATACAGTACAGCCACCAAATACCAAGATCTATAAGGATCATTAACCCATATAACCACATTGAGTGATTTAAACTAGCCGCTCTTATCTTTTTAACTTGACTTAGCTCAGATCGCTCCTTAGATATAAATGGTACGCCTGTGGCAATTACTGTCTTCCTGTTGTTTCGCGATGCAATTTGCCCACGAATTTTCTCCATAGAAGTACGAAGCTTTGCCTGATAGTAGTAGCCTACAGAATCGAGAAACCAAAAGCAGAGTGGTATTAGAAAGCCAGCAACAAATATCGCATGGTCAAGTTTTTTCTCTGTAAAAGTGGCAATGACGCCGATCACTACAAATTGCACAGTCACACAAAGCTTTTTAGCTTCAAAGCAAAACCCACTGATCTGAGATACTGCCGAATGGAGTTGGTCAATAAGTTTCCAATCGAGCTCGTCATCAAGACATTTACTGTACGGTACTTTTTCTTCACTCATTTCTTCTTCTATGCCTTGCTTCTAAATCTAGCGTCATAATAAATGATTATCCAGGTCGGCATATCTTAAATACCAAAGTGACTATAGGACAACAGCTTTCTAAAAGCCTTTGTATCTCTAAACGGAATAACATACATTTTGATCATGATAAACGGATATAAATATTACCGATATAGAAACTTCCTGATGATTCATCTCGGTATTTTATCAGAATGGCTCCAGGTGATTGACTGTCCGCTTTCTGCTGGTACTTTGTCGTTCGGAAATATGAGGCGAGTGGCTATAAAGGACCGCATTCAGCCAGTCAATGTCAGGCTCAATTGAGACTAATTTTGGTAGCTGTCAGATCGAGTTTGAACTATTACAAATAAATACTATAGGCCAATTAATATTTTTCTTTCAAAAGGAAGAGTAATAATTGATTTGGAAAAAATAGATAAGGAAACAATTCTTGATTAGTACGATAAATAATCAAGAATTATGAACCGACGTCAAATATTTTCCATTAAATGGCATCAAACATGACCAAAAGTAATCCCATTGTCTTATTTTTTGTATATAATTTATTTCTTAGTCTGTAAAAATTGGAAGCTAAAAATGGGAAATATTAATACTATCTCATACGGCAAGGCTTATTATTTTGATTCTTAGAATCAAATTTAACTGAGAATAAAAGCAAAACGGCTAAGTATGTATGGCAACCGCTCGAGTTTACAATGCCGGGATTCCATTTGTTGCTAATGGCCAATAATTGTTAGTCACGTAATAGTAAATAGACTATATATTTGAAAGTGTATAGTTATGATCTCCAAGAAAATTCCAAATCTAAACAATCACGGCAAAAAGCCGATAGATTTGATTTATGGACTCACCGACTAAAGCCGGTGGATTAAACTTATGAGGGAAAATTAACATGAGCAATATCAACGTCTATCTTCGTGAAAATCTTAGTGCTATTTCGTCTAAGAGAATCTCTATCGCCCCGGATATCGGCGAAAAAAAAATAAATAATGCTGCAAAATCTTTCGGCTATTCAGGCAATGTCAGCAATATAATTGCATTGTACGACAACACTTTATTGGGGAGCGGCAAAGATGGATTGCTATTCACAGGCGAGCAAGTAATTTACCGCGCTTCATTTTCTGACCCAATCAGCATTACTTATAATTCCATCATCCTTGCTGAATATTCAGAAACATTAACAGGAAATAAAAAGGACAAAATTGAAGCTACTGTGGAAATCACCAGGCAGGATGGTAGTAAGATTATTATAAAAGGCCTTCTGGATTGTGATTACAGAGAGCTCGCTAAAGTATTGCAAACCGCTATCAGCGAATTTGATGAATACAAAGAAGAGAAACAGCTTGTTCCAATTAGCGAAATGAACGAGTCGCTCAAAATCGCTTATGTCAAAGCTATTATCAATATGGCTTTTGACAACGACGACGTCATCGATGATAAGGAATTTGCTGAGATTCTGTTGCTCATGACACGACTGGAGCTCAATACTGAATCGCGATTCAGCCTGCGTGCCTATATGGCCTCTACTGATAAAGCCACACCCTTGGAACAATTAATTGCACAAATTGATGCTGAATGCCCAGCTGGGCAGATTAAATCGCTTCATATTTCTTTAACCAAGGACATGATCAACCTCTACTTCAGCACGGGTGGATCATCCATTCAAGATTTCGCATTCTTTCAAAAGAATAGACATTTGATAAAAGTCACGGACGAAGAGGTCGATCTCACGCTAATGGTCATTAAGAACGATCATGACATGCTTAAAGACGACTTTACGGATGACCAAATTGTCGATGCATTAAAATTAATTTCCTCAAAAGCTGCCGCAGTGGGTACGCCATTGGCAGCTGTGTATCTGTCCGGTTCCGTAGTAGGGATGTCTGCCGCCGGCTTAACTTCTGGACTCGCTTCTTTGGGGATGGGCGGGATGCTGGGGCTGAGCTCTATGGCGACTGGGATCGGAGTAGCGGTACTGATTGGCGTTGGCGCTTATGCAGGAGTTCGTAAGCTTACTGGCGCTAATGAGCTGACTCGCTCCAAGCGACGTGAACTCATGCTTAATGAAGTGATCAAGCAGACTCAGATCACCATTTCGCTGCTGATCCAGGATATCAACTTCATCACGGTCAAGCTCAATGAACTCATTTTGACTCATGGTATACAAGATGCGCAAATCAAGAAATTAATGAGTTTGATGAGCCAGATGACCGGCGCAGGCACAGTCCTGACCAGCAAATCAAATTCAGCTCAAAGCAGTGCCACAAAATTGCGCTGTGCACAGTACCTGGATGAAAGCAAGTTGAAATCGCTAACACATGAGCCTACTAAAATCGATCTCTATCATTTCATCATGAGCTTCTATGAAGAGCGTGTCTTCATAGAAGAAAAAGACGGAGAAGCAAGAGAGATTAAAAAACTCGTGATTAAGAAGAATCAGTCAACCAAAGACTTGGAAAATCTTGCCAGAGCTTTTGAGGTTGTCGGCTATTTCAAAGTCGCTGACGTACTCAAAGGAGCCGCTACCGACGTTGCAGGCAAAGCTAAAGATAAACTGGCCGGATTCTTCCATGACAGAAAAGAAGAAGTTTACTGATCAGGCGCATGCATTAACTGTTCAGAAGCACCAACTTAAAGGCGCCCAAGACCAGCTTGGGTGTCTGCATGGGGCGCTGGAAACTATGGATGATGAGCTAAGGAGCAACCAAGAGATATTGGATCGTCTTTTGGCTCAGGCTCACGCAATAGTCAGTGAATGCGAAATCATGTTTGAGCGAGATGAAGAAGATGCCTTCCTGATAGAGAAAACGCTGCACGTTAGCGAAAGCGAAATACACGTAACTCATCAACCGATTGGCAAACTCGATAACATTGAGATAACCGAATTCACTGATTGGGAGCAATATCGCGACAAAGTTGAAGCTTATGCTGTACATCATGCCATTGATTTTGGAAATGACCCTTTCCGAGATTTGATGAGTGCCAGCCAGAGAATCGCTCTGGAGAAACGCATCAAGGAAGAGTTTTCACTTAAAGGCGCACACTGCGATAGATACGATTATATGATAGCCGGCACATGCGGGCTTATAGGGGGGCTAATTGATATATTTTTTGTTGGGCTGCCCGGCCAAGGCCATCTGACAAACTTCACAGATAATTTAACAGACAGTGCGGTTCAGAAATTTGCCAAATTCAATGGCTGGAAGGGACCTCGCGAAGGTAAAGACCCTACTGCCAGTGCAATTGGATTTTTGGAGTCCAATTTTAAGGTCAACTACGATCATCGCCACGGTGGTGACGTAGACCGCCTTTTCAACATGAGCACTAAAAACCATCATATCAAAAGTTTAGGACACTCTCCTGATTTAGTGGGGCTTTTCTTTTCAATTTTAGATCAGTTCAATAGCACCGCACACTTTGTTGATGGTGGGCACATCATTAGTGTTGAAACCAAAACATTTGAGCTAACTGGCTCAAACTTTATCTCCAAATTTTTTGCAGGCTTTGTTAATTGGTTGGGACATCTATTCTCAGATGTAGCAGGATCTTCCGGTGCGAGTGGGCGAGGATCTGGAATCCCGATTCCTTTTTATCCATTACTTCAATTTATTAACGTAGGTGAATTTGGGCAACACAAACAAACCTTCGCTAAGATTGCTGTACAGGTATTCGAACAAGGGTACGATTTCCGACATGGTATGGCTCTAGGTATCCCAGTTTTGGTGACTGAATTGCTTACTCGAATCATGTGGGTCATTAAGCTGCGCTTCTACCATAAGCAGCCATGGAGCGAATGCGTCCCATCAGTCAATAATCCTGAGCTAAGAAGAATGCTGTTGATCGCTCACGGTTCGCTTTGTCTCGTTGATACGACTGACGCAGCACTTCGCTCTAGCGGAGATATGATCCAATTCATGCTCAGGAGTAATCTTATTGCTTGGGCTCGATTTGGCACCCTTGCGCTAAAAGAGCTTAAATCCTGGTACCGCGAAGGTGGCCTGGATGTCGAGGTTGTTGATAAATATCTTGATGCTGAATACGAACGTCTCTGCTTGTAAATTTTCAGGAGAGATCTGTATAAACTGGCGTTTCATGTATAAATTTACAACACTTCCATAACCCCTAATTGCCTGAAAATATATATTTTAATTGATAAGATAGCGTTATTGCACCAGTGCCCAAGTTTTACGAAATAGAACCCACGCTAGAAAATTACTGGCGTTCAATCATTCTATTGGGGCGCAATGTCGCTTCTTACAAATTTGCGTTAGCTAAAGCCTTGTATGATTTAAAAGATCGAGACGGGACGGTTATTACATTAGACACACTGGCCGTTCCATTCGCCAAGCATATTTCAGAGCATTTGGTTATTTGTGAGAAACAAGGGACTTCAGCCAATAGTAAATTTCTCGATGGCTGCCGAGACTTCAACGCTAATAAAATTACCCATGCTCAGTTGATCGATTTAACGGTCCGATATGGTTTCAATAATGTTATTGATGCTTTTCATTATGTCCATAATGAAGATGTACGGACCCGTTTTTTATCGACGCAAGAAAAGCTCAAGGCGGCATTATTTTAACGGATGCCTTTTTCAAGTTAGGTGAGCAGTTTCAATATAACAATCTGATGGATGAAACCGAAGCACGCTGGCGACTGGTTGAAACGGCTTGGGAATTGAATCTGCCAAGACACCTGATCCAGATCGATTTGATGTGTCAACACTTTTCCGGACACACGGTTAAGCGGCTTTGTGCCGCAATTCGTAATCCACGGGCGACCTATAGCCATTGGCCGAATGGAGTCGCTCGCGGTTGTAAAAGACTTCAATATACTCAAATATCGCCTGTCTAGCCTCAGCCCTGGTTTGATAGGTCTGATGATGCACCAGCTCGGTTTTCAAGGTATGGAAGAAGCTTTCTGAAACACTGTTATCCCAGCAGTTGCCCTTACGGCTCATGCTTTGCCTTACGCCATGGCGGGCTAATAGTGCCCGATGGCTTTCCGAGGCATATTGACTGCCGCGATCAGTATGCCATAACAAGCCTTTGTTGGGCTTGCGCTGCCAAATAGCCATCAAGAGCGCATCATTCACCAGCTTGGTCCGCATGTGCTCGGCCATCGACCAACCGACCACTTGTCGGGAAAACAGATCAATCACCACCGCCAGATATAGCCAGCCTTCCTGAGTATGAACGTAGGTGATGTCGCCGACATAAGTCTGATTAGGTTGATTCACGGTAAATTGACGGTCCAGATGGTTCGGTGCGATGGGTAGATCATGCCGGGAATTCGTAGTCGCCTTGAATTTGCGTTTGGATTTACAGGCCAGATTGGCTTCCCGCATCAAACGGCCTATGCGCCGCCGGCTCACCGTCCGCTGATGGCCGAGCAATATCTGCTTCAGGCGCCGAGTGCCATAGGTCGCCCGGCTTTTGTCAAACTCGGTGCGGATGAGGCTCGTCAAAGCGGCATCGTCTTTCTCGGCCTCTGTTTGTCCGCGCTGTAACCAGGCATAATAAGCGCTACGGGACACCTTCAGGAACCGACACATCGCATCCACTGAAAAGTCATTCGTATGTTGCTTGATCCAGGCGTACTTCACCGTTGTTCCCTGGCAAAGTACGCCGCCGCCTTTTTTAACAAATCACGCTCCTCAGTGAGTCGAGCGACCTCTTTCTTCAGCCGCTTTAATTCATCGTAAAGATGCTCGTCAGTGCGTACCGCTTTGTCGCTGGTTTTGGGCCGGCTATATTTGCTGATCCAGGTATGCAACGTATTGACATTGATGCCGAGATCCTTGGCAGTCTGAGCAATCGACTGGTCCGACTCGTTCGCCAGTTTAACGGCTGACGCTCTGAATTCCGCACTATAGATTTTTTGTTTTTCTTGATTCATTTTGGGCACACGTTCTCTGTTCACTTTATTTTAAATTGTGTGTCCGGTTTAGTGTAGCCATATCAATTTCCTGTGTGTGTACCAATCCTTACAATTCGTTCTTGCTCATGCCCATATTCACCCTTCTGAAATAAAACATAGATCCCATTCCTTGGAATTCTTGATTCATCAAATGGAAAATTATGCCTTTCAAGTTCATTAACTATTTTATGGATGTCTTTGCACTCAATGCTCATGCAGTTAACCTCTTGTTGAGTTCCTGAAGTTGTTCTCCGATACGCAGTCCTTTAAGTGGGATTTCTGCATTCTCGATGTGCGGTAGCAGATATTTCCTATATTTCTCTCCAGCCAGGAATACAAACTCTGTTTCATCCACAGAGCAGATCCCTTTAATTTGTTCAAGAACATCACACGCCCATTGTTCAGCTTCACTCTTTGACATCTTATTCAAAGTTTTCTCATAGGGCTCAATCTCTTGCTCTAAGTTTAATAAACCATATTTTGCTGAAAGTATATAGATACCATCAGGTTGCAAGGTCTTGGCATATTTCAGGTTGAGCTTGAAAAGTGTACTTGTGTACAAATCTTTTGCTTTTGCTTTTTGCGGCAGCTTTTGGCTTACGCATGAAATAAGTACTATTCTATTCATGGTTTCTCTTTTGGATTAATAAACTATTACCTAAATCTGGCTATTCTGCCATCTAATAGTTTCGGGCGATAAAGGCTGTTTTTAAAGCGTTATTTTTCAGCTGCATAACGAATAAGGTTAGATTGTGTGAGCAAAGCGAACCACAATCTGAACCGGTTGTTGGACAAGCCCGGTGATCACGAATCTGACTTTATATAAGAAAATAGCTTTTCGGCGTTTGTGGGACACGGTGGCTTGTCTGAGGTGTTAAGGTTCAAAAACAAGCCAATAGGGTTGCCATGACGGCAATAACCATCCGGAAAGGGATGCATTCAGGCGTATTAAGCCCCGAATTTGAGCCGAGCATACCCCTCGGCGCAAACATGCCGATTCAGGCC
>NZ_JQKS01000043.1:0-36884 GCF_000746145.1 Methylobacter sp. BBA5.1
GGAATGCGATGTCAGCAAATCGGTAAAATAATCGGTCAACTGCGGTTCGGACAGGTCATCGATTTGTTCATCGAAATACTGACCGATACGCCGAATGGCACGGGCGTAAGCCTCTATCGTCTTGGGCTGGAGCCCTTTGAGCTTAAGGTGTTTAAGATGGGTTTGATAATTGCGCTTGAAATCGGATGTGGATGATGTTGTCATTGCCGAGTAACCTCATGATTCGTCGTGGAATGATCCCTCTCAGTGAGGGCTTGAGGTTACATTCTATAAATAATCAGGCGCTGGGGCTTTTTCTCCGCGTAGCGGCTTCGTCCAACATATATTTATGCATAATAAATGTATCCAGATAACAATAAGTATTGCATCGCTTATTCAAATTTGCATTTGAACCACAGCATTAGATTATGCTTGAGTCATTAGCGAAGCAGCAAGGCATACTCGGTTGCGGCCTTTCTGCTTCGCTAGATATAGCGCTTGATCGGCTTGATGAAAGATTGATTGACCTATTGTATCGGCAAGATCAGCAGTATCTGGATTGTCCAAAAGCGCTTTCTTTAATTCGGCAGGTAAGTCGTCAGGATATACGGCTAAGCCAATGCTGGCGGTAATTGGCACAGTATCGCCATGCTGATTTTTAAGCGTCTGCTGCTCAATTTGCTGGCGAATCCGTTCGCCAATCATGACGGCTGCTGTCGAGCGGGTATTGGGAAGCAAAATACAAAATTCTTCACCGCCATGGCGAGCTACCTCATCATATTCGCGAATGCAATCGGCAACCTGCAACAGTACTATGTCTCCAAAATCATGGCCATTATGGTCATTAACTTGTTTGAAGTGGTCCAGATCGAGAATCATCAGGGCAAAAGATAGTGCGCTATCACGCAGGCAGCGTTGGATTTCTCGGTTCAGGCAACGTTGAAATTCAGTGGCAGTCAGCAAATTGGTGCGGGCGTCGAGCCGTGCTTTTTCCATTACCAAGCGTAGGTGATCAGGTTTCAGTACCTGGGCTTTATGAGCGAACCCTCTGATCCACTGCCGCAAGCGTTCGCCATCAGTGACTCCGTGAGCGTCCAATAAAAAGTAGCCGGCATGATGATAATCAGTCGGTGCAGTAATGTGGATGTGATCAGCTTCAAGGGCATGATCACGGACATAGCTATATACGCCTTCAGCAAATTCGATTTGCAGGCAAGCCAGCTTTTCCTCTCCATGCGGAAAATTCAGTTTGCTGTAGACAACTGACTGGAGATCAAAATCTGCGGCAGGCTGAATGGCGGTGCGATCCGTCAATTCAACAGACTGCATTTTCCGCACAGCCAGCACAGCCGGATCACTGTAGCGCCAGAAGGAACCCACTGCCAATAGGGTCTGGTCGCGTTTGATCAGCCCGAACAGGTTAAACAGGAAAGGTTTGTCCTTGTCTTGATAATGGATGGCAACTTGCTTGTTTTTCAGCAGGGCAGTGGACAGCGTGGCGGTAATAGCATCCAGCTGGGCGTTGCTGGACAGTACGCCCTGCCAGTGCGACAGCCACAGTACTCGCTGGCTCCAGGCCGCTGTCTCTGGGCAGGCATTGACCTGTCGTTCAGCCGTTTCAAAACGGTCTTTCAATTCGTCCTGGCACTCGGCAGGCAGAAGTTCGCGCAGATAGCGGTTTGCTAAGTGGTAGAGCAGGGCTTCGGCAGGGGATGGAACTGTTGGCATTTCTATTAATTCACAATGTCGAGTAAAAAGTCATTTGCCGATTTCCTTTTTATGTACTTGGCCATCTGTTCAAGCCATATGAACGGCTAAAAGAAAAACGTAATCAACTATTTCTTCTGCTGGAGACTGTAGTTTAATTTCTGAGTATCCATAATTATCCATTAATCTTTCTAACGGCTAAGCTCCCAATATTCCAATAGGTGCATTTAATATACACTAATGTTAAGTTGCTGATTGCTTTGAGTTTACTTTTCTTAAAATTATCTTAAGAATTTTTAGTTTCGCATATTAACTTAATGACACCAATAAGACAAATGCTGCTGGTTTTAAATAAAAAATGATGAGAGTGGCTCTTTAATATATAGAAATAGCCGTGTTTTAGACTATGCTAACTTGAAGCAATCGTAACCAACTGAAGTTAGCCAATTGCTGTTGATCAATTTGTTTAACTATATAACTTCAAATAATTAGAAAAAGACTCTGTATTGAAAATGGATGTAGCAGAAAGAAAGCTAAGAACGAACTACATACTAATCGATTATGAAAATGTTCAACCACCCTCGATTTCAATAATCTCAGAACATCCTTTTAGAGTTCTGCTTTTTGTAGGCGCAAATCAAAATAAGATTCCTATCGAACTAGCCACATCAATGCACGCGCTAGGCAGTAATGCAGAATACATCAGAGTCGATGGTATTGGTAAAAATGCGCTGGATTTTCACGTTGCATTATATCTGGGGCGTCTTATTGAAAGAGAATCCAATGGTTACTTTCATATTATTTCTAAAGACTCAGGCTTTGATACATTAATCAAACATCTTCGTGATCGAAAAGTGTTGGTCCAGAAATATGCTCAAATCAATGATATTTTGATTCTTAAAGGTTCAGGAGTGAAGACCCTTTCCGAGAGAGTTACTGCGATAACCGAGTTTTTGATCAGTCGTGGAAATTCCAAACCAAGAAAAATTGCAACCCTGAGTAATGCAATAAATGCGTTTTTTGGTAAAGCCCTCTCCAGTGATACTGTTGACAGCATTATAGATGAACTAATCAAACAGCAAGTCATTATTAACGATAATGGCAAAGTACATTATAAATTATTAGAGCATTAACCCTACCAAAGCTATATGGAACATATTGACACATCCTTTGATAATATTTTTGAAAATAGCAATCTATTTCCTTGGCTCCCGTGGATAGGTAAGTACTTTTCAAATTCGAGTAAAAGGACATTAATTCTTGGAGAAAGCCTGTATAACTGGGCTGTCAAAGAAGAATCAAGAAAAAATATTCAAGAAAGAATAAATAAAAATGACCACCTGAGAATTGTACATAAGAATAATGCCATCAATTTCAAAGGGAAGTCTCCTTATGCCAGAAGTATTGAGAGGGCTATTTTCTTAAAAAAGAAGCCCACGAAATCCGATGCGGAACTTCTCTGGACATCTGTCGCTTACCATAACCTGGTATTGCGAGCTATGCCTACGAATAAAAGTCGGCCAACTTATCAAGACTACTTAGAAGGCTGGTCGGTATTTCTTAACTTGGCTGAAATAATAGGTATTGAGCAGTGTATTGTTTATGGGTTAGAAAGCAGCAAGATTGAGTCTTTTAAAGAAGCTCTAAAAAAACGGGAAATTAATTGCAAATATAATAAGCTAAAAACTAGTGTTGGCAGAAGTTATCCAAGAACTATAGAAATCGCATTAAATGGCAATAAAGTAAAATTATTATTTATTCGACATCCTAGCTCATATTTCAGTTGGAAAAATTGGGGACATATTTTAAGGAGTGAAATCGAACTTCCTCATGAACTTCCTCAAGCCCAAGGTTAAGAAATACATAGCAAGTCGTTTGATAGATAGCTCAAAGTAACCTACATAAATCATATTCAAAAAGAGAACATTCAAGAATGAATTACACTGACAGGATCTTCCCGACCAATAAAGGGCTGACAACTTACCTTGATGAGCTGATCGGCAAAAACTACCAAATTCCAACTTTTCAAAGAGACGTCGTTTGGGAACCAGAAAACGTTAAAAAACTTTGGGATAGCATCTATAAGTTTTACCCTTTAGGAAGCATAAAGTGGACCCCGAAAACCGGACATTAGTTTAAGCTATGCTCTGAGCCAAATTAGAGACCGAAAATGAGTGAAAGGAAACGGAAGATTTTTACCGGAAAGCAAAAAGCCAAGGTTGCCTTAGAAGCCGTCAAAGGCATGAAGACGATCAATGAAATTGCTCAAGAACATGGCGTCCACCCGAACCAGGTGAGCCAATGGAAAAAAGAGTTGTTGGAGAATGCGGGCAGCCTGTTTGAAGGCAAGCGAGGGCCGAAACCGAACAACGCAGAAAGTAACCCTGACCGCTTATACGCCAAGATTGGGCAATTGAACATGGAGTTGGATTGGCTTAAAAAAAGTCTGGGATCGGCCTTTAAACGAACGCCAGAGCTGGATAGAACCGGGTGCCTCTGTCCCGTTATCAACGCAATGCAAGCTTCTCAAGGTGACGCGTTCAGTCATTTATGAGCAGAAAAAGCGTTTGCAGAAAGCAACAGATAAGGACGAACTCGTGTTACTGTGATTGTTGGATGAAGAGTACACCAGGCCCCCGTTTTATGGCTCGCGCCGCATGAAGCAGTATCTGGGTGAATGCGGCTATAGCGTCAATCGCAAGCGGGTGCAGCGATTGATGCAAAAATTAGGTTTGGTCGGCATGTCGCCCGGCCCGAATACCAGTAAACCGCATCCGCGGCACAAAATTTATCCGTACCGACTCCGTGGCGTTGACATTATTCAGCCCAATCAGGTGTGGAGCACTGACATCACCTACATTCGGCTACCCCGTGGATTTGTTTATCTGGTGGCGATTATCGACTGGTACAGTCGCAAGGTCCTGTCGTGGCGACTATCGAATACCATGGATGCCGGGTTTTGCGTAGATTGTTTGGAAGAGGCCATCACCCTGTATGGCGCTCCGGCCATTTTCAATTCCGACCAAGGCTCGCAATTCACCAGCGACGCCTTTACCGGCGTGTTGCTCAACAACGGCATCACGATCAGTATGGATGGCCGAGGCCGGGCATTGGATAATATTTTTGTCGAGTGGCTGTGGCGAACGGTGAAATATGAAGAAGTGTATTTAAAGCAGCACAGCAACATGCCGGACTTGTTGATGGGATTGACGCAGTACTTCCAATTCTATAACCAGGAACGCTGGCATCAAGCGCTGGATTACCAAACGCCGGATGAAGTCTATAAAGCGGCTAGAGGCGGTGGGGCAAAGATTGTGGATAAATTTAACGGTACGGCTGAAACATCAGACCTCGTGCCACCAAACTGGGACAGCGCCATTCAGCTGGAGTGTGAACAGGGCTCTATCTTAAATTAAGGTGTTTTTTGTCTGGACAATGGGGTCCACTTTAGTAATAAAATACTATTTAAACAGATTCACAATAAAGTGAGTTGTAATCTAACCATTTATTATATTTTAGAATGGAGTTTGAATGATTAACGGAGTAAGAATATTTGATACGGTTCTTGATGGCAAAAAAATCAAGGATACAATCTCAAGAAATTCAGCTGATTTTTGGAAGCCATTCTGCAAATCAGCAGGATGGGACTTTAGCCATGAACGAGTACACTCACTAAGTGATCTTGAGTACTTTTTTTCAAAGAAGATAAAGGAAAATATTTTAATCTTTTCTGGCCATGGTAACGAGGATGGTTTTTGGTTATCTAATGGTGAATGCTTTAATGGAAAGAACTTGAAAGATTTTCACTCCAAAAATCATGGAAAAGTTATTATTTTTTCTTCATGCCTGATCGGAAATAACGAAAGCTTAACTCAAGATTTTAAAAACTATTTTTCAGCTCAAGCATTGTTCTCATATCGTCATATAATGCACGACAGATTTTGTTTTTTAAATGAGTCTATCCTACTTACATCAATCGAACACAGATTCAATCAAGGCAAGCCAAGCTTTACGATAAATGATTTTATTGATTTTCAGAGTAAGACGGATTTTATGAAGAATATGAATGGGAAGCATGTAAAACTTCATCCAATGGTAATGACTTAAAAATATAATGATCAAAATCAGCTGAATAGCTAAGGCCGATGCTGTTCTGAAGCTTTAATAGTCATAAGCATAATTTCAGCGATCATGCATTGCTTTTTTTCATATTTTCCTAGTAGTTGAGTAAAATAGATTAATGAAAAAATGCCTATTATTGATAGCATCCTTTGCCGTATCTTCTGCTGCGCATGCTCATCCAGGTGGTTTAAATGCGGAAGGTTGCCATACTAACCGTAAAACGGGGGAGTATCACTGCCATCAACCTAGCAAAGCTCTCAGTAAAAATACTGGCAATTCACCGATTGAATCATTCGTCTCTACGCCAGCATCAATTGTTACCAGGCTCAATGACATTGTCAAAGTTGGCTATCAAGGCTTTACAGTCTGGCTGGATTGTAAAGAGCGCGCTCCTATAAAATTCCGCTACAATGCCCAACGCGATACCGGCAATCTGAAGCGCTATGACCGTTTTATGCTGGACCCGGATATTCCGACAGCCTGCCAACAGCTCAGTAGCCAGACTTATGGGCGGGACTACGATAGAGGACACCAAGTGCCAGCTAATCACATGGATAATTCCAGTGAGGCCATTAAGCAATCCAACTATATGACCAACATTCTCCCGCAGACCTCGCAGCTAAATCGTGGGGCTTGGCTACTCACGGAAGAGATTGTCGAGTGCTATAGGGATATCGATGAACTACTGGTGATGGGTGGCGTAATCTGGGGGGATAACGCCAAGGATGATTACTTTATGGCTTCGCATGGAGTCAGAACGCCGGATTATTTTTGGAAAGTCATCATTCGAGGTATAGGACAAGATGAGCGTGCCATTGCTTGGATTATGCCTAATTCCATTGACGCAACCAAAAAGCACTTGGATGAGTATCTGGTCACTGTCGAAGAATTGGAAAAGCGTACGGGTGAAACGATTCCTGTTGCTGATTATGCGAAGCAGGACAAACCGTCGTCTTCATGGTTGGTTCCGCAGGGTTGTAACAAGAGTTGATGTCAGATTCGAATTGCTGCTATGTGCCATTATGTATAGTAGCCAATTATGTGTAGTAGATTATGCTAAGCCACGAGTGACCGAACCTGCCGGACAAATTACTTCACATAATTTTCAATTTCAGAAACAACATAGTATTTTATGATTATCGAGCGGTCATTAACAGATGTACCGGTCAAAGCCAATTTGTAATAAAAGAAAGGGCTCTATAGAAACTTCAGTAACACGGTTGAAGACTTTTTAGGTGAAACAGCGTTTCTGATCCCTTTGCTACCGTTCTTAAAATCGTTGAAATTATGCAAAGCTCGTGGGCAAGATAGGGTCGTGGAAGCCAGACCACAACTCGCTCGCAGCAACACCGCTATACATAAAAGGAAACTTTGCATAAGAGCCAAAACCCACCAGTCGCAAATTTCCAGTGAATGGCAGGTCAACCTTCGAATGCAGGCATTCAATGATTTGTTGCTAGGCGGGCATGATTATTCATAAGCAGTATTATTGTTTTTTGCTTAGTAATTTGGCGTATTGAACTTTGCCCACTATATTTCAGAACAGTCTACGGACTTTGTTTGTAGCGAGGTAGATAATCTCTGTTTTACTAAGAACCATCAAACAGAAAGAATCATCATGCCTATCAAGCCTAAACCGCTTGTCTATGTGTACCCTTCATGTGGATAGAGGAAAACGGTATCACTATATGAATATTATGATTGTATACCCAACATCCGGCAGTAACTCCCTGGAAAGGGTGGAGCCCAACCGTCCTTACGCACTTTGCTGTAGCTGGTTTGGCAAGCTTTTTAAACGTTTAATATCTTCCCAAACTAAGTCTAACTAAAAGCAAATAGAAAAAAGATGAGTATAAATAATTTTGAAGAATCTCTCGGCGCTGAATTTGAAAACTTCAAAGTGGGGGTGAAAAAGCCTAATATCCTGCTTATCGGTGGAACTGGTGTTGGCAAAAGCTCGCTAATTAATTCTTGTTTTGGCGAAAAGTTAGCCAAGACTGGCACTGGAAAGCCGGTAACTCAATTCATGGATTCTTTTTCTTGTGACACAGTTCCGGTTGTCCTTTTTGATACTAAAGGCTATGAAGTTGGCTCTGAAAAAGAGAAAGCATTTTTAGAGGATGTTATTCGATATGCAGCTAGGGAGTTTGGCTCGTCAGAACCCGATCATTCTATCCATTTGGTTTGGTACTGTATTCAGGCATCAGGTGGTCGTATTTTAGATTTCGATATCGAAACGATTAACAAGCTTTCTGACTACGGTATTCCTGTCGCAATCGTAATTACCAAAGCTGAGTTGATGTCAGAAAATGAGTCAATTAAATTTATAGATATAATAAAGAGCTCACTATCCAATATACCAGTGTTTGAAACGAGTGCAAAAGACACTAGGCTTAAATGGCAATTTGGTGATTTATTAGAGTGGTCGATAGAAAAATTACCAGAAGCGTTGAAGATTGCATTTGCTTCTGCGCAAAAACAAAATTTGAAAATTAAACGCGCAGAAGCCATTAAAATTATTAACCAACATGTTACTGGATCTGCATTTATTGGTTTTACTCCCTTGCCAGCTTCTGATGCGCCAGTGCTTTTAGTAAATCAGGTAGGCATGATTGCTAGGATATTATTCATTTACAACCTTAATAATTTTTCAAGCATACTTAACGGCTCAATATTGACACCAATTATTGGTCGAGCCATATCTAGTAGTGGAATTTGGGTTGTAGGGCAATTATTTAAATACTTTCCGGGTCTAGGAACTATTGCTGGTGGATTAATAAATGCATCCGTCGCATTATCAATAACTTACGCCGTAGGTTTGTCTGTTACAGAATTATGCGAAGCAATCATAGAAAAAGGCCTTGAAGGAGATGTTGGTGAGTTAAATAATTTTATTGACAACCTTGCGCCATTCTTTGAGCAGCGGTTTAAAGACAACTTTAAAAATAATCAGGGATAAGCAAAAATGAATGCTCGTTATAACGTTGCTATTGTAGGTCAAACAGGTGTTGGGAAAAGTAC
The DNA here is from genome assembly GCF_000746145.1 of Methylobacter sp. BBA5.1. NCBI lineage: Bacteria > Pseudomonadati > Pseudomonadota > Gammaproteobacteria > Methylococcales > Methylococcaceae > Methylobacter > Methylobacter sp. BBA5.1. The sequence goes on from NZ_JQKS01000043.1 coordinate 8,830, forward strand.
TTTCATAAATTATCTCTACGGTGCATATGTGGCAAAAGCCGACATCGGAAAACCAGTTACTAAAAATGGATTTCATCCAGTAGAATTGGAAATAAATGGTTTACCAGTCACCCTTTTTGACTCCTGGGGTCTTGAAGTTGGAAAGCATGATCAATGGATGTCTGAACTGAGCAAAGAGCTTGATAAACGAGGCATCAATCAGTCTGCCTCTGAATGGTTTCATTCTGTTTTTTACTGTATACAAGCTGGCGGAAACAGAATACAAGATTGCGATATAGATATAATTAAAAGATTTATAGAAAATAAATATAACGTATCTGTAATTTTGACAAAATGCGATCAAGTTGGCGAAGATGACGAGAACGCCATGAAACAAACAATACAGGCGTCTATCCCAGGGATTTCAGTAATTTCAGTTTGTAGTGAAGAAAAAAAGACACGTTCTGGAGATACAAAGCCTTTTGGAAAAGTTGATGTGGAGCGCAAGGCATTTTCTGATTTTTTTGATTCTTTAATTATCCGATTGCCACTTCGATGCAATTATGTCATGAAAGAAATAAAGAAAAGTTGGCTAAGGGATGTTAAGAGCTATGTTGACGATATTTCGATGGGTGGATTTAATGATAATGCTATAAGAAGTAGAATTAAAGAGCGTAGCGAAAATTTACGCCAAACACTTCTCTCTGAAGTAAATAACGAAATCGACTCGGTTATTAAAATGTATGGGGATTTTTCAAAGAAACTGGGCTATCCGCCAGTTGACAAAAATAGCGCAGACATGGAAGCGATGAATTTTAGCAAGACTTCTTCTGAGTGGGTTTGGTACGAAATACCAGCTTTCATAATTCTTTCACCAGTCGTTATAGTCTGGGGGCTTTTTGCGGGTAAATCCAATTGTAAATCTGATTTATTAATAGAAATTAGTACTGCCCAATCAAAAGTCGATAATTATATTGAGGAACAAACCAGAAAAATTAAAGAGATGCTCCAAGAATCAAAGGCTAAGGTATTGTGACTGGTTGTTCTCTATCGGTTTGTTGCCATTTGAAAATATAACTGAAAGACCGCAACGGGTCGCTATGGTAAGCTTACCATAGCGACCCGTTGCGGTCTTTCACTCGAATTCTTTGAATAGCAGTAATTAGCGATATTGTTACATATTTGGCTAAGGCTCTTATTGGATTTCGGGGAGATATCCGATCCTATTTAAAACCTTGAATTTGAGGTTCAGTATCGCCATATAGGACGGATGATTGCCTTACCTCAGCTATTAGACAATGCCAAATGCTTTGAAACGGTTCGCGCCCTGCGCTGGCCGGATAAAGTGTCTTGCCCCCATTGCGGTTCAGAAGCCATTATCAAGCAGGGCGAGGATGATACCCAGCCTGAACGACAGCGCTATAGTTGCAAAGCCTGTCAGCGCAAATTCGACGATTTAACCGGTACGATTTTCGCGGGCCACCATCAACCGTTGAAACTCTGGGTGCTGTGCTTGTATTTTATGGGCTTGAACTTATCGAACGCGCAAATTGCCCGCGAGTTGGATTTAAATGAAGCGGACGTTCAGCAAATGACCCAGCAGTTGCGTTCAGGGATCGTCAGCAAAAGACCGGCGGTAGTACTGGAAGGCGAAGTCGAATGCGACGAAGTTTATGTGGTGGCTGGACACAAAGGCCAACCGGAAACCGTAAAAAAAAGGCCGAAAAGGTTGGCGTAACCGCTTAAAAGGCGCTCGTGGACGCGGCACGCTGGCCAAGGAAAAGCCGCCGATATTGGGCATGATTCAACGCGGCGAACAAGTGGTTATTCAGATGCTGGACAATGTTCAGCAAGCGACCATCCAGCCTGTGATTCAAAGCACCATAGCGCCAGGCACGCTCATTTACACCGATGAATACGCGATTTATGACCGCCTGGAGCAATGGGGATACGCTCGAAAAAGCGTTTGTCATGGTGTCGCGCGATGAGGATGGCGATGGGTTTTATGAAGTACATGTGAACACCATGGAAGGTTTTTGGTCGCTGCTGCGTTCCTGGTTACGCCCGCATCGCGAGATTTCTCAAGCGCATCTGCCCATTTATTTAGGCTTTTTCGAGTTTGTGCATAACGCCAGAAAACGCGGTAAAGCGTTATTAAGTTCACTGTTGGAGCTGATTATCAGCTAGCTCACCGGAATCCATTATGAGCCTTAAATAAATATTGTGGTTTACCTGGTACTTCTATCAGCATAGGAAAAAACAATGCAATATTAAGTGTCTAGCAAAAAGTTAGCGTGTATTTTGAGCCAAACCCAGCGCCGATTTCATCAATGGCCAGATCAAGTTCATCCGGTGTAAATGTTTTGAAAGGCAGCCATTCATATTTCATTTTGTGCCACAGCATTTCAATGCGGTTCAGTTCAGGGTTGTAAGGCGGCAGAAAATAAAGTCGCAGACCTCTCTGCTAATAAATCCCAGTAAGGTTTCAGTTTCTTGGCGGTGTGAATGGACGCATTGTCCAAAATCACCGCCAAGGGTTTGTTGACTCGCATTGCGTCCTACGCTATTTCACGCTTACTCACTCTGGCAGTTCAGAGCCACCTCTTTGTCAATCCATCGGACATATTCAAGCTCTTTGCTAAAGTCAAGCTTGTCTAATTCGGCTAGCAATGCGGGTGTTTCTTTATCATCAATATAATGAACCTGGCCGACAGTTTTTCCCATGAAATCTCGTCCGGATAATTGTTCAATAATGGCATCGCTAACCTGTTTTAAACTTAATTCGGTCGAAAAGGTATGGCGAAACGAATAAAAAACTTTTTTATTTTCTTTGTAAATACCGAGTTCTTTCAGATAAGTGCTGTTGAACCAATCGCCGATCGGTCTTCCGTAACCCTCTCTTTCCGTCCAGTTTGCCAGCTCATCAAATAATCGCTTTTGACTCCGTGATTTGACAAAATCAAGCAAACCTATTTGTATCAGGTGGGGATGGACAGGCGTTTTTCTGATTCCGTTGGCGGTCTTTACTTTTTTGTCTGCTGAATTTTCGTTGAAATCAAAAACCCAGATGCCGTTTTTGCATTGATGAATATCATCCACATACAACGCGGCAATTTCTGCTCTGCGCGCTCCGGTGTATAGGGCAATCAAGGGCGCCCAAAACTGATAGGTTGACTTATATTGACCGTCCGTGAAGATTGAGGTGGAGAAAATTGTTTTAAGCTCTGATCGAGTAAAAGAGTGGCGAGCCTGATTCTTCTTCTGTTTTTTATCTCGCTTAACGCTCAGATCATTGAAGGGATTGAATTGGTGGTGATCGAGTTCGTTAGAGATCCACTGGTAAAGACGGCTATATAACTCTAAGTGATCATTAACTGTCTTGGCGGAAAATGTTTGTGTTTCAAGCCCTAAGTTCAAAATTTCGTCCACCGTTTGATTTCGATAATGGGCAGATTTAGAAGGTAATTTTTTAATTTTTGCCAAAACCGTCTTCGCCTCTTCTCGGGTGACAGCGTTCGCCGGTTTATCGCCCAAAATTTCGATGAGTCGTCGGAAAAACGTTTGGTATTTAGAAAGTGTATGGGAGTTGATCTTTTCGCTGGATAACTCCAGTTCTTTAAAGAACCGATCGATGACTTCGCTGAGAAGGCGCGTGCAGGATGATGAAGGGGAAACAACGGGCAGGGCGGGGGGCTCCTTGGCTTCCGGTATCAGCTGCTCGGCGTTGGGTGAGCTGAGATGGTTGCCCATTGCCGCTTTTATAATCGCTTCGATTTGTTGGGCTGATAAGCCTGCATCCTTAAAAGCGACAATATCTTCCGGGGTGAGTTCGACTTTTTTGTTGCCTTGACTATCTGATTGAACAGTGAAACGTAGGATTTTCTTAGGGTCCGGTAACCGCATTAATTTTATGGCTTCCTTGGCAAGTAGATTACTAAAGTAATAATCATACTGTTCAGCCCTGTTTTTTGCATCATTTAAGTTGGTAGTTTTAAGTGAGACAAAAAATTCTCTTTGTTGGAAAAGGTGCTTTAGTAACGAGGGGATGCGGCGCCTATAATAATAGGTCTTGTGGCGGAGCGTCAGGTAGCTTTGGTCGGATGAGGGGATGAGCATTATTTCTCTCCTGGTCGACACTGCTGTGTAGCAAAGTGTGTAGCAGTTTGTGTTATGCGGAGAAATTTTGCTCGCTTGACTCTTAAAAAGAGTAAGATTTACAATGAGTTACTTTGGTGCCGAGGAGAGGACTTGAACCTCCACTGGGTTGCCCCAACTAGCACCTGAAGCTAGCGTGTCTACCAATTTCACCACCTCGGCTGAGGAAAGCTGTGTAAGCTAAGTGAGACGCGTACTATACTGCCTCATTATGACTCTGTCAAATAATTTATTAAATTATTTAATAGCTGATGCTACGCAGGCAATTGTTCACTCGTCAAATGGGTTGCAGGATCGAATTTAATCCGGCCTGATATGCCTCCAGCTTTCTAAAAGGCAGTATGGCTTTGTTGAATGAGAATTTATTCGCACCTACGCGAGCAGCAGCGCCGCTTTCGGTAAAGGATGCTCAAGAGCCGGTGCTTGGGTACGGCAAAAGGGATGAAAACCGTCCATGCCTGACATCAATTAATAGGGTTTATTTTGTAGGTTTAAGGAACCACTAAATGACTGAGTCTCTCCAAAGCAGGAGAGTGGCAATTTCATATCATCTATGAAAAAAGTGAGGGGACAATGAATCAGGTTTTCCGAAATAATTCCGGGTTCGATTTCATCAGTAGCCCGCATAAAGGGAGAAATTCCTTGTATAAATTCAAAAGTTTTTTCTTTCCATGCTAATCGATATACTAATGTAATGTATTATATGAGCATTACTTACAGTATCCATCATCTTACATTCCATTAAATAAATGACAGCGAAGTCGAAAAAAGAAGTTGATTTTAGTTCAACAACCGATCCATATGCTCAGCGCGAAGCTGAAAAGTATGAGAACCCCATTCCCAGCCGTGAACTGATACTGCAACTTATCGAACAGACAGGTCGGCCTATGCGGCGCAAAGAAATTGCGAAGGCATTTTCGCTGGTGGAGGATGACCAGTTGGAAGCCTTGCGCCGCCGTTTGAGAGCCATGGAAAGGGATGGGCAATTGATCTTTAACCGAGCGCAGCAGTATTGTCTGGTCAATAGCAGGGATTTGATTGCCGGCCGCGTTATCGGCCATGCCGACGGTTTCGGTTTCATCAAGCCGGATGATGGGTCCGATGATCTGTTTCTGTCGCCGCGGGAAATGGACCAGCTGATGCATAACGACAGGGCGGTTGTACGCGTTTCAGGGGTAGACAAAAAAGGCCGCAGGGAAGGCGCCGTCGTTGAAGTGCTTGAAAGGAATACGCACCAAGTGGTAGGGCGACTCTACAAGGAAAGAGGCTTCACCTATGTAGTGCCGGATAACAAGAATATCTCCCAGACAGTACTGATTGAAAAAGGCAATGCCGGAAAAGCAAAAATGGGGCAGATTGTTGTTGCCGAAATCCTTGAGCAGCCGACTAAACTACGTCAGCCTATCGGCAAGGTCATCGAAGTGCTGGGTGACCATATGGCGCCGGGCATGGAGATTGAAATGGCCATTCGATCTTACGAATTGCCGGACACATGGCCTGACAATCTGCTGGAAGAAATCAAATTCCTGAAGGATGAAGTGCCGGAATCGGCAAAACAGAATCGGGTCGATTTGCGGTCAATTCCATTAGTCACTATTGACGGCGAGGATGCCCGCGATTTTGACGATGCGGTTTATTGCCAAAAGACGCCGACCGGCTGGAAATTACTGGTGGCGATTGCCGATGTTTCTCATTATGTGCAAATTCATTCGGCTTTGGATGCGGAAGCTCAGAACCGCAGTACATCGGTGTATTTTCCGGAAAAAGTCATTCCCATGCTGCCGGAGATCCTGTCCAACGGATTATGTTCTCTCAATCCCGATGTAGACCGGTTATGCATGGTCTGCGAACTCTACATAAACCAGCAAGGCAAAGTCATCAGGTCGCGTTTTTTTGAGGGGGTAATGCGCTCGCATGCCAGATTGACTTATACCAAAGTGGCCAATATGCTTGTCGAGGGCGACAAGGCATTAGCCAAGCAATACCAAGCCTTGATGCCGCACTTGCAGAATTTATACGCGCTATACAAAGTCTTGCGCATAAGCCGCGAACAACGCGGCGCGATGGATTTCGATACGCAGGAGACACGTATCGTTTTCGGTCCGGACCGTAAAATCGAAAAAATAGTGCCTGTCGTGCGCAATGACGCGCACAAGCTGATTGAAGAATTCATGATTACCGCGAACATGGCCGCGGCACGTTTTTTAAATCGTAACAAGATGCCCAAGTTGTTGCGGATACACGATGGTCCGAGCCCTGATAAATTGCTGAGTTTGAGAAGTTTTCTTGGCGAGCTGGGCCTAAGTTTGGGAGGCGGTGCCAAACCGACCCCGCTGGATTATATGCATTTGCTCGATTCGGTCAAAGACCGGCCGGATGCGCATTTAATACAGACTGTTTTATTGCGCTCCATGTCCCAGGCGGTCTACAGTCCTGAACTAAAAGGCCATTTCGGCCTCGCACTGGAAGCCTACGCCCATTTTACCTCGCCTATCCGGCGTTATCCCGATCTGCTGGTGCATCGCGCCATCAGGCATTGTCTGCAGGGCAAAACCGCGCAGAATTTTCACTATGGCATTCCCGATATGGTGACGCTGGGCGAACATTGCTCCGCCAATGAGCGGCGCGCCGATGACGCGACGCGCGATGTGGTCAACTGGTTGAAATGCGAATATATGATGGATAAGGTCGGCGAGGAATTCCCCGGCATTATTTCATCAGTTACCTCATTCGGTTTATTTATTGAATTAACTGAGATTTATGTCGAAGGTCTGGTCCATATCAGCAATCTGGCGCAGGATTATTTTCATTTTGATCCGACCAGCCATCAGTTGCTTGGCGAAAAAACCGGTATCCGCTATCGCTTGGGCGATAGTGTCACGGTCAAGGTGGTCCGCGTCGATCTGGATGAAAAGAAGATTGACTTTGAACTGGTGCATAAGCAGGCGGCGTTGAGCAAACCTAAAAAAAAGCGGCGTAGAAGTAAAAAATGAAGTTAACCAAATTATTCGGTATTCATGCGGTGCAAGCCGCTCTGGATTATTCACCGAAAAAAATCAACAAAGCCTGGGTGGACACGCAACGGCAAGACAAGCGTCTGATGCAGGTGATTGATAATTTGTTGTCATTGGGTATAGAACCGGAAAAAACCGACCGCAAGAAACTCGACCGGTTTGCCGAAGGCAAGAATCATCAAGGTATCGTGATCGAAGTGGAAATGCCGGCCGAGCTGTCGGAAAGCGACTTGAAGCAAGCTGTGGAAACATCATCAGGCACACCCTTATTGCTGGTGTTGGATAACGTTCAGGATCCGCACAACCTCGGCGCCTGCCTGCGAACGGCCGATGCCACCGGTGTACAGGGCGTGATCATCACCAAGGACAACGCTACCGGCATTACGCCGACGGTTTGCAAAGTCGCCAGCGGCGCGGCCGAAACGGTACCTGTCTATCAGGTGACCAATCTATCCAGAACCTTGCGTTGGCTGAAGGAACAAGGCATATGGATCATGGGAGCTACAGGCGCCGCGACGCAGACCGTTTATCAGACCGATTTGACGATGCCGCTGGCTATGGTAGTCGGTGCCGAAGGCAAGGGCCTAAGGCGACTGACGCAGGAACAATGTGATTTTCTGGTTAAACTGCCCATGCTGGGACAGGTGGAAAGCCTTAATTTGTCGGTCGCTACCGGCGTATTGCTTTATGAGGCTATGCGGCAGCGCTCGATATAAACATGATGGCAACAAAGCAACGATTATGTCTTGAAGGCACCGATTTGAGGTGCGTTCGTGATGACAAAACTCTTTTTGAAAGATTGAATTTCGCCTTATTTTCAGGTCAGGTTCTATTGCTGGAAGGCAAAAATGGCAGCGGTAAGACGTCGCTGCTACGCATCTTATGCGGGTTTCGCGAGCCGGATGCCGGTGAAGTTCGCTGGTGCGGCGAAGCGGTAAACGATAGTCAGTTTTACGCGCAGATGGCTTATGTCGGTCATTTGGACGGCATCAAAAAAGAATTGACCGTGATGGAAAATTTAAAGATGGCATTGGCCTTGAGCAAGCCCGGGTTGTATTCGATTGAGGCGGCCCTGGACAAAGTGCATCTGGCCGGTTTCGATGATGCGCTGGTGCAGACCCTGTCGGCAGGCCAGAAAAGAAGACTTTCATTGGCCCGGCTGCTGATCACCGACAACCACTTATGGATTCTTGACGAACCTTTTACCTCGCTCGATAAACAAGGGATTGCCCTTATTGAAACTTTAATGGTCGAACATGTTGTCAAAGGCGGCATGATCATTCTGACTTCGCATCATGATCTTGATCTGCATGATGTGGATGTGCAACGTATTAATTTATCCTGATGTCTTTATCTCGTGCATTTTATGCCATTATCCGGCGCGATCTGGTTCTGGCGCTACGGCGTCGCTCGGAAATGGCCAATCCGCTGTTGTTTTTTGTTCTGGTGATTACCCTGTTCCCTTTGGGGATTGGCGCGCAACCGAACTTATTAGAAGCCATTGCCCCGGGCATTATCTGGGTTTCGGCATTATTGGCAGCCATGCTGTCGCTGGATAGTCTGTTCCGCTCGGATTTCGACGACGGCTCCCTGGAGCAGATTTTATTGAGCCCGCACCCGACCTCGGTTTTGGTCCTGGGCAAAATAATCGCGCATTGGCTAGTGACAGGCTTGCCACTGCTGCTTGTAGCGCCGTTGCTGGCCGTTTTTTTGGGCATGCCTGATTCGGCATTAAGCGTCTTATTGCTGACATTGCTGTTGGGAACGCCGGTACTGAGCTTGATCGGCGCTATCGGCGTCGCGTTAACGATAGGTCTGCGTCGGGGCGGCATGCTGTTGTCTTTATTGGTTCTGCCTCTGTATGTGCCGGTGCTGATTTTTGCCGGTAATGCGGTGGAGATGGCCGGTAGCGGACTGCCCGTGGATGCACAGATCAGTATCTTGATATCGATTTTATTGCTGGCTTTGGTCCTGGCGCCTCTGCCGGTGGCCGCGGCACTAAAAATGAGTATTAACTGATGATATTTCGTAGAATATAGCCGGTCCGTTTATGGATCAGGAGGAATGCGATATGGGCTCAGCTAAATACCGCTCGGTTTTTTCGCCTGCGAGCCGGCAAGAGCGAAAAGAAAACTTTGAGCATTACTGGCAGTTTACCCAGCAGCACAGCGGCGAGTTATTCGAAGAGGAAAAGGATTTAGCCAAAAAGCGGGACATACTCAAGCATTTTCAGGATAATCCTGTCCAATTGCGCCGGCCGCTTGCCGATCCGGATGCTTTTTATCGTAATTATGTCGATATGCGGGATGATCCGAAGTCGCTCGATCGCATGACGTTAATGCTGACGAGCATTTATAAATTTGCCCGCCATGAATGGGTCGGCATTAAAGGCGCATGGGATGCCATGCCGGACATGGCAAATTTGCAGACGGTCGAAGACAGGATCAGCCGCGTGCATTTAGCCGAGGAGTTCTGCCATGTGCGCCTGTTTCATGAAATGCTGTGTACTTGCGGTCTTGATCAAGTGGAATGGGTGCCCTTAAGTCCGGTTAAAGAAAAAATTTATGAGCAGTTTCCCAAACTTCCGGCCTTTTTGATGAATGCACCGGCATTTGTTACCGAACTGATGGGCGTGACTTTCTACTGCCATTTGTATCAGCTGTTTGATGATATTCTGGCTGACGAACCGGAAGTGTGTGATCGCTTAAAAGAACTGCTGGATGAAATTACCATTGATGAAGTCGCGCATGTCGGACAAAGAAGAAACTTTATCGGGCCGATAGGCATGGAGGCTTCAAAGTTGCTGGTCAAACCCTTTTATACATTGTTCTTTAAGGATATTCCCGAAGTGAGCCAATTGCTTGATGTTGACGAGATGATTCAGGACGGCATTGGCTTTGATTTCAATGAATTGCCTGAATATATGATTGAGCGTAGTTGGATACCGACTTATTGCAAGGCATGAAAACCGGGCTGCAGGGCTGTTAAAGCGGCTCCGTGGCCTTTCACTTTTGTCTCGAACCTTGTTTCGTTTTTTGCTTGTTCATTATGTTTTTAATTCCAGATCCAATCGTTAGATTCTTTCATCGCATGGCTTCTCCGCCGCATTTTTATGCCCTTACCGAGCGCTTGATGCCGTGGCTGGTGGTTATTTTCCTGTTGTTGCTGGCGGCGGGCCTCTATGGCGGATTGTATCTGGCGCCACCGGATTACCAGCAGGGCGATAGCTACCGCATTATTTATATTCACGTGCCCAGCGCCTGGATGTCACTGTTTATTTATGTCGTTATGGCGGTTGCAGGCGGCATAGGCCTGGTCTGGCGAATCAAGCTGGCGGAGATTGTGGCCGTCAGCAGTGCGCCGGTCGGCGCCGGTTTTACCTTTATCGCGCTGGTGACTGGCTCGCTGTGGGGCAAACCGATGTGGGGAACCTGGTGGGTCTGGGATGCGCGCTTGACCTCCGAACTGATTCTGCTGTTTTTGTATCTTGGCGTTATCGGTCTTTACGGCGCGATAGACGACAAACGCACGGCATCGAAAGCCGTGGCGATTCTGGCGCTGGTCGGCGTGGTCAACATACCCATTATTCATTACTCCGTGGAGTGGTGGAATACCTTGCATCAAGGCCCGACCGTGACCAAAATGGACAAGCCTTCCATTCATGTCAGCATGCTGATACCGCTGCTGCTGATGGCGCTGGCCTTTAAATTTTATTATTTGATTGCAATGCTGCAACGCGCCCGTATCGAACTGCTTTCACGCGAGCGCAATGCGTATTGGGTCAAATCCATGATTTCATTGGGAGCAGAACGGTGAACTGGCAGGAATTTTTCGCGATGGGCGGTTACGCCTTCTATGTCTGGACCTCTTACGCGGTCACTTTCATTGTATTGCTGGCCAATGTCATCATTCCCATTGTGCGGCGCAAACAGTTCTTGCGCCAGCAAGCTTTAAAGCAGAAACGACAAGGTACGCTATGAAACCAGCCAGAAAACAACGTTTGATGCTGATCGTCCTGATGCTGATCGGCGCCGGTTTTGCCGCCGGTTTTGCGTTGAAATCATTCAATGAAAATCTCATGTATTTCTTCTCCACGACCGATGTGGTCGAAGGCAAGGCGCCCGAGAATGCCTTGTTCCGCCTGGGCGGCATGGTCGTCAAAGGCAGTGTCGAGCGTCCCGGCGACGGACTGACGGTGCATTTCAAGCTGACCGATTTCAGTAAAGAGGTGCCGGTTGAATATACGGGCATACTGCCGGATCTGTTCCGGGAAGGCCAGGGTATCGTGGCGCACGGCCGGCTCAATGCCCAGGGTATCTTTGTCGCCGAGGAAGTCCTGGCCAAACATGATGAAAACTACATGCCGCCGGAAGTGGCCGGCAGTTTGAAAACCGGCATGAATCAGGCGACAGGACAAGAATAATGATTGCGGAACTCGGGCATTTCTCTTTGATCCTGGCGTTATGCATGGCCGTCATTTTAGGCACGCTGCCGATTATCGGCGCTTCGCGCGCCGTCGCCGGCTGGATTGCCGTGGCCAGGCCCGCGGCCTACGCGCTGGTTTTATTTATGGCGATTGCATACGGTTGTCTGACTTACGGCTTCCTGACGCATGATTTCTCGATCGCCTATGTCGCCTCCAATTCCAACACGGCATTACCGGTCCTGTATCTGATTTCCGGGGTCTGGGGCGCGCATGAGGGCTCGTTATTGCTGTGGGCGCTGGTGTTGTCGTGCTGGACCGGTCTGGTTGCGCTGTTCAGCCGCACGATTCCCGATACGACCGTGGCCAGAGTGCTGGGCGTCATGGGACTGGTCGCCATCGGCTTCATTCTGTTTTTGCTGCTGACCTCCAACCCGTTCGAGCGCCTGTTTCCCGCGCCCGCGGAAGGGCGCGACCTGAATCCGCTGTTACAGGACCCGGGGCTGGCGATACACCCGCCCATGCTGTATATGGGCTATGTCGGTTTTTCGGTCGCCTTCGCATTCGCCATCGCGGCTCTGCTGGAAGGCCGCCTGGATGCGGCCTGGGCGCGCTGGTCCAGGCCCTGGACCAATATCGCCTGGATGTTCCTGACGCTGGGCATTGCCCTGGGCAGTTGGTGGGCTTATTACGAGCTGGGCTGGGGCGGCTGGTGGTTCTGGGATCCGGTGGAAAATGCCTCGTTCATGCCCTGGCTGGTCGGGACCGCGCTGATTCATTCCCTGGCGGCGACCGAAAAACGCGGCGTCTTCAAGACCTGGACGGTATTGCTGGCGATTTTCGCGTTTTCCTTGAGCTTGCTGGGGACGTTCCTGGTGCGGTCCGGCGTGTTGACGTCCGTGCATGCGTTTGCCAGCGATCCGGCCAGAGGCCTGTTCATCCTGATATTCCTGGCTATCGTCGTGGGCGGCTCGCTGTTGCTGTATGCAGTCAGGGCGCCTTCCGTCAAGAGCAGCGCGACTTTTGAACTGGTGTCCAAAGAGTCGGTGATTTTATTGAACAACGTCCTGCTCGTGGTGACGGCGGCCAGTATCCTGCTCGGCACTTTGTATCCCTTGATTATCGACGCCCTGGGGCTGGGCAAGATTTCGGTCGGCCCGCCTTATTTCAATGCCGTGTTTATTCCCCTGATGGCGCCGCTGTCGATTGCCGTAGGGCTGGGCGTATTGTTGCGCTGGAAAAGGGACGATATCGGCGCGATTGCCTTGCGCGTGCGCTGGGCGGTCATGGCTTGCATTGCCGGCGGACTAGTGGTTCCTCTCGCCATGCCGTTTTATTCCTGGGCGGCGGTGCTGGGTACCACGCTGGCGTTGTGGACCGCGGCGATCACGGTCCTGGCCTTTATGGAGCGGGCCGGTGCCCGGGGCTATTCATGGCAGCGGCTACGGAGCGTGCCGGCCGGCTTTTACGGCATGACCGTCGCGCATCTGGGCATCGCGGTTTTTGTGATCGGCATTACCTTCACCACCGTTTACAGCGTCGAGAGAGACGTGCGCATGACGCCCGGCGAGACGCTGGACATGTCGGGCTATTTGTTTGAGTTTCATGGCGTGCGCCAATCCGAAGGGCCGAACTACCGCGCCGAGCAGGGGCTCGTTACGGTCAGCCATAACGGAGCGCAGGTCGCCCGGCTGGAGCCGCAGAAACGCGTTTACCGCGTGCAGACCATGCCGATGACCGAGGCGGCGATCGATGCCGGCCTGTTCCGTGACCTGTTTGTGGCGATCGGCGAGCCGCTGGGTGATAAGGGCGCCTGGAGCCTTCGCATTTACTATAAATCGTTCATTCGCTGGATCTGGCTGGGCGCCGTGTTCATGGCGGCGGGCGGCTTGTGGGCGGCCTTCGACAGGCGCTACCGGTACAAGATCAAAGAGGCAGGGTAAAAAGCCTTGCACGCCATAACCTTTATGGATGAGACATGCTTAAATACATTATCCCGTTAGTCATTTTTATCGTCATGGCCGTGTTTCTGGCCGTGGGTCTGAACCTGAATCCGCGCGATATTCCTTCGCCATTGATCGATAAGCCGGCGCCGGCGTTTTCGGCGCCCAAACTCGGCGCGCCGTCGGAAACATTAAGCCAGACCGATCTGAAAGGTAAAGTCTGGCTGTTCAATGTCTGGGCGTCCTGGTGCGTGTCATGCAGGGCCGAGCATCCGGTTCTGAATCAGCTGGCAAAGCAGAAAGCGGCCGTCATCGTCGGCCTGAATTACAAGGATGAATCGGATGCGGCGAATAACTGGCTGGCTCAACTGGGCAACCCTTACGACGTGAGCATCATGGACCAGGATGGCCGTATCGGCATCGATTGGGGCGTTTATGGCGTGCCGGAAACCTTTGTCATCGACAAAAAAGGCGTGATCCGCTACAAGCACACGGGACCTGTGACTTCCCAGGACGTCCAGACCATTTTTCTTCCCTTGATCGCTAAATTACAGGCCGAGAAAACATGAGAATTTTAATGCTGGTCTTGTTGCTGACCTTGTCCGGTTTTGCCGGCGCCCGTGTTGAATATAAGGAATTTGCCAATGCCGAGCAGCAGCAGGCCTATGACGATTTGATATCGGAGTTGCGCTGCCTGGTCTGTCAAAACCAGACCATTGCCGATTCCAATGCCGATCTGGCCAAGGATCTGCGCCGGCAGGTCTATGAAATGCTGCAGCAAGGCAAAAGCAAACAGGATATCGCCGATTTCATGACCCAGCGTTATGGCGATTTCGTTCTGTATAATCCGCCTTTCAAGGCCAAGACCGGCCTGTTGTGGATAGGGCCGTTCATGTTCCTGGCTATCGGCCTGATAGCCGTATTCGTATTCGTCCGGCGCAATAAAACCCGGGCGGCGGCCCCGATCAGTGCCGAGAGGCAGCAAAAAATACAAAGCTTGCTGGAAAAAGGTGATAACTCTTGACTACGATATTTTGGACGCTGGTCAGCCTGCTGGTGCTGACGGCTTTTTTGATTATCCTGCCGCCGTTATGGCGCAAACGCGAAGCGGCGGCGGCCGATCTGGATCAGCGCAATATCGTCATCGCGAGGCAGCGGCTGGACGAACTGCAAGAGCAACTGCAATCAGGGGCATTGACCCGGACGCAGTATGAGGAACAGCGCGCCGAGCTTGAAGCCGCATTAAGCGATGATCTCGAGATCCAGAGCCATGTGAAAGCCTCCGGCGCCCAGGGCCGGTGGATGGTTTTCGTGCTGGTTCCGCTGCTGCCGCTGGCGGCGCTGACCCTGTATGCGGGGCTGGGCAATTATCCGTCTTTAAACCAGTCCGCCGCGACGTCGGCCATGCCCGGGCCGGAGGAAATCGACCGCATGGTGGCGGGCCTGGCGGAGCGCATGAAGAGCAATCCCGACGACGCGCAGGGTTGGCTGATGCTGGGCCGGTCGTATAAATACCTGCAGCGCTACCCCGAGGCGGCCGAGGCCTTTGCACAGGCCCACCGCTTGCTGGGCGATCAGCCGGAAGTGCTGCTGTCCTATGCCGATGCACTGGCCATGGCCAGTGACGGGCGGCTTTCAGGAAAACCGGCCGAACTGGTGTTCAAGGCGCTGGAACTGGAGCCGGAAAACATGACCGGCCTGTGGCTGGGCGGCATGGCCAGGGCGGAAGCGGGCGATGTGGCGTCGGCGCTGCAGATGTGGCGCAAGCTGGAGGCCTTGTTGCCGCCGGGCTCTGAGGCGCAGAAGGAAATCCAGACCTTGATGGCCAATGTCGAGAGCCGGATGCCCGGGGCCGATAGGCAGGCCGAAGCGGTGGCGCCAGGCATCGATGTGGAGGTGAGCCTGTCGCCCGAACTTCAGGCGGCAACCCGTCCCGAGCACACCGTTTTCATTTATGCCCAGGCGCTGTCCGGTCCGCAAATGCCGTTGGCGATCGTTCGCAAGCAGGTCTCGGATCTGCCGTTGACCGTGAATCTGAACGACAGCATGGCCATGATGCCGGCGATGAAATTATCACGCTTTGAGCAGGTTAAACTGATCGCGCGGATATCAAAATCCGGCAAAGCGACGCAAGAGCCCGGCGATCTGATCGGAGTGATCGAGCCCGTGGCCCTGGCCGACCGCAGCGTCAATAAAATCACGATTGATAGCGAAGTAAAATGATGGATCAATCTATAAAATTCGATCTGGCCCTGATTAATCGTTATGACAAGGCCGGTCCGCGTTATACCTCTTACCCGACCGCTCTGGAACTGCATGAAGGCTTCGGCGACGAGGCCTACCGCGAACATATTGCCAAGTCCAATGCGGCGGGCGGACCTTTATCGTTGTATTTCCATATTCCGTTTTGCGATACGGTCTGTTTTTACTGTGCCTGCAACAAAATCGTCACGAAAAACCGCGACCATGCGCAGCCGTACCTGGACAACCTGTATAAGGAAATCGCCATGCAGGGCGATTTGTTCGACCGCAACCGGGTCGTCAACCAGCTGCACTGGGGCGGCGGCACGCCGACTTTCCTGAGTTTCGAGCAAATGCAAAAGCTGATGCAGGTGACGCGCGCGCATTTCTCGCTAAGGGACGACGATCAGGGCGAATACTCGATCGAAATCGATCCGCGCGAGACTGACGATCGCACCATTCATCAGTTGCGCGAACTGGGATTCAACCGCATCAGCCTGGGGGTTCAGGATTTTGATCCGGCCGTGCAAAAGGCCGTCAATCGCCTGCAAAGCGAGGAGCAGACCTTCGCGGTTCTGGCCGCGGCCCGGGCCGCGGGGTTCCGCTCGACCAATATCGACCTGATTTACGGCCTGCCATTGCAGACGGTCGCCACATTTTCCAGAACGCTGGACAAGATACTGGCCGCCGTGCCGGACCGGTTTTCGATCTTCAATTACGCTCACATGCCGGCGCGCTTTAAAACACAGCGCCAGATCAACGATGCCGACCTGCCGACAGCCGACGTCAAGCTCGACATTCTGCAAATGGTCGGGCAGCGGCTGACGGAAGCGGGTTATGTCTATATCGGCATGGACCATTTCGCCAAGCCCGATGATGAACTCGCCATCGCGCAGCGCGAAGGCAAGCTGTACCGGAATTTCCAGGGCTATTCGACGCATTCCGACTGTGACCTGGTGGGGCTAGGCATTACCTCCATCGGCCGGGTAGGGGATGCCTATGTCCAGAATGCCAAAGAACTGGCCGAATACGATAAGCTGATCGGCCAGGGCCGGCTGCCGGTTTTTAAAGGGGTTGAGCTCAACGATGACGACAAGCTGCGCCGCGCCGTCATCACGCAGCTGATCTGCCATTTCGACCTGACGTTTGCAGCGATCGAGCAGGCATTCGACGTCGATTTTCATGATTACTTCGCCGATGAACTGAAAGCCCTGGCGCCGATGCAGGACGACGGCCTGCTGACCGTCTCGGAACAGGTCATCCATGTATTGCCGGCGGGCCGGTTATTGATCCGCAATATCTGCATGGTATTCGACCGCTATCTGGCGCAAAAACAGCAGCAGTTTTCGAAAGTGATTTAACTGATTTTATGTAAATTACAAAACGTCAGTTTGTAGATGGTATGCATCGCATACCATCTGATGTTACGCATGGGCCGTTTTTTATCCTGCTTGCCGCGCTGGCGATAGGTTGTTAAACCGATCTTTATTCAACTGACAGTGACCTCATCGCCTGAATGGTCATGCACGCGTAGGTGCGAATTCATTCGCACTATTCACGCTGGAGGCACTTTGTTAAACCTGTCTCAATTCAACCAATGCATAACACCAGATACCATTATCCTGTTTCCGAAGCCGTCAATCTGTAGTCTGATCCTGCTCAGGCAAGGGCGGCTTGATGGATACATCGCCAACCAGCAGGGATTCCTCCTCTTTCTGCTGTTCCAGCCATTCCTGCCAGACGGCCTGCAATACGGCCAGTATGACCGGCCCCAGAAAAATGCCCACCACGCCGAAAGCCGTCAGTCCTCCCAGAACGCCAAACAAGACGATCAGGAAAGGTACTTGACTGGCGCCGCTGATCGCCAGCGGCCGGATCACATTGTCCACCGTGCTGACGACCAGAACCCCCCAGATTATCAGCCCTATGCCGGCCAATAACTCATCCATGAAAATGAGCGCGATGGCGATGGGCAGCCACACCAGTGATGCGCCCAGGGGCATCAGGGAAAACAGGGCGGCAAGCACGCCAAACAATACCGGCGCCTGTACGCCGGCCACCGCAAAAGCAAGGCCGGACAGAAGACCTTGGCCGAGTGCGGCGAGCACCATGCCGAATACGACCGCTTTCGTGGTATGTCCAGCCGCCTGTAGATAGATATGCTGGTGTTTGCCCAGAAAACGGATCAGTCCTTGATGCAACTGCCGGACCGCTTCCTCGCCATCGCGGAAACAGAAAAACAAGGTGACCAGAACAATGGCCAGTTTCATGAGGTTGTTGCCGAGATTGCCCAGAAACGCGGTAACGTCTCCCAGCCAGTGTTGCGCCGTGCTGGCGAATTGTTCGGTAATGCTGGCCCTGTCGGTGTTGAAGCGCGTGATGCCGTCCTGCAGATAATCGCCCAGTCCCGGTATGTGCTCGATGAAACCCGGTAGCCGAAGGGTATCTTCAGCGAGATGAATGCTCAAGGTTTGATAGGCCGCTTTTAATTCTTCCTGCAGCAACGCGAGCAGCCAAAAAATCACCAGAAAGAGGAACGTGGCAATAATCAGTGTCATGAGCAGCGCGCTAAATGATTTTTTGCCTTTAAGCCGGCGGCGCAGCCATCGATAGGCCGGCCAGGTGACATAGGCGATGATGAAGGCCCAGATCAGCGACAGCAGGAATTCGCGCAGCACCATATAACTTAATAACAGGAGACTGACCAAAAGAATGCCGGGAATGATGTCCCGGTAAAAGGGCTTGCTTAAAAAATCATTCATAAACCTGAAAAAGTCATCTACTCAAATGGATAGCCGGGTATCCTATTTTGTCATGCCTGTTTTACCCGGAACTGCCGGTTTTATACAAATTAATCACGCTGCCTGCCAGGACCATCCGGACCTGCCGCGGCGTCATCGTGTGCCGGGTGAAAAAAGTTGCGTTCCGGGTTTTGTTGACGACCGTGACGGTATTGCCCTGCTGAATCTCTTCCTTGGCATTGGGCAGTTCAAGGCTATCGTTCAGATCGATTATGTCGTAATCGGCCTCGTCGGCGAAGACCAGCGGCAGGATGCCGAAATTGCACAGATTCTGCCAGTGAATGCGGGCAAAGCTTTTGGCGATGACGGCCCTGACGCCGAGATGGCGCGGCGCCAGTGCCGCATGCTCGCGGCTTGAGCCCTGGCCGTAGTTGATGCCGCCGACGATCAGCGAGCCGGTCAACTGATACGGCATGGCCCGGTCGAAGTACGACTCGTCGAGCTGGGAAAAGGTAAATTTGCTGATCTCGGGAATATTGCTGCGATACGGCAGCACCTTTGCGCCGGCCGGCATGATCTCATCGGTCGAGACATTGTCGCCCACCTTCATCAGCACCGGCCCGGCCAGGCTTTGCGGCAGGGGCTCAAATGTCGGCAGCGAGGCGATGTTCGGCCCCTTCACCAGTTCCACGGCCCCGCCGTCCTCGGGCGGCGGCGTCAGCGCCTCGGTATTGAGGATATAGGTCTTCGGCTCCTCAAATTTCGGATAGGGCATGGACAAGTTACGAGGATCGGTGATAACGCCGGTAATGGCGGAGGCGGCGGCCGTCTCAGGGCTGCAAAGATAGACCAGATCTTCCTTCGTGCCCGAACGTCCGGGGAAGTTGCGCGGCACGGTTCTGAGACTGATCCGATGGGTGGCCGGCGCCTGGCCCATGCCGATGCAGCCGTCACAGCCGGCCTGATGGATGCGCGCGCCCTGATGAATCAAGGTGCCGAGATAGCCCAGCCGGGTCATGTTTTCAAGGATCTGCCGCGAGGTCGGATTGACATCGAGCGATACGTCTTCATGCACCGGGTGATCCTTCAGCATCATCGCCACGATCGCGAAATCCCGAAGCCCCGGATTTGCCGATGAACCGATCATGCACTGATAGACTTTTCGTCCTGCGACTTCGCTGACCGGCACGACGTTGCCGGGGCTGCTGGGGCAGGCGATCAGGGGCACGAGCTCCGAGAGGTTGACCTCGATATGCTCATCGTAGGCCGCGCCCGGATCGGCCAGCAGTTCGATCCAGTCGCCGGCGCGCGCCTGCGAGTCCAGAAAGCTTTTCACGGCCTGGTCCGATGGGAACACGCTGGTCGTCGCGCCGAGTTCGGCGCCCATGTTGGCGATCACGTGCCGGTCCATCGCGCTGAGCTGGTCCAGGCCCGGTCCGTAATATTCCATGATCTTGCCGATGCCGCCCGATACGTCGAGACGGCGCAGCAGTTCCAGGATGATATCCTTGGCGCTGACCCAGTCCGGCAGTTGGCCGGTCAGCTTGACGCCGACGACATTCGGCATCTTCACATGAAACGGCTGGCCGGCTATCGTCAAGGCGACCTCGAGGCCGCCGGCGCCGATCGCCAGCATGCCCATGGAGCCGGCGGCGCAGGTATGGCTGTCGGAACCGAGCAACGTCTTGCCCGGCTTGCCGAAGCGCTCCATATGCACCGGATGGCTGACGCCGTTGCCGGGACGGCTGAACCAGAGGCCGAATCTACGGCAGGCGCTCTGCAGAAACAGGTGATCGTCGGCATTCTTGAAGTCGGTCTCCAGCAGATTGTGGTCGACATACTGGACCGAGACTTCGGTTTGGGCACGGTCCAGTTCCATGGCCTCAAGCTCCAGCATCACCATCGTGCCGGTCGCATCCTGGGTCAGGGTCTGGTCGATTTTCAGGGCAATCTCTTGCCCCGCCGTCATGTCGCCTTCGAGCAGATGGCTTTCAATCAATTTTTGCGTCACATTTTTAGGCATGGGTTTTCTCCTGCGGATGGAGTAGTAGGAACGCCAGCGCCGGTTGCCGCGCCTGCGGTTTTTCCAGTGTATCCGTCTCTGGTTAAGCGAATTCCATGCAATCCGATGTCGTCGATTCAATGCCTTCATGGGACATTACAGGATTTGCTCCGACAAGGCGATAATCAACGCGTAACGCAAGCTTTTGCCCAATCCGACCAGAATCAGGAATACCCAAAGGCGCACCCGCATGATGCCGGCGATAAACGTCAAGGCATCGCCGCCAGCCGGCAGCCAGGACAACAATAAGGACCAGACGCCGAAACGCTGGTACCAGTGCTGGTAGCGGTGCAATTGCGAAATCTTGAACGGAAACCAGCGTTTGTATTCGAAATGCAGCAGATAACGGCCTAAAAGCCAGTTTACGACCGCGCCCAGCGTGTTGCCAGACGAGGCAAACAGCCACAGCAGCCAGGGATCGTGGCCGGTAGCCAGCAGGCCGACCAGCGCCACTTCCGAATAAAACGGAATCAGCGTGGCGGCCAAAAAACTCACTCCAAATAAACTGAAATAGGCGGTCATACTTTTATAGTTGTTGTCGGGCAGTGGTAACCAGCGCGCGAAACAGATTACGCTGGCGCGAGAGGTAGATCAGGTATTCGGGATGCCATTGAACCCCCAATAAGAATGGTTTCGACGGGTCTTCTACGGCTTGCACGATATTATCCAAATCACGGCCGGCGACTCTCAGACCGCTGCCCAACTCGTTAATGGCCTGCGTATGAAGACTATTAATCCGACAGCGCGTTGTTCCCAGCAGTTCCTGCATCCGGCTGTCCGGTTCCACCAGCAGGGTTTTCAGCGGCAGTACCGTGAAACGGTTGCGCGTATGGCGGCGCAGTTCGCGCAGGTTCTGATGCAGATTGCCGCCCAGGTAGGTGTTGAGCAACTGCTCTCCGCGGCAGATGGCCAACATGGGAATATGCTGCCGCAGGGATTTTTCGATATACATCAATTCGAACAGATCCCGCTCCTTGTCATAACGGGTATTGGGCAGTTCCTCCGATTCGTAAAGCGTGGGATAAATATCATCGCCGCCGCCGATCACAATGCCGTCCAGCACCTCATGCAGATGCGAACGACGGGGAGTGAGCCTCAGGGGCTTGCCGCCGGCGGCGAGAATGGCATAACGCGTGAAGTGCCAGGCGCGATCCCCGCCCTTGCTGGGCCCTGTTACGCCAATTACAGGGTGTATGAGCGATGCAGCCATATCTCGACAGTATCTTTCCAGTCCTTGAACAGATCGGCCAAGGGCCTGTCCAAAAAACGCGAATAAGTTTGGCACAGGCTATTCAGATGGCCGGCATCGCAGGCCAGGTTTTCGACCACCAGCCAGTTGCGCCAATCTCCGTCTATGCTCCAGTCCGGCTGGTCGATCCGGCAGTTGGGCAGCCGGTAGTGCAGCGTGGGGCGGGGATGAATGCGATCGTCTTCAATGACCGACAGCGCCCGCGATTTGTCCAGATAAGCGAACAGCGGCAGCATATCAAGCGCCCGGTTGCGGGTAGGGTTGGCCAACAGGTAATCGTCGATCAAGTCGTTCTGGTCGGGGTGGTAACCCAGGTCGATGACCTGTCGGATATAGTCGGTGGGAAAAGGGGCGATGTAACCGGTCATGGATCGGGTCAGATCGATCTCGCTGCGGTAAACCAGCCAGTCATACAGGCAAAGGAAAGCCTTGAGGTAAGCAACGATGGTTTCCGGTTCCAGGCTGGGCAGTTCCGGGTTGAAATGCAGGCCGAAAGCATTCAGCGTGCCGCTGTCCGTGCCTTGGGCGCCCGATGCACGCAGAATCGGGACCAAAAGCGCCAACTCGCCGAGACGGTCCATCGGAATCGGCGGTGAAATGACTTCAAAAGGCACGATCTGTTCGGCCGCCAGGCGCACGATCTGTTCGGACCATTCGTCGAGCAGGGCGAAAGGATCCTCGGGATCTATCTTGTAGCGGCCTTTTTTCTTCAGGTATTGAAAATCCAGCTCGACTTTGAAATCGCCCAGACAGGTGTCGGCGATGGTGTTCTCATAAGCGCTATTGACCTGTATGGTGCCGCCGAACTGTTGGTGGATCAGCCGGGCGATGTGTTCCAGGGATAAGCCCGCGAATTCCAACTCTACGCCCACTCGCCTCATTGCTCCCGATGCCGTGGCACAGTTAGGGGGAAGAGGAAGTATGGGAGCCTGATGCATAAAAGCCTGTCGTTTATGGCGGTGCGGCGGAGCCGGAACCGGTATGGCGCCTGGTCAGGATGCGCTAATCGGTATCGAGAATACAAACCGATAAATCCGAACTGTTGCCGTAAGTGTTTTTTTTCATTATCCCGTCGGGTCGATAAAGATCAATAAGTCAAAATACTTAATGGAGGTTACGCATGTGCCGTTTTTTCCGTGCGGTGCGAATTTATTTTCCGGTTTATTCCAGGCTCATTCGCTGCTGGTTCCGGTAGCCAAAGGCCGTACCGTTTCAATCAACAACCGGTTAAATGCTTCGGGCTCTTCAAAAGGCGGGTTATGCGCCGAATGTTCAAACCAGACCAGCCGTTTACAGGGCGCCCGAATCGTCTTGAAATAGCGCTCGGCCAGGATGGCGGGCACATGCCGGTCGTAGCGTCCGAGCAGAAAAAATAGCGGCACCTCGAAGGTCCGGCAACACTTGCTCAGATTGAGCTGTGAAATCTCATCTTCAAGCTGTTCCAGGGAAAAGCGGTTGCCTTGGCCGAATTTGACGAGGTCGACTAGATTTGCCTCATCGGTGCCGAGCGCCGCCCAGATCAGTTTGCCCGTGGAAAGATCGCCATGGAACATGCCGCCGAACCGCTCGACCCAGGTGCCGACGGTCAGCATGTCGTCGACCGAGGCATAGGGCGGCGGGCCGATCTCCTGCAATTCCGAGAGGGCTTTGGCATTTTCGCGCTTTTGGGCTTCGGAAAGCGCGAACGCATAGGACAAACGGCGCGCCTGGGCTGTGTCGGCCATTTGCGCCACGCCCACGTAAGCTGCCACCTTTTCCGGATGGCGGGAGGCGTACAGCGTTCCCAATACCGTGCCCCAGGACTGGCCCAGCAGCACGACCTTGTCCTTGCCGAAACGCCGTCTGACCAGGTCCACCACTTCATCGAGGTCTTGCACGAACTGGTCCATGGTCATGGATTCGGGCGGAATATCGGCTTGGAACGAGCGCCCGGCGCCACGCTGCTCCCAATACACGACCAGAAAATGTTGTTCGAGGTCGGCATTGTAATGGCGGAACAGCGCCGATTCGCTGGCGCCGGGCCCTCCATGCAGAAGAATCAGCGCCGGATTGCGCCGGGAGACGCCGCGAAACCAGATACTCTGCTCAACGCCGCCGATGGACACCATTTCCATGGCCGCAATGCTGCCGGGGATAACCCGGCCTGCCGCGTCCTTGAACGGGACGGTATGTATGCAGCCGGTACTCAGAAGGAGCAGCGTCAGGGCCGTAACACGGCAGAGCAAGGTAACGCCAGCCAGATTTCGATGACCGCTTTCGTGATGATGAGTCATGGCATGAGCCGTCCAGTAGGCAAAGTCAGCGGGAAACGGTCGCCCGGGAAGGGCTGGTCTCTGTCAGGTGGATACAGGATTAGACACTTCAATCAGATTCATGTCCGGATCCCGAAAATAAACCGACAGAATCGGCCCCGTAGCGCCTGTGCGCGGCACCGGGCCTTCCATGATCGTCACCGCGCATGAATCGAGGTGGCTGATCACATCATGCAGCGGCACGGAAGTGATAAAGCATAAGTCGGCGGAACCCGGGGTTGGCCATTGGGCTTTGGGCTCAAATTCGCTGCCATGAACGTGCAGGTTGATTTTCTGCGAACCGAATGACAAGGCTTTGCGCCCGCCGCCGAAGGTAATGATCTCCACGCCCAATGCTTTCGAATAGAAAGCGCAGGTCGTTTCAATGTTTTTGACGGTCAGAACCAGATGATCAAGGCTGTCGATTTTCATGAGAGATGCGCGTTGTGTCATGTCATTCAATTGTAGGCATAGTGTTAAAGTTCAGCGGCGACTGTCGCGCCGTTAAGTTGATAGTCATATCCAGATACTTTTTCCCGGCACAACAAGTATCTTTAACTTCTTCGGCACTGGCGATGGGTAATGCCTCGTCCCTTTCCCGGACGTATCGAGGCGAAGCATTGTAAGTCCCTGGTGATCATCATTAGCGGCCTGACAAGGCGTCATGCATTGCATTGATGACGATACGGAAACGGGAATGGACTCTAGCACTGCATTAATATTCAGGACAAGTGTTTTTTGCAGGACATGCCGCTTTACCGCTCCGCCGGCAACCGGCGCTGGAGCGCCCGGCAGCGGCTGCAATCAAGGCATTCCTGTGAAGTCTGTTTCAGCATTTCGGGGACACGTCATTCGGATCGTTTCCGGGCATGAACAGATCGCTTTAAGGCAGGAAAATCAACAGAACTATTTCGATAATTGATGATTAAAGCGAGAATGTTTTTCTGTTAAAATATGAATATATTCATATAGATGAGTATAACTATAAGCTTATATTCCACTGTCGCCGGTGAGCTGAAAAATGGCGAAAAACGGGAGCGATATTTGGAGACAAACTACGATCGACGGACAGACAAGAAACCGGTTCAGAATATGAATATATTCATGAATTGAAGTGTCTAAATTTTTCTGGAGAGTTTCATGCCGGTTGAATTAGCGGATAAACAACGGCGGGCGGTCAGCGTCGTGGAAACGCTTTGCTGGGTGTTGGTATCAGCGGGCGTTCGGTCTGCGTGAGTGTCGATAAATGGGCGTTTGGCTATAGCTGCTATAGCGGCGATAACGCCAATGTTGGCGTGTTCGTTTCCGCTCCGGCCGGGGTGGATGTCGAACCGTATTTTGTAACAGGTAAAACCATTGTGGAGGCTGTAAAAAATATGATCGATTCAATCAAGGGCAGGGCGAACGGCGCTAAACCGCAGGTGTGCGAATCAGCGCCGTTCTAACCAGGTGTTTCCTATGTGGGTCAGGGTAGCCGCCCTGGCTCACGTTTTCCTAAATTCGCACATTAGGCGTTAAAAAGATTATGACAACCCAACCGAGAAATCAAGTTAAGCCGCGTTTTGCTTTAGATGTCACGGGCCGCCATCGGGGCGGTCCGGGCGCAGAGGACAGGCAAATCAACGGTCAGACTTTTGCCGGATGAGCGAATATTTTTTCAACCTGACAGGCAACAGAGGCGGTACGGTTTCGGGAGAATGCCGAAACCGGCCGGTAGACGACAACCTTTCTCTTCTTGCCGGAGAGTATTAAGCAAACTGGCGGGGCCGGTAGCCGCCTGTCCCGCCTTGTATTTCATTCGCACAATTCAGGTATTGTATTTATGTATTCATCAACACAGTTAATTGACCGGGGAAAACCGGCCGACAACCAAAATACCCAATTGCCGGTGATTTCCGCGAATCCGCTGGATCTTCCCGCAACCACGTTCAAAGAGGGTCTGGACCGCCGCAAGACCAACCGTGCCGTGCTCATGGCCTGGGTGCGCGACGCCCTGGTGGAAGGTATCGATTACGGCAGGGTGCATATCGTCCACCGGAGCAAGTGTCACGCCGGAAAGGATTGCAGAAACCCGGCCCACTTCAGCAAACCCAGCCTGTTCAAGCCCGGCGCCGAGAAAATTTGCGGCATGCTGGGCCTGACGGTGCGTTACCCGACCTTGCCGGATTATGAACAGGCGGCGCTCACTGGCGCAAAGCTGAGCCAAATCATTATCCGCTGCGAGATCGTGGACGCATCCGGCCGGACGGTGGCCGACGGGGTAGGGGCGCGCTTGTTGTCTCAGGATAACGGCGACATTAACAAGGCCTTGAAAATGGCTGAAAAATCCGCTCACATCGACGCCACGCTGAGAATGGCGGGGCTTTCCGAAGTCTTCACCCAGGATCTCGAGGACATGGTGCAGCGTCGGGACATCGAAAGCGCCCAGCCGGTCGAAGCCGAGCCAGACAGCGATTCTCATCGCATTAACGAAACCCAGCTTCAGCAGCTTGAAGCCCGGATTGAAGAACTTGGCCTGGATCCGGACCGGGTTAAGAACTGGATGACCAAGGCGTCAAAGAACCGTTTTAACAGCTTTGCGGAACTGGATACGGACTTCTACCAGATTCTTTACCGCAAGCTTGACCAGTTCGCAAGGGTGACGGAATGAAGCATCTAACGCTCTACCAATTGAGCGCCAACTACCTTGAAGCGCTGGACGTCTTGACCGATCCGGAGGCCGATCTGCCGATGGAAGCAATCAACGGCACGCTCGAGGCGTTGAGCGGCGAACTGGAAGACAAGGCGATCAATGTAGCCAAGTTCCTGCGCAACATGGAAGCGGCCGCCGAAGCGATCAAAAACGCCGAAGCGGGCATGAGTAAACGCCGGAAGACCCTGGAAAACCGGGTTACATGGCTGAAAAGCTACCTGAAAAACAATATGGAACATACCGGCATCAGCACCATTGAATGTCCGTATTTTAAGCTTTCCATCCAGGATAACCCGGCCGCTATTCAAATTGTGGATGAAGAAGCGATTCCGGATCAGTTCAAGGAACAGGTCGTCACCTGGAGAATCAACAAGACCGCGATCAAGGAGGCGATCAAGGCGGGCAAGGCGGTGCCCGGCGCCGAACTGGTCAACGGCACTCGTCTGGCCATCAAATAATCCGTGCCCGGCAAGCATCAGAGCCGCTTCGGCGGCTTTTTTTTGCCTTGATTATGAATAAATTCATATAATGCCGCGTTTCACTCAGGGCAGGATCTCCGATGCAAATAGGCGACAGAATAAAACGCAAGCGGCTTGAACGCGGCTTGGTCCAAAAAGAACTTGAAAATCGCTCAGGCGTGACCCAGTCGATGATCAGCAAAGTGGAAGGCGGCAGCGCCGAAAATGTCTCCATCGATGTGCTCAGGAGACTGGCCAAAGCCTTAAACTGCCCGCTGATCGACTTGCTTCCCGATACTGACAAGAAGGGAAGCTGATTCCCCGGTGCGGATACCCACAGCAGGCGCCGCGCCTGGAGCATCTACCGTGGATATCCGTACCTGCAATGCCCCGATTTATCCTAGTACTCAGTCAATTTAATTATGGCGGATAAACTGTAGGTGCGAATTCACTTGTGCCCTTCAGGGTATTCGCACTATTCGCATGCTATGGATACTCCGCAAATTTTACTCGTCAGAACAAGGTTGACTGAGTACTAGTACTTAGTCATTGTTGTATTGTCGGATAAAGTTTTTTCAATTTTACCCGAGCATCTTGATTGGTAAATTGCCATTCCATGGGTTTTGAAATCGAATTTCGTTTGTCTTGCCAGGCAGCGACTTCGTTTTTCAAGACCTCTTGATTCGGAATGCGCCGATCCAAACATTGTCTTGATAAGATGCTCAACTCGATTTCCGCCATATTAAGCCAACTGCCGTGCTTGGGCGTGTAATGGATTTCCAGTTTATCCAAAATTCGCCGCGCCTC
>NZ_JQKS01000044.1:0-33487 GCF_000746145.1 Methylobacter sp. BBA5.1
AAGATGAGTGACCAATCTTGGCTCGACCAAAAACTTAACGTAAATGTTGAATCGACGTGTTTGTTCTTGCTCGATTATTTATTACAACTAAAATAATCATCACAAGCACCCACACAAATTATTTTGATCTGACTTTTAAAGAGCGTGGAGCTTAAAGCCCCGCTGAGTCCGACTATTATACAGAGTCAAAACCCGTTGTCAACCCCTTGTTGCTTTTATTTTTCATCCTGAAAAACCGGAGCCAATCGCTCAACCCCGAAGAGCCGACCATTATAACCGATCCGCTCTGCTTGTCAACCTCAGTGTCAACTTTTTTTCTGTCCCTGAACCCCTTCCGGACAACCTGCCGCCGAAAGAAGGGCATATTCTACCGATCTTTTTTTAATCGTCAAGCAATTATTGCCACTCTTGCAAATTTTCTTTTTCCCACTTGATAAACTTGTTTTGTACCTACCGCAATCTCTGTTTTCGGATCAGAAATCTTTTCCCCATCAATCTTTACAGCTCCTTGCTTTATCATCCGGATAGCTTCGGATGTGCTTGCGGTTAAACCGGCATCCTTTAATAAATTCGCAATACCGTATCCCTGTCCTCCATTACTCAACTCTATTTCATCCATTTCATCTGGTATCGCTCCACGCTGAAATCTAGCCTCAAAATTTTCCAGTGCTTTGTTAGCAGCCGATGCATCATGGAACCTTTCAATAATTTCCTGCGCCAGTTTTACTTTATAATCGCGTGGATTTGCACCCTGCTCACATTCATATTTCCATTGCTTGATTTCACTCATCGGCATGAAACTCAACAATTCAAAATAGCGCCACATCAATTCATCCGATATCGACATTAATTTGCCAAACATATCATCGGGAGAATCCGCAATGCCTACAAAATTATTGAGTGATTTGGACATTTTCTGTACGCCATCCAAGCCCTCCAGAATCGGCATGGTCATAACGACTTGCGGTTTTTGCCCGAAAGCCTCTTGCAATTGCCGCCCAACCAATAAGTTAAACTTTTGATCGGTGCCGCCTAATTCGACGTCGGCTTTCATAGCCACGGAATCATATCCCTGAATCAACGGATACAGGAACTCATGAATTGCAATCGGTTGCCCGCCTTTAAAACGCTTATTAAAATCATCGCGCTCCAGCATGCGCGCCACCGTATGTTTAGCCGCCAATTGAATTAAATCTGCTGGCGACATTGCATTCATCCAGCTTGAATTAAACATTACCAATGTTTTGACAGGATCGAGAATTTTGAAGATCTGTTCCTCATAAGTTTTTGCATTCTCGATAACCTCATCGCGCGTCAGTGGCTTACGGGTAGCACTTTTTCCCGTTGGATCGCCTATCATGCCGGTAAAATCACCAATCAAAAACAGAACCTCATGCCCAAAGTCCTGAAACTGCTTTAATTTATTAATCAGTACTGTATGCCCCAAATGCAGATCAGGAGCCGTAGGATCAAAACCGGCTTTAATACGCAGAGGCCGCCCTTCTTCCAGCTTTTTAATAAACTCTTGCTCAACTAAAACCTCGTCAGCACCTCTTAGAAGGCTGGCTAATACTTCCTCTTGCAATTTCTTTCTCCACTATCCAGTCTACAAAAAGCATTATTATAGAATTAATGGATCGCTCTATAGAATAAATCTTTATATAGTCTATTATTTGGTAAAACCTTTAAAAAACCTTAAAATGGATCAAAAATCTTCCTGATAATAAATTTTTCACTTATTTTCAATAAATTACCCATAATCTCGTGAAAAAAAGAATTTATATATCCTTGTTCTTGGGGATAAACATGGCTCTTACGGCAACTGCCGTCTACTCACAGGCAGTACCCCTTGATAAAAATCGAACCACAAAGGCCGCTGTTTCATCAACCAAGCATTCCGGACAAGCAAAGCCTGTCAAAAAAACTCAGAGGATTTCCAAAACAGGCAACAAGAATATAGCTTCTAAAACAACCAAAAAGATGGTTAAGTCCTCGTCTAAAAAGCAGGCTAGCGCTCCATCCCAACGCACCAAAAAGAAACAGACTTTAGTTTCTTCTAAACTTGTTAAGAAAAAACATAGTAAAACAACTGAGATGAAACAAACCCTGCTGGCGCGTCAAGTAGCCGATCGCAGACGCTCAATTATTTCACACCATTCAGTCAAAACAGTTCCAATCAGTATTGTTGACAGTAAGGTACAGATGCAGGAAGCTGCTTCTGCTAATATTTCCCAGTTAAACTTGGGCAAATCTTCGCCAAGCACGACCGCCGAAGCCCAGATATTTAAGCCGTTCGCAATAGCCCCCCCGCTGCAAATGCAATCTTGGGCATCCAACCAAAAAACCTCCAGCGCACATGTCACTATAGAGACATCTTTATTTCTGGATGGACTAGAGGCAGGTTTGTCAAAAGAATTGATAATGCAACTTATTGGGATTTTTGCCTGGGATATCGATTTTGCGACTAACCTGCGCAACGGCGATCATTTCACCGTTGTTTATGAAAAAAAAGTTGTTAACGGCAAAGAAATCGATACCGACGAAATTATAGCCGCTCAATTCACTAACCAGGGAGAGACATATACAGCTCTCCGGTATATAGATAAATCGGGTAACGTCAATTACTACACACCCGACGGACAGTCCATGCAAAGGGCTTTTTTAACTACGCCTGTTGATTTTGCGCGCATTAGCTCTCACTTTGACTTAAAACGCAAGCATCCGATACTAAACAGAATTCGTGCTCATAAAGGTGTCGACTATGCCGCCAGGACAGGCACCCCTGTAAAAACCACAGGTGATGGCGTTGTTGTTTTCTGCGGCCGCAAAGGCGGTTATGGACAAGTTGTAATCATTAAGCATGGAGATCGCTATGAATCACTTTATGCACATCTGTCTAAATTCAAAAAAGGACTAAAGACTGGTAATCCTGTTAAACAAGGAGATGTTATTGGCTATGTAGGTCAGACAGGCTTGGCCACTGGCCCTCACTTACACTACGAATTTCATGTTGATGGTGTTTACCGTAATCCAGAAACAGTCAAACTGCCGCATTCTTTACCTATCACTGAAAACTTGCTGGCTGATTTCAAATCACAAACCCAACCGCTTTTAGCGCAACTTAATCAGATTAAAGCTAAAAGTTTGTTTGCAAAAACTCAATCTGAATACAATTAACGAAACTAATGCCTGAGCTTTATGTTGGACTGATGTCCGGAACCAGTCTTGATGGCATTGACGCAAGCCTGGTGAGTTTTGAGGATCAGAAAGTCCGCTTAATCGCGTTCGACTATTTTCCTTTCCCGTCTGAGACTAGAGACGCGATCCAACGGATCAGCGAACCTGACACATTGATTTCCTTAAATGATTACGGCGCTCTGGATACCCGACTGGGTCATCTATTCGCAGAAGCTGTCAACTCATTACTTGCGAAGGCAAAAATTCCGGCAGCAACAATCGCAGCAATTGGCAGTCACGGGCAAACGGTTTACCACGCACCAGACATTCAATTTCCTTTTTCCTTGCAGATCGGTGATCCGAACATTATTGCCGAGAATACCGGTATTACTACGGTGGCGGATTTCAGACGTCGTGACATGGCCGCAAACGGACAAGGGGCGCCGCTGGTTCCAGCCTTTCATAAAGCCGTGTTCAGTCATCCAACCGAGCATCGCTGTATTGTTAATATCGGGGGCATTGCCAACATTACTGTTTTACCAGCTGAATCCTCGCAAGTTATTGGATTTGATACAGGACCGGGAAACACGTTGATGGATTTATGGATTAAGCAGCACCGTAATCTGGCTTATGATAAAAACGGCGCATGGGCTAAAACAGGTGAAATCAAACATGACCTGGTGAATCAGTTAAAAAATGATACGTACTTCGGTGCTCTCCCGCCCAAAAGCACCGGTAAAGAGTATTTTTCTTTATCATGGTTGAATCAAAAGATTAAATCGATAAGCTATAACGCTGAAGACATCCAAGCCAGCTTATGTTTTTTAACGGCAATCACTATTTGTGAAGCCATTGAAAAACATGCGTCTTTAACGGAGCGCGTATTGATTTGCGGCGGCGGCATTCATAATGACTATCTGTTAGAACTGATTCAACTGAACCTTAACTGCCCAGTTAACTCGACAGAGCCATATGGCATTCATCCGGACCATGTAGAAGCGATGGCTTTTGCTTGGCTGGCCAGACAGACTTTAAATCATCATCCTGGCAATCTTAAAGAAGTAACGGGGGCAAATAATGCAGTGATTCTGGGGGGCCTTTATCATGGCAATAAAGCAGTTCAGTAAAAAGGGCGGCCAACCGCGGCCGCCCAAATAATATCATGCCGAAAACGAAGAGCCACAGCCGCAGGTGGTCGTTGCGTTGGGATTGCGGATCACGAACTGTGACCCCGACAAATCCTCTTTATAATCAATTTCAGCGCCGGTTAAATACTGAATGCTCATCGAATCAATCAGAACGGTTACTCCGCCTTTTTCGACCAGCGTATCGTCCTCGTTGACCTCTTCATCAAAAGTAAAACCATATTGAAATCCTGAACAGCCGCCGCCTGAAACATAAACTCGCAGCTTCAGATTGTTATTGCCTTCTTCGGCTATCAATTCACCTACTTTGGAAGCAGCACTGTCAGTAAAAATAATTGGATCAGACATAAATACAAAAATTAAGTAATTGAAATTAAGCTAAATTATGACTATACCTAGCATTTTAGTCAACAATTATGGATAGAGCGCAATCATATTTAACCCGCGGTCTTCCTCCAGGCCAAACATCAGATTCATATTCTGAATCGCTTGACCTGCCGCTCCTTTGACCAGGTTATCGATAACCGACAAGATTATAATTGTCTGGCTGCCTTGTGGTTGATGCACGGCGATTTGGCACATGTTGCTGCCTTTAACATTACGAGTATCCGGATGTGCGCCGCTAGGCAATACGTCAACAAAATGCTCATCAGCGTATCTTTTTTCGAATAATGCCTGTACATCACATTGATCGAGATTCAACTGGCCATATAGTGTGGCATGAATCCCGCGGATCATCGGTATTAAATGCGGAACAAATGTAAGACCGGCCGGTCTTCCGGCCGCCATCTCAAGACCCTGCCTGATTTCCGGCAGATGCCGATGTCCACTGACTGCATAAGCCTTGAAACTTTCGCCGGTTTCGCTCATCAATGTAGCTAGTTCCGCCTTGCGTCCGGCACCGCTGACACCGGATTTCACATCGGCGATCAACTGACCTGCATCAATCACGCCTTGCTCAATCAGCGGCAAAAAACCCAACTGTACCGCAGTCGGATAACAACCCGGGCAAGCGACCAGTCTAGCCGATTTTATCAACGCTCTATTGACTTCCGGCAAACCATAAACCGCCTCGGCAATCAGGTCAGGACAGGCATGCTGCATGCCATACCATTTCTCCCAGTCCCTGACCTCTTTAATTCTAAAATCAGCAGACAGGTCAATCACTTTGACGCCACGCGCCAGCAACTGTTCAGCCATATGCATTGCCGTGCCATTAGGCGTAGCGAAAAAAACCACATCACATGTAGCCAAAGTCTCCACATCAGGCAGACTGAATACCGCATCTATGGCGCCTCGCAGACTAGGATAAAGTGCATCCACTCTTGATCCGGCATCCGACCGCGATGTCACGACCGCTACGTCGACTTCCGAGTGCGACGCCAAAATCCGCAATAATTCAACCCCAGTATAACCGGTTCCGCCTACAATACCTGAACGAATCATCTACTCTTCATCTCCAACACAAAAACAACCAGCGCATATAATACCTGTAACCTGATTCGGTATAATCATTTTTCTTTACTCAAAAGCGACTTAGGCATTATCGTTTTGACTTAAACGTTGTGCCTATAAAACTCACAACTCTGTCTGAGACTGATAATATGATCGCCATCGAAATTACTGAAAGCGGTACTCCTGAAGTTTTAAAACCGACGCAATGCCCTGTCCCTACGCCCTCGGCGGGCGAAGTACTGATAAAAGTCGCTGCAGCCGGCATTAATAGGCCCGACATCATGCAGCGCAAAGGGCTGTACCCTCCCCCACCCGGCGCGTCTGATATTCCAGGTCTGGAAATCGCAGGAACTGTAGTGGCGATTGGCGAAAATCCCACACGTCTAAAAGAAGGCGACCAGGTCTGCGCTTTAGTAACTGGCGGCGGTTATGCCGAATACTGCCTGGCATCAGCCGATCTATGTTTGCCCGTCCCCAGAGACATGAGCTTGAGCGAAGCGGCCGCTTTGCCGGAAACCTTTTTTACAGTCTGGAGCAATGTATTTAATCGTGCCCGGCTCGCTGCCGGCGAGACCTTATTCGTCCATGGCGGCACCAGCGGCATAGGCACAACGGCCATCCAGTTAGCCAAAGCATTTGATGCTAAAGTCTTCGTCACGGCAGGTACTGAAGCGAAATGCCGCTTCTGCACAGAGCTGGGCGCCGATGCCGCCATCAACTATAACGAACAGGATTTTGCCGAAGAAATCAGGCAATTGACCAGCGGTAAAGGCGTCAATGTCATACTCGACATGATAGGCGGTGACTATTTTCCGCGTAATTTAAAATGCATGGCTTTTGATGCACGCTTGGTGCAAATCGCATTACAAAAGGGAGCAACATCTGAAATTGATCTACTGCCCATTATGCTGAAACGCCTCACAATCACCGGCTCAACCCTGCGCGCCAGGGACACCGCCTTTAAAGCCGACATTGCCAAGAATCTGTTGGAAAATGTCTGGCCCTTACTCGACTATGGCCAAATTAAGCCTATAATTCATGCCACCTTTCCATTGAAAGAAGCGGCTCAAGCCCATGCATTAATGGAAAGCGGTCAGCACATCGGCAAAATCATCTTAACGGTATAAAAAAACATGAGCTACACCCATTTAATTTCACCGGACATACTGAACCAACATGTCAATGATCGCAACTGGATTATCTTTGACTGTCGTTTTTCCCTGGCCGACACCAATGCCGGCGCCAAAGCATACCGCTTCGGTCATATTCCTAATGCCAGATATGCACATTTGAACAATGATTTATCCTCGCCAGTTACCGACTTAACCGGTCGTCACCCGCTGCCCTCTTTTTCATTGCTGGTCGACAAACTGGGACAATGGAGCGTAACCAATCAAAGCCAAGTCGTAGTTTATGACAATGCCAGCGGCGCTTTCGCAGGCCGCCTATGGTGGCTGTTACGTTGCATGGGCCATGATAAAGTCGCTGTGCTGGATGGAGGCATTAAACACTGGCAAAAGCAGGGCTATGCCGTAACCACAACGCTGCCGACCATTGAACCTGCCATCTTCAGGATGTATCTTGACGAAAACCAATGGCTGAATGCCGTACAGGTGCGCGATAAATTAGCGGCAAAAACCATTAAGTTGATTGATGCCCGCACACCGGAACGTTATCGTGGCCAGCAGGAGCCTATCGATCCAGTTGCCGGCCATATACCCGGCGCCTTAAACCGGGCGTTTCAGTTGAATCTAAATACCAACGGCTTATTCTTGTCCGCCGACATATTGCGTGAACATTTCAAGCAAATGCTGGGCGACACCTCCCCCGAACAGACTGTGCACATGTGCGGCTCCGGCATCACGGCCTGTCATAATTTACTAGCAATGGAATACGCCGGATTAACTGGATCTAAACTGTATGCAGGCTCTTGGAGTGACTGGATTCGAAATAAAAATCGGCGGGTTTGCACAGATTATTGATAGCAGCGCTTGTTAGAATGGCCTACGAAATCCCTACAAATAGTCTCTGGCTGGCCGTCTTTCATATTTGACGCTCGAAAGAATGTAGTAAATTCAGGCTCATCTAACTACAAGCTCTTCTCGATCTATCAATAGAAATATCTTCACTGAGAACTCTCATCGCGCAACCGCATGAATACCGCAAACCGAGGAATCCCCGATCCAGTCAACCCTCTATACCGATAAGTAACCACACTACCAACCGGCGGTGGATTTTGCCTTTGCTTCTGAGTAAAACCGCTGCCGATATAAAATTCCTTGCCGTTCTCCATGCGTACTTTTATCGAGCCCATCAGACCGGTATTTTTGCCTTTTCCGGATTTGTAACCAATTACCACTGCTTCCGCATCTTCGAAGGGTTTTACTTTAAGCAAATTTCCGCTACGTCCGCTCTGATAAATTGCACTCTGCCTATGCAGCATCAAACCTTCTCCTCCTTGTTTATTGATTTCAACAAGCTTATCCATCAGCGCTGCATATGAATCTACCCGAAACTGCTCAATCACGGCCAGATAAGGTGAGTTTATTTCCGATGCCATATTATTCATGGCTTCTACCCGCTTACTGAATATTCCTCCATGCGCCGGAAGATCAAATACCATCAGTTTGATCTGCTTCCAGCCTTCATGCGGCGCTTGCTGGCGAACTATCGACACAGTATCTTCATAGCGCCCCCGTTCCATCCATAATTCGCCGTCTAGCGGCATATTCGGAAAGCCCTGAATAAACCAATCCGGGGCAGCAAAAATATGCCCGCCCTTGGAAATGAGCTTTGCGCCATTCCATCTGGCCCGCACGCCATCGAGTTTTTCGCTTACCCAAAACTGTGTAACATCGACATGTTGATGAAACACTTTTGCCAGCATGAGATCAGGAGTTTCTTCTGCCCGGCCACTAGGCGCTAAATAAAACAGCAGAAACAAGATACAAATGCGTTGTTTAATCATAACAATTTGCCCGGCCCATAGATGGCTGACTGGCCATTCCTTTGCGATGCTTAATTTTTATATATCAGCAAAATTTTATTGCTTCAGCGCCGGCATAAATCACCTTAAGGCCCATAATGACAGTCCGCTGCTATTTTTTAAATAGCCTATCATGCTCTCCAGTAATAATCCAAGAAAAATCCCATGAAAATGGCCAAACCAAACCAGTTATTATTCAAAAATGCTTTAAAACACTGCGACTTTTCACGATTAAAAATCAACCGTTGCTGATAAACAGACAAACCCGCGGCAACCAATAGCCCACTATAGTAAAACCTGCCCAGATCTTGCATTTGCCCGATAATGACCAGCAAACCTAGAATGATCACCTGCAAAATCGCCATGATATGCCGATCATATTCACCGAATAAAATTGCTGTAGATTTGACACCTATTTTTAAATCATCGTCTATATCGACCATGGCATACATGGTGTCATAAACCAGCGCCCATAATATCGTGGCCAGATACATGACCCAGGCAACAAGTGGAATACTATTAGTCTGCGCGCTGAATGCCATTGGTACCGCCCAGCCGAAAGCGATACCCAGATAAGCTTGCGGCAAATGCGTATAGCGCTTCATAAAAGGATAGCTGGCCGCCAAAAATGCCGCGATGAAGGACAGCAGAATCGTGTAGAGGTTCAGTAATAATACCAAACCGAAAGAAATCAGGCACAACACGACAAAAATGATTAAAGCTTCCTTAGGCGTAACATTGCCGAGAGCCATGGGCCGTTGCTTAGTACGTTCCACATGCGGGTCAAACTCACGATCGGCATAATCATTAATCACGCAACCTGCTGCCCGCATCAGCACCACACCCAGGCAGATAACGGTTAAAACTAACAAGTCAGGCTTGCCGTTACTCGCAACCCAAAGCGCCCAAAGGGCCGGCCATAATAAAATCAATATGCCGATGGGCCTGTCAAATCGCGCCAATAACCAGTATTGTCTGGCTCTATCCTCTATCATATCTATTGTCACTATCTTTACCTTCTCAGAGTGAACTGTTTGCAATTGTTCAAACCTAACTACACAACCAACCGAAACTGCCCGCTTGCAAGTCATTCGTTTTGAAGCGTGAGTTTTATTAAAAATGCTATTATAGCTTCTTTGTTTTAGTGAGCACTTGAGCCCAATGGAGAGGTAGTCATGAGCGTAAAAATTTATCATAACCCGCGCTGCAGTAAATCACGTCAAACCCTTGAATTATTGAAAGAACAGGGCATTGAACCAGAGATTATTGAATATCTGAAAACACCTCCGAGTGCTACTGAACTGAATGATATCCTGGAAAAACTGGGCCTGGAACCACGTGATTTAATGCGCAAAAAAGAAGCAGAATATAAAAATGCCGGTTTGGACAACCAATCACTGGACCGGCAAGCCCTGATCGATGGCATGATAAACAATCCAATATTAATTGAACGCCCTATTGTGATTGCCAATGATAAAGCCGCTATTGGTCGCCCGCCGGAAAATGTGCTGGCTATATTGTAGCCACCCCGTTCTACAACCATAATATGCCCTCAATTTGAAATATAAGGGTAAGGCCGCTCTATTTTAAACCAACGGTTTTATTATGACGAAAATTTTGATTCTTTACTTTTCCCGCCACGGCTCCACTGCTGAAATGGCGAACCACATTGCGCGTGGAGTTGAATCCGTCGTCGGCGTTGAGGCTGTTCTCAGAACTGTTCCCGACGTGTCCAGTGTCTGCGAGAAAATCGCCGCCAGCATCCCAAACCATGGGGCACCTTATGCCTCCCTGGAAGATTTAAAAGAGTGTGACGGCTTGGCTCTAGGCAGTCCTACCCATTTTGGCAATATGGCAGCACCGCTAAAATACTTCATCGATAGCACGACCGAAATCTGGTTTTCAGGTGCATTATCCGGCAAACCGGCTGGTGTATTTACTTCTACCGGAAGTATGCATGGAGGACAAGAAAGCACACTCTTATCGATGATGCTGCCATTAATGCATCATGGCATGCTCATACTAGGCTTGCCTTATACAGAAACAGCTTTGCGTGAAACGACTTCCGGCGGCACTCCTTATGGTCCAAGCCATGTATCATTAAGTAATGCAGTCATAAGTGATCAAGAAAAAAAATTGTGCCGCGCTCTTGGGATGCGCTTGGCTAAAACAGCGTTGTATTTAAAACAAGGCTCATGAAGATAAAACCAATTTATTATTATTCCCTAGCTTTGGCCGGTTTTTTCGGCCTGTTCGCCTTGTTGATGTTGTGGCATACTGTTCTGGCACCATCAACGCGCTTTCCTATTGCGTTAATGTTATTAATTACTGTGACACCATTATTGCTCCCGATGCGCGGCTTATTGGACCGCAATCGAAAAAGCTGTGCTTGGACCGCCTACATTAGCCTGATCTATTTTATACACGGCTCTGCTGAAGCTTATGTCAACATGGATGAACGCCTGTATGCATCGCTGGAGATCATACTAAGCTTGATGCTTTTTCTCGGTTCAACATTCTATGTTCGATTTTCAGGACACCATAGCTAACAATGGCGAAGCAACTTCCCTTACATTTTGAATTCAGGGCTGATCTGACATTTAATAACTTCTACCCTGGCAACAATCAGGAAATCATCAATCATCTGCAAAACTGCGTTGCGGGCACAGGCGAGCAGCAAATCTTTCTCTGGGGGAGTCAAGGTCTGGGAAAAAGCCATTTATTGCAGGCCTGTTGTTGCCAAGCTTATACTTTAGGATTCAGGTCATTCTATTTTTCATTTTCAGGCTCATCTCTTCCTGACCCCACTATACTCAATGGTCTTGATGAAATTGACATCGTCTGTTTCGACAACATTGAGTGTTTCACGGGTAATCCTGCCTGGGAAATGGCTTTTTTTAATTTTTTCAATGAACACAGGGATCGCGGGCATAAACTCATCATATCCGCTCATTGCGCCCCTAATGATCTCGGTATTCAGCTACCTGACCTTCAAACCCGACTTAACTGGGGACTGGCGTTAAAAATGCGACCATTAGACGATCAGGGCAGAATCGCTGCGTTAACTTTTAAAGCAAATCAAATGGGCTTTGAAATTTCTTCCAAAGCAGGACGTTTTCTGCTGACGCATTATTCCAGGGATTTATCCTCACTATGGGCTTTACTGGAAAAATTGGATCAAGCATCATTGGCCGCCAAGCGCAAGTTGACCATTCCGTTTTTAAAACAGGTTATGGATGATAACTATGTCTAGCAAAGTACTAATTATTGGCGCTGGCGCCATTGGCGGCTTCTACGGTGCGCTATTGGCTAAAGCAGGTGCCGATGTATCGGTCGTTTGTCGCTCCGATTATGAACATGTCAAACGAAATGGTTTTGTTATCCGTAGCAACGATCTTGGCAGCTGGAATTTTATTCCCTCCCAAGTACTAAAAAACGCTGCGGATTTTAATGGTACGGCAGATTATGTTTTACTTTGCACAAAAGTGATTCCCGATATTGATCGCATTACATTGCTTCGCCCTGCAGTAAAGCCCGAAACAGCCATCGTATTCATCCAAAATGGCGTTGACATCGAACAGGAAATACTGACTGCTTTTCCTGATAATGAAGTCATCAGTGGTCTAGCGTTTATTTGCAGCAACCGGATTAATCCCGGGGAAATATTGCATTTGGCTTATGGCCATCTAACGCTGGGAAATTTGCCTGGCTCCATTAGCAGCAAAACCAACATGCTTTGCGAATTATTTAACCAGTCAGGTGTTGTATGCGAAGCAACTGAAAAGATTATCACTCGACGTTGGCAAAAATGCATTTGGAATGCACCTTTTAATTCGTTATCGGTCTTATCCGGTGGTCTAGAAACGCTCGACATCCTGCGTTCCCAGGAAGCTTTCGTACGCAACATCATGCAGGAAGTTTTTAATATCGCTGAAGCCTGTGAGCATCACCTGCCCCCCGATATTATCGATATTAATATCGATAATACTTATGCCATGCCCCCATACAGGACCAGCATGCTGTTAGATTACGAAAACGGTCATCCGATGGAGACGGAAGTGATTTTAGGCAATGCGTTACGTGCCGGCAAACGAACCGGTGTTGCATGCCCCCATTTAGAATCAGTCTATGCCTTAATGAAATTGCGCGAATTGCAGCTCAATCATTCGCTGTAGATTTACCGTAAAAGATATAGTCCGCAGTATACGGCGCTCGCTTTTCACTGCCCAGGTGATTAGCATCGCATCCGGATAACGGAGGCAAACCACCGTGAGTATTAACCCGATTAATATAATTTACATCCGAAAACAACCCTTTTCCCTTATGCGCTATGACTTCAACCAGCAGCCAGGAAATGGATGACTCTGGTTCAATATCTACTCTATTGAGTATTCGGCCGACAATACGACTGCCTTCTTTATACTCCCATATAGGACCTTCATAATGGTTTCCGACAACCCGACCATCCTCATCGAATAGACGAGCATCAGGGGCCTGTATTTTCCATGCATACTTATTGTTATTGACTGAGCATTGATAAATCTGATCACCTTTCGCATGAACAGACAAAACAGACTCATTACCATCAGGAACTTTAATCTGTTCAGGTATTGAAGTATCAGCATTAGCGGTCCCTAGTAACAATCCCCATAAAAACACTATTTTTTTAATCATCTGTTTTCACCATGGTAGTTTGGTTCCATCGTATTTAACAAAACAACCTGATTGTTCCAAGCTAAAATTGTCTATCACGGAGCGCATACCTGAAACGCTTTCATTAGCATTAATTAATGCATTGATGCCCCCCATATCCGTTTTAACCCAACCCGGATGTAAAATAAGCACACCGACAGATTGTTCTTTGAGCGCAAGCGCCAGACACTTCATTGCGGAGTTTAGCGCAGCCTTGCTTGAACGATACAAAATACTGCCTCCACTAGTATTATCAGTAATACTACCCATTAAACTACTGATACTGACGATTAGCTTCTTTTCACTACGCTTGATTTGTGGCAGAAAATCTTCAGCCATTTTAACCGGCGCCTGAGTATTAACCAGAAACGATTTATTCCATGCCTGATAGTCCAGTTGACCAGAAGCATGTACTCGATCATCAGTGTAAATACCGGCATTATTAATCAAAACATCAATCGGTAAGTCGGTAAGCTTATGGGACAACTTGTCAATTTGATCTAAATCAGAAATATCCAGCGTTTCTATCTGAATATTATTGTACTGGCTGGCAAGCTTGTTTAATTCAACCGCACCTCCCGGATCACGGCAACAAGCAATTGTTGTCCATCCAGATTGTACATATTGACGACAAAACTCCAAGCCCAACCCCCGATTGGCCCCGGTAACTAGAACTGTAGACATTTGCCCCTCCATAAAAAACCTTCTGTACTACGTGATACAGAAGGTTATTTATCAGTTCAGAAATTAAGCTGAGAGATTTTTAGAAACAAAATCCCAGTTAACTAGTGACCAGAAATGCTCTAAGTAAGTTGGACGAGCATTTCGATAATCAATGTAGTAAGCATGCTCCCACACATCACAAGTCATGAGAGGTGTTTGTCCTGTAGTTAATGGGCAGCCTGCATTACTAGTGCTAACGAGAGCTAAACTTCCATCTGCGTTTTTTACCAACCAAGCCCAACCTGAACCGAAGGTGGTAACAGCACATTTAGTGAATTCTTCTTTAAATTTTTCAAATGACCCAAAAGAA
Source organism: Methylobacter sp. BBA5.1 (assembly GCF_000746145.1). Classification (NCBI taxonomy): domain Bacteria; kingdom Pseudomonadati; phylum Pseudomonadota; class Gammaproteobacteria; order Methylococcales; family Methylococcaceae; genus Methylobacter; species Methylobacter sp. BBA5.1. Next base: position 14,489 of record NZ_JQKS01000044.1, read on the forward strand.
GCATCAATAGCATCAGCTAAAGCACCAGTAGGTTGACCGCCACCATTAGGAGTCAAACAGTTCCAGTAAAATGTATGATTCCATACTTGAGCTGCATTATTAAAAATACCCCCAGAAGATTTGACAACGATTTCTTCCAGAGATAATCCTTCAAATTCAGTTCCTGGAATGAGATTGTTCAGATTTGTTACATAAGTTTGGTGATGCTTCCCATAATGATACTCTAACGTTTCTGCTGAAATATGGGGAGCCAGCGCATCTTTAGCATAAGGTAAAGCAGGAAGTTCGAAAGCCATTTGATTCTCCTAATAAAATACGTTAAAAATAGTTGCCAATTAAACAGCTTGCAACAGAAAATAAATACCAAGTAATTTAATAAACTATTACTTTAGCATTGCTAGCCAATTAAATAAAGCTGGACTTATTTAACTCTTGTTCATCCATACAAACACTAAAGGCTGTATTATCTCTTGTACCCTTTTAGTAATGGTTGGAGTATAGAAGCTACTCTATAATTCATAATTTTGAAGCCCATATCATTGCCCATTAAAACAATTAGATCAATTCCTGTCCAAGTTGAAGCAGAAAATGCAATTCATGGCGCAACTGTGTGTCAAGCACTTCCAGTCAACAGGGTAGGTGGTTTAGATAACGAAACTTATCGTCCGAATACGTGTCGACTGAATGATGCATCTTGATCTGGCTCCATTTTAAGATTATCGTTTGATTTAGATTCAAAGTGATGCTCCAAATAGTGTTTATTCATATCATTGGTCATCTGATCAACGAAGATGCAAAAAATAACCCGTGCAAATAGCACTCAATTTGGTATCCGCAGGCTACCTTATCTATAGACCATTGCCTCCTCCTTGGTCAGATTATCGCAGCTAAAACTGGTGGTTTAAAAATTATGATGGAAAATTAATTTGTGCCCGTACGGCATTATTCCCCTCATCATTGCAATGCTAATCATTCCCAAAAAATTTATTTTATTATGGCCATAGAAGTAGAGCATAAGTTTTTAATTGCCAATGATAATTGGCGTGAGCACATCACAGAATCCATTAAATACAGGCAAGGCTATCTAAGCTCGTTAGCAACTAACTCGATCCGAGTCCGGATAAGTGATAATCATGCCTGGCTGAATATCAAAAGCGCTACCATTGGTACTCATAGACATGAATACGAATATGAAATTCCACTGTCTGACGCGAATGAAATCGTAAACAATCTTTGTAAAAAGCCCTTAATTGAAAAAACCCGTCATTTTGTCACTCATGATACCAACATTTGGGAAATAGATGAGTTTGAAGGAGAAAACAAAGGGTTGATTGTCGCTGAAATTGAATTACCAGAAATAGGGCAACCATTTTCAAAACCTGACTGGCTAGGAAAAGAAGTTACGCATGATTTGCGTTATTACAACAACAACCTTGCTAATCATCCATATTCAGAATGGCGTAAAAATTAATTATTTCATACATATATTGAAATAGACGGCAATTTACCCTATATTTGCCGTATGAAAAAAACAACACTTGTTGCATTATTGCTACTATCAACTCAATGCTTTGCTAATAGCATAAAAGATTCCCTAAATAATATAGAGTCCGAATGGGCGTCTATTTACTATAGCAAGTCAAATTCCAATAAAAGTCGTGCTTACAACCATCTACTCGATAAAATTATTGCCCTATCCAAACAGCATACCGATAATGCCGAGCTTATTTTTTGGCAAGCGGTTGTAAAAGCTACAAATGCCGATCACCAAGATGCATTGGCGGCACTTAATTCAGTTAAGGATGCTCGCAAGCTACTAGCCAAAGCTATAGAAATAAATCCAAAAACCATGAACGGATCCGCCTATGTTACCTTGGGCACATTATATTATATGGTGCCCAAATGGCCTATTGCTTTTGGCGATGAGCAAACCGCTCAAAAAATGCTAGCAATTGCACTTCAAATCAATCCTAATGGTATTGATAGCAATTATTTTTACGGAAAATTTCTGTTATCGCAGAATAAATCCGATGAAGCGGCAAAATATTTTGAAAGAGCGGTTAAAGCACCTGCACGCAATGAACAACTTTATGCGGATAGCCAACTTAAAACAGAAGCTAGTCTTGCCTTAAAAAATGCAAAAGAACAAAAAGTCGGCACCTCAAAAAACTTATTCTTGTCTTTGTTCTCTTCTGCCACTCTGAAATGAAGAGACAAATTTAGCCTATCAAAAACCTAGTGCTTAGTCAGTCTTGATCTGACGAGTAAAATTTGCAGAGTATTCATAGAGTGTGAATAGTGCGAATAAATTCGCACCTACAATTTACCCGCCATAATTAAATTGACTGACTACTAGGTTCTGTTGACATTTCAGCGTAGCCAAATCAAAGCCGAGACAAAATGCAGAAAAAACCGAATACTTCCGGACCAGCTTCTAGAAACGTGAAAAAATTCGACGGTAGTGTTTGATTTTATTGAAAAAGCATTCAATCAAATGACGCTTCTTATAAATAAACCAATCACAGGTACGGGATTGTTTACGGTGGCTGCGAGGCGGGATCACCACCTCAATAGCTTGGTTCTGAAGGGTTTCAATGAACGCATCGCTGTCGTAGCCTTTATCCGCCGCCAATTTTTGTACCCCTTCAGGTGGTGCAAACGCCAGTAAATTTTCCGCTTGTCCAATGTCACTGTCTTGCCCGCCCGTTAGGACAAATCCCAACGGAGTGCCCAGCCCATCGGTAATAGCGTGAATCTTGGTGCTAAACCCACCGTGCGAACGCCCCAGTGCCTCTTGCTCTGCTGAGCTGCCAGTCGCTCCTGCCGTACAGGCATGTGCCTTGACAATGGTGCTGTCAATAAAAACACTTTATAAATCGGGCTGATCTATACAGGCTCGATGCAAATTAGCCCATACGCTCTCCGGCACCAGCGGGAAAAACGCTTGAAGATGCTATTCCATTTGCCATATTCCGCCGGCAAGGTTCGCCACTGAACACCGTTGCGCAGCACCCATAATACCGCGCGCTCATGAAGCCGCGAAGTGCTTGCTCTGACCCCACATAAACATGCTGATGTGTCGCCAGAATGGGGAATGACAGCATGACGAAGGAATACAGAGTGCAACTGACGGCAAATGAACATACGTATTTGCAAGACTTGATTCATAAAGGCAAAGTCGCGACCTATAAAAGGCTTCATGCTGAAATTTTGCTCAAGGCGGATAATCAGCGAATGGGGCGAAAATTGGCAGGACACCCCCATCAGTGAAGCCTTTAGGGTTTCAACGCGAACGGTTGAAGAACGGGTGCGGTTCGTTCAAAAAGGGCTAGAGACGGCCCTCAATCGTGCTAAACCTAGCCGATTCAGAAACCGGGTGATTGATGGGGAAAATGAAGCCCATCTGATTGCGTTAACCTGCGGGAACGCCTCAGTTAGCCGCAGTCGTTGTTCCTTAAGCCTGCTTGGACAGCGCATGGTGGAACTGGGCTATGTGTAAAGCGTATCTCATGAAACCATTCGGCAAACTTTAAATAAACGAATCAAAACCCTGGTAACATAAAGAATGGTGCATTCCTACTCAACAGAATGCCTGCTTTGTCTGTGCTACGGAAGACATCCTTGATGTTTACAAGCGTTTCTATGACGCAACGCATCCATTGATTTGCATAGACGAAAGCAGCAAACAACAGATTAAAGACGTGCGACAGCCGACCCCGGCTAAGCCATCGGTGGAAAAATACGATACGAAATATGAACGTAACGGTATCAGCCATCTGTTTATGTTCTTTGATCCAGCGGCATGTGGCGGTCACAGACCAAAGGACCGCGGTGTGGATTGGGCACACCAGATTCAACACTTAGTGGACGTGCCTTATGCTCAGACCGAGCGCATTACCCTTGTCATGGATTTTAAACACGCACACCGGCGGCCTCGCTGTATAAGGCTTTCCCACCAGAGAGGAAGCGCGGAGAATCCTGGATAAGCTGGATATCCACTACACGCCTAAGCATGGCAGTTGGCTCTACATGGCGGAAATCGAATTGAGCATTTTATCCCGTCAATGTCTGAATCGGCGCATTCCCGACCAGGTGACATTGACGCGGGAAGTCTCGGCCTAGCAAGAAAAAAAGAAATGTCAGGGCTTGCCCTATGGACTGGCGATTTACCACTGAAGAGGCTCGGGTAAAATTGAAAAACCTTTACCCAACATTAAAAGAATGATTAAGTACTAGAGCGTTAATTTATTGGCCGGAAACATTGTCTTCAGGCATTCGTCACTATGAAAAAACAATTTACGGGCCAACAGAGCGCCAGAGATTTTCATAGCCTCGGCTGGGTACTCACTGCATACTTTTGGATTGCATTCATCAAAAGTACGCGATACGTACCGTACTGTATTTTTCAGACATGCCTGTCAATAATAAAACTCAATTTTTTCAATAGTAGTTGGTTTCAAGTCACGATTGGCTGCTATAGTAGCCGAAATTGATAATGATCTTGCTAAATTTAATTAATCGCATCTCTATCATATATCGGTATTTTATCAGCCATCACTTTCTGCTAAGATGGGTATTAATTAAATATAAATTTTCCCTACAACTTTCCTGGTAATAATTATGACTTTTGTAGTCACAGAAAACTGTATCAAATGTAAATTTACTGATTGTGTCGATGTATGCCCTGTAGATTGCTTTCGTGAAGGCCCTAATTTTCTTGTAATAGATCCAGATGAGTGCATCGACTGCACATTATGTGAGCCGGAATGCCCCGCGAATGCAATTTTTGCCGAAGATGAGTTACCGGCAGAGCAAGAGATGTTCATTCAGTTGAATGCCGAACTGTCCAAGCAATGGCCTGTTATTACCGAAGTAAAATCCCCCTTACCCGATGCCGAGGAATGGAATGGCAAAACAGGTAAAATTGATTTGCTAGAAAAATAACTTTATTTTGAGACATAAAAAAAGCCGGGTTGACCCGGCTTTTTTTATGTCTCAAAATAGTCTTACTCATCTATTGTGTTGATTTCAGATCTATCAACAAGCTCAACATATGCCATTGGCGCATTATCGCCAGGTCTAAATCCACATTTCATAATACGCAGATAGCCGCCAGCTCTGTTTTGATAACGAGGTCCAAGTTCATTAAATAGCTTAGTTACAACTTCACGATCGCGCAATCTAGAAAATGCGAGACGCCTTTTTGCTACATTATCTACTTTCGATAAAGTAATCAAAGGTTCAGCAAAACTTCTTAATTCCTTAGCTTTGGGTAAAGTAGTTTTGATCAGTTCATGCTTAAATAATGAACTAGCCATATTACTGAATAGCGCCTTGCGATGGCTGCTATTAATATTGAATTTTCTACCGGATTTACGATGTCTCATTGTAAGAAGACCTAAAGTTAGTTAATTTACTGCGTGGTTTTGATCTGCCAGGTTTTCAGGGGGCCAATTCTCCAAACGCATACCCAGAGATAACCCTTTTAAGGCAAGAATGTCTTTTATTTCTGTTAAGGATTTTTTGCCAAGATTAGGAGTTTTTAATAATTCTACCTCTGTTCGTTGAATTAAATCTCCAATATAAAAAATATTCTCAGCTTTTAAGCAATTAGCAGAGCGCACTGTCAACTCAAGATCATCTACAGGACGAAGAAGAACGGGGTCAAAAATTTCTTCGATTTCTACAGGTTCTTCTGCAAGCTGATCATTTACCTTTTCAAAATCAACAAAAACAGATAATTGATCATGGAGTATAGTTGCAGCGAGTTTGATCGTTTCTTCTGGATCTACAGTTCCATTTGTTTCCAGCTCAATAATTAGTTTGTCTAGGTTAGTCCGCTGCTCTACACGCGTACTTTCAACATGGTAAGCCACCTTAACAATCGGACTATATGAAGCATCAAGCTGAAGAGCACCTACAACGGAACTATGGTCAGAAATTGATTTACGCACACTAACGGGCTCATAGCCTCTCCCTCTGCGCACTCTGATCTTCATATTCAATACGCCGGCCTGAGTCAAGTTAGCGATTACTAATTCAGGATTTATAATTTCAACATCATGAGGAACATTAATATCCGCCGCTATGACACAACCCGCACCAGTTTTGGTAAGAGTCAGCTCAACCTCATCTTTTGAATGAAGCACAACTGCTAACTTCTTGAGGTTTAGCAGAATATCAATTACATCTTCTTGAACACCTTCTATGGTTGTGTACTCATGAAGAACACCTTCAATTTCCACATCCGTAACTGCGCAGCCTGGAATTGTTGACAACAATACGCGCCTTAGAGCATTACCAAGGGAATGCCCGAAACCACGCTCCAACGGTTCAATAACAATTCTTGAATGGTTAGGTGTTTTACTTACAACCTCAACTAATCGAGGCTTCAATAAGCCAGAAATAGAATTCTGCATTTATATTCCTCAGAACTGCAATTATTTAGAGTAAAGTTCTACAACTAACTGTTCATTAATGTCACTACCTAAATCTATACGATCAGGCAATGAATTAAATGTACCAGACATAGTTTTTGGATCAACTTCAACCCAAGAAGGAAAACCATATTGCTCAGATATGGTTAATGCATCAATAATTCTTTGCTGTTTTTTTGCCTTTTCTCTTACCTTAAGCACATCACCAGCACTTACTTGATAAGAAGGCACATTTATCAGCACATCATTAACCAAAATTGATTTATGGCAAACTAACTGACGAGCTTCGGCTCTGGTAGAAGCGAACCCCATACGATAAACAACATTATCCAGCCTTGATTCCAACAGATTCAGCAGGTTTTCACCTGTTGCACCTTTTTTCATATCAGCAGACTTATAATAGTTACGGAATTGTTTTTCCAAAATCCCATAAATCCTACGTAAACGCTGCTTTGCCCTCAACTGAAGGGCATAATCAGAGCTTCTTGTACGCTTCGTACCGTGTTGACCAGGCCGCTGATCTAACTTACATTTATTTTCCAGGGACTTTCCTCTGCTTTTCAAAAACAGATCAGTACCTTCTCTTCGACTCAATTTACAAGTAGGTCCAAGATATCTTGCCATAATAACTACTCCAGATTCTTATACGCGGCGTTTCTTAGGGGGACGGCATCCGTTATGAGGAATTGGCGTCACATCTACAATATTGTTAATTTTAAATCCCAGATTATTCAGTGAACGAACCGCAGATTCACGACCAGGGCCAGGACCCTTGATCATAACATCAAGATTTTTCATACCGAATTCCTGAGCGACAACCCCAGCTTTCTCAGCTGCAACCTGGGCTGCAAATGGAGTACTTTTTCTTGAACCGCGAAATCCAGATCCACCTGAAGTAGCCCAAGACAGCGCATTGCCTTTTCTATCAGTGATAGTTATGATTGTGTTGTTGAAAGAAGCATGAACATGAGCAATACCATCTGCCACTTCTTTTTTTATACGTTTTCTGGAACGATTTGGACTAGCCATTATTTAGAACCTCTTACAGGAATATCTTATTTTCTAATAGGTTTACGCGGACCTTTACGAGTACGAGCATTTGTTCTCGTTCTCTGCCCTCTTAAAGGCAAACCTCTGCGATGTCTTATCCCGCGATAGCAACCCAGATCCATCAAACGTTTGATATTCATAGAAACTTCACGACGCAGATCACCTTCCACTGTCATCTTTGAAACCACACTACGAATAGCTTCTAATTGCTCTTCATTCAGTTCTTTTATTTTTATGGAAGGTGCTATACCCACCTCAACACAAATTTCACTTGCTGTTTGACGACCAATACCATAAATTGAAGTTAAAGCGATTACCGCATGTTTATGATCTGGTACATTTATCCCGGCAATACGTGCCATCTAGATACTCCCCTGAGTATTACTCTAAAGTTAAGCGCCGAATTATAGCATCACAGTAATTATAGCGCAACAAATTTTAGCCTTGGCGCTGTTTATGTCTACCGTCTACGCAGATAACCCTAACAACACCGTTTCTTTTTACTACTTTACATTTTCTACAAATTGTTTTTACAGAAGCTCGAACCTTCACAGCTAACTCCTAAGTTGCTTTTGTATATAAATACAATAAATTATTTTTTCAGATTGGCTTTTTTCATCAAGCCTTCATATTGTTGCGACATTATATGCGTTTGCATTTGTGAAATAAAATCCATCACAACCACAACTATAATCAAAAGCGACGTCCCACCGAAATAAAATGGAACATTCCAATAGACTATTAAAAACTCGGGCAATAAACATACTAACGTAATGTAAAAAGCTCCGATTAAAGTTAATCTAGTCATAACCTTATCGATATATGAACTAGTCTGCAAACCAGGCCTTATACCAGGAAGAAACGCTCCAGATTTTTTTAAATTCTCAGCTGTTTCTTTAGAGTTAAACACTAACGCAGTATAAAAGAAACAGAAAAATATGATAGCGGCCGCATAAAGCATGACATAAATAGGTTGACCAGGAGACAACATTGTCGCAATATCCTGAAGCCATGCAAATCCGTCCGTATTACCAAACCATCCAGCTATAGTTGCAGGAAATAAAATAATGCTAGATGCAAAAATAGGAGGTATAACACCCGCCATATTGAGCTTCAAAGGTAAAAAGCTACTTTGTCCGCCATACATTTTTCGTCCTTGTTGTCTCTTTGGATAATTAATGAGAATCCTTCTCTGACCTCTTTCTACAAAAACAACAAGCGCCGTTACAGAAATTGACAACAGGAACAATAGAATAATGAATGCACCATTCATTTCACCCGTTCTAGCTAATTCTAATGTACCACCAATTGCCTTGGGTAAACCGGAAACGATACCCGCAAAAATGATAAGGGAAATGCCATTGCCAATTCCACGCTCAGTGACTTGTTCACCTAACCACATCAAGAAAATAGTTCCAGTGACCAACGTAACTGTCGTAATCAAGATGAAACCAACACCGGGATTCAAGACAACAGAAAGCCCCCCAGCAGATTGATTTTGTAACGCCAACGATATCCCTATCGCTTGGAAAGTTGCTAAAACAACTGTTCCATATCTGGTATATTGAGATATTTTACGCCTACCAGACTCACCTTCTTTTTTTATCTGCTCCATGGCAGGTATGACAACAGTCATCAATTGCATAATAATTGACGCCGAGATGTAGGGCATTATTCCAAGAGCAAAAAGGCTTAGGCGCATTAATGCGCCACCGGAAAACATGTTAAACATATCCAGAATCGAGCCACTTTGCTGTTCAAACATAACAGCTAAAGCCTTAGGATCTATCCCGGGAACCGGGATATGAGCCCCAACTCTGTAAACAAAAAAAGCCCCCAGAACAAAAAGAAGTCTTGCTTTCAGTTCTGAAAATCCACCAACTTTGTTAGCCATTTGAGCTCTTGAAGTACTCACTTAAACCTCTACTTTGCCGCCAGCAGCTTCAATAGATTCCTTAGCGCCGCCAGTCACCTTAATACCTTTGATGGTAATCGCTTTTTTTACTTCACCGGATTTGATTACTTTCGCGGTTTTGGTAAAAGCAGGTACTATGTTCGCATCAATTAACAATTTTAAATCAACCACATCAGCATCTAAGGAATTTAATTCGCCCAAACGAACCTCTGCAGAAAACTTGTTGATTCTAGAAGTAAATCCAACCTTAGGTAAACGGCGCTGCAATGGCATCTGACCGCCTTCAAAACCTACTTTATGAAAACCACCACTACGCGCTTTTTGCCCTTTATGGCCTCTTCCACAAGTTTTTCCGAGCGTACTGCCAATTCCACGACCCACTCGTTTAGATTTCTTTCGTGATCCTTCACTTGCATGGATGGTATTTAAAAACATTACAGTTCCTCGACTTTTAGCATGTATGATACTTTATTTATCATACCGCGATTTTCGGCTGTATTAAGCACTTCAACCGTTTGGTTAATTTTACGCAAACCCAAACCTTTTAAACAGGCCTGATGACGTGGTAAACGCCCAAATTTGCTTTTTATCATCGTAACACTTAACTTAGTACCAGCCATAGCAACTACCCAATAATTTGTTCTACTGATAAGCCACGCTTTGCAGCTATTTGGTTAGCATTATGCATTCCTGTAAGCCCATCAATTGTAGCTCTAACGACATTGATAGGATTATTAGTGCCAATACATTTTGCCAATACATTATGCACACCGACCACTTCAAACACTGCCCTCATTGCGCCACCCGCAATAATACCAGTACCCTCAGATGCCGGCTGCATATAAACTTTTGCCGCCCCAGTCGAAGACATAATTGGATACTGTAAGGTATCCCCTTTCAATGAAACCTTACGCATGTTTTTTCGCGCTTGTTCAAGAGACTTTTGTATCGCTATAGGCACTTCGCGCGCCTTACTGACGCCATAACCTACACGACCTTCACCATCACCAACAACAGTTAGCGCAGTGAAACCAAAAACTCTACCGCCTTTTACCACTTTTGCAACACGTCTTACAGAAACTAGTTTTTCTTGCAATCCGTCTGTACTACCTTGAGAAGGTGCTGTAGCCATTCTATACTCCTAAAACTTCAAACCGGCTTCACGTGCAGCATCAGCTAATGCCTTAACGCGACCATGGTATTTAAATCCAGAACGATCAAAAGCAACTTCTGTGATTCCAGCTGCAATAGCTTTCTGAGCAATATATTTTCCTACTTCAGTTGCCGCTTCAATATTGCCTGTATTCTTTAGAGTTGACCTAATTTCTGATTGAATAGTCGAAGCACTAGCCAATGTAGTCGTTCCATCTCCACTTATAACTTGAGCATATATGTGCTGTGAAGTTTTATGAATAGATAAACGGGTTGTATTTAATTTCTTAATCTTGCTACGCAATTTCAATGCGCGCCTTAAACGAGATTGTTTCTTTTCCATCACGTTACCTTACTTCTTCTTAGCTTCTTTTCTTACAACATGCTCTTCAGCATACCTGACTCCTTTGCCTTTATAAGGCTCGGGAGGGCGATACGCCCTGATTTTTGCAGCTACCTGGCCAACTTGTTGCTTATCGCTTCCTTTGACTATTATTTCAGTTTGACTAGGTGTTTCAACTGTTATCCCTTGGGGAACTTCAAAATCGACTGGATGGGAAAACCCAAGTGCAAGATTAAGAACATTTCCTTTTGCTTGTGCTCGATAACCCACACCAATCAATGTCAGCTTCTTTTCAAATCCAGCAGAGACACCTGCAACCATGTTGCTTACAATCGCTCTTGCAGTTCCAGCTTGAGCAGTAGCTATTTTATTGTCTTTATTCCATCGCATTTGAATAACATTGTCTGCAATATCTATGCTTATTGCAGGGTTAAAATCGAACGATAACTGACCTTTACTTCCTTTTACAGTCATATTATTACCATCTAGCTTTATATCGACACCGCTAGGGATAGTAACTGGAGCTTTAGCTATTCTTGACATAAACTGGCCTACAATTAACAAACAGTGCAAATAACTTCGCCGCCATGTCCAATTGCGCGAGCAGCTCTATCTGTCATAACACCATTTGATGTTGAAACAATAGCAATACCTAGCCCGCCAAGAACTTTCGGCAATTCATCTTTAGATTTATAAATGCGTAAACCAGGTTTACTAATTCTTTTTAAACTTTCAATTACAGGTGCGCCTCTATAATATTTCAACTCAATAGTCATTTCTGTATGACTACCGTTTGTTTCGGTGCTGAAATCTGTAATATAACCTTCCTCTTTCAGTACTTTTGCAATTGATACTTTTAATTTTGACGAAGGTTGTTTAACGGTTTTTTTTCCGGCAGATTGACCGTTTCTAATGCGGGTCAACATATCTGCTACTGGGTCTGTCATACTCATTTTCTATTTCTCCAAACTTGACTAACAGATACTACCAACTCGCCTTTACTAAGCCTGGCACGTCGCCGCGCATAGTTGCTTCTCTTAATTTATTCCGGCTAAGGCCAAATTTGCGATAATACCCATGTGGCCGCCCAGTTAAATTGCAACGGTTACGTATTCTTGTTACGCTGGAATCTCTCGGTAATTTTTGAAGTTGTAAATGAGCTGACTCTTTTTCTTCATATGAAGCATTTGGATCTCTGATAATTTCCTTCAAAGATTTACGTTTCGCATCATATTTCTGTACTAATTTCTTACGCTTGTCTTCGCGCGCAATCATTGATTTTTTTGCCATGTTAAAAATCGCCCTTTAGTTCTTAAATGGAAAGTTAAAAAGCTTTAACAAAGCCAAACCTTCTTCATTTGTTTGTGCTGTTGTTGTGATAGTAATATCCATACCGCGTATAGCATCAATTTTATCATAATCAATTTCAGGGAAAATGATTTGCTCTTTGACACCCATTGAATAATTACCACGCCCATCAAAGCTTTTAGGGCTTAATCCCCGAAAATCACGAATCCGAGGTATAGATATAGCGATTAAACGATCTAAAAATTCGTACATTCTGTCGCTACGTAAAGTCACTTTACAACCGATAGGCATATCATCACGAATTTTGAAACCAGCAATTGATTTTCTTGCCAAGGTGACAACTGGTTTTTGACCGGAGATCTTTTCCATATCGCTAATAGCTGATTGCAGAACCTTTTTATCTGCGACAGCACCTCCAACCCCCATATTGAGCGTTATTTTAGTAATACGAGGCGCTTGCATCACAGATTTGTAACTAAACTGCTCTACTAATGCAGGAAGGATTTTTTCTTTATATTCGGTTTCTAGTCTAGCCATGATTTTTATCTACACCTTACGCATCAACAATTTCATTAGTTGACTTAAAATATCTGACTTTCTTTCCATCTTCTAGAAACTTAAAGCCGACACGATCTGCTTTTTTGGTTTCAGGATTATATAGTCCAACATTGGAAATATTGATTGGCATATCCTTGACTATAATTCCTCCTGAAATGCCTGCATTTGGATTAGGTCTTTGATTTTTTTTGACTTGATTGATTCCTTCAACCAAAATCTTATTATTTTTTAAAACCTGAACTACTCTACCGCTCTTACCTTTATCCTTACCAGTACGAACAATAACATCGTCACCTTGTCTAATTTTTTGCATTTTTGAACCCTATCTTATAAAACTTCAGGAGCTAGAGAAATAATTTTCATAAATTTCTCACCGCGTAGCTCGCGTGTTACAGGGCCAAAAATACGGGTGCCTAATGGCTGCAAATTGTTATTCAGAATAACTGCCGCATTACCATCGAATCGAATCACCGACCCATCCGGACGACGCACACCTTTACGTGTTCTGACGACCAAGGCATTATAAACCTCGCCCTTCTTTACTCTTCCACGAGGAATAGCATCCTTAATACTAACCTTGATGATGTCACCAATGCCAGCATAACGTCTATGCGAACCCCCTAGTACTTTGATACACATGACCCTTTTTGCGCCGCTGTTATCGGCAACGTCAAGGTTAGTTTGCATCTGAATCATGATTAATTCCCGATTATCTGTATATTAAATTGCTTATGCACTATCTATCTGTTAGCACTTTCTAAGACATCAACTAATCTAAAAGTTTTATTCTTAGACATAGGTCTGCATGACGTAATTGACACGACATCACCTTCCTGGCAAATATTTTGTTCATCATGAGCCATCATCTTAGTTGAACGTTTAACATACTTACCATAAACAGGATGTTTCACAACCCGCTCAACCAAAACCGTAATTGTTTTATCCATTTTATTGCTGACGACACGACCGCTAATTGTCCGCAACTTAGTTACATTCTCGCTCATATTTATGCGCTCGCCATCTCATTTAATATAGTTTGAATACGTGCCACTTCACGTCTAACCTTTTTCACTTGATCAGGCTTTGACAATTGACCTGTTCCTTTCTGCATTCTCAGGTTAAATTGTTCACGTGACAGATCAAGTAGCATGGCTCCTAACTCGTCTTTTGACTTTTGGCGTAATTCACTTGCTTTCATTACATTATCGTCCGAACAGTAAAAGTTGTTTTTAGAGGTAACTTAGCTGCAGCTAAAGCAAAAGCTTCCCGGGCCAGTTCTTCAGAAACACCTTGTATTTCATAAAGCATAGTCCCTGGTTTAATCTGAGCAACCCAGTATTCTACACTACCTTTACCTTTTCCCATACGAACTTCTAAAGGTTTTTTCGTAATTGGTTTATCTGGAAAAATTCTAATCCAAATTTTACCACCACGTTTAACATGCCTTGTAATCGTTCTACGTGCTGACTCGATTTGTCGGGCAGTAAGTCTACCGCGACTTGTTGACTTTAGGCCATATTCTCCAAAGCTTACTGATGACCCGCGCATGGCAGTACCGTTATTTCTGCCTTTAAATTGTTTACGGAATTTTGTTCTTTTAGGTTGAAGCATTTTTCTATCCCTTCAACTATTTTTTTGATTCTGAATTAATAGATGCAATATGCGCATCCATATCGAATACTTCACCCTTGAATATCCACACTTTAATGCCGATAATTCCATAGGTAGTATTTGCTTCCGCAGTAGCATAATCAATATCAGCTCTTAAAGTATGTAATGGCACACGCCCTTCTCTATACCATTCGCTTCTTGCAATTTCAGCACCATTCAGGCGCCCACCAACATTAATTTTTATACCTTCAGCACCTAAACGCATAGTATTAGTCACTGCGCGTTTCATTGCTCTACGATACATAATTCGCTTTTCTAATTGCTGTGCAATACTTTCTGCTACTAATTGCGCATCTAATTCTGGCTTCCTAATCTCTTCAACATTTAGCTGAACAGGGATACCCATCATCTGAGAAACCTCTTGCCTCAAAACATCAATATCTTCGCCTTTCTTACCGATTACAATGCCTGGGCGCGCCGTATGAACAGTAATATGTGCATTGTTGGCAGGGCGATTGATTTGAATACGACTTACAGAAGCATGAGCTAATTTTTTCTTAATATATTCCCGAACTGTTAAATCCTGATGAAGGAATACAGAATAGTCCTGACTATTTGCATACCATCTTGAATTCCAATCTTTAACAATACCAAGGCGTATACCTGTTGGATGTACCTTTTGACCCATTTTTAGCCCCTACTCGTATTCTGCGACTTTAACTGTAATATGACAGGTTCTTTTAAGGATATGATTCGCACGTCCTTTAGCTCTTGCCTTAAATCTTTTCATGGTCGCCCCTTCATTTACATAAACGGTAGACACTCTTAATTCATCAATATCTGCGCTTTCGTTATGCTCTGCATTAGCTATGGCGGACTCCAAAACCTTCTTAAAGATAACCGCACCTTTTTTTGAACTGAATTTTAATGTATTCAGCGCTTTCTCAACCGGCAGACCTCGAATTTGATCTCCCACCAATCGAGCTTTTTGCGCGGATAGAGGGGCATTGCTTAATTTTGCTGAAATTTCCATCATAACCTACCTAGATTTCTTATCAGCCACATGGCCTTTATAAGTACGAGTTGGCGCAAACTCACCTAATTTATGCCCGACCATATTCTCAGAAATAAGAACTGGAATGTGCAGCCGCCCATTATGGATTGCAATAGTTAAGCCCAGCATATCTGGAATAATCATTGATCGTCTTGACCATGTTTTAATCGGTTTCCGGTTATTGCTACTTACAGCATCTTCTACTTTTTTAAGTAGATGATGATCAATAAAAGGACCTTTTTTAATTGAACGCGGCACGCTAATTCCTCTCTATTTCTGCTTACGACGTCTGACAATCATATTATCAGTACGTTTGTTTTTTCTCGTTTTATATCCCTTAGTCGGCATACCCCAAGGAGATACAGGATGTCTACCACCAGAAGTACGACCTTCACCACCACCATGCGGGTGATCCACAGGGTTCATAGCAACACCGCGAACTGTAGGACGCACCCCCCTCCATCTTGAGGCACCTGCCTTTCCAAGAGAAGCCAAATTGTGTTCTGAGTTTGATACTTCACCAATTACAGCTTTGCAATCAGCCATAACTTTACGCATTTCACCTGAACGCAATCTTATGGTTGCATGAATACCATCTCTAGCAACTAACTGAACCGATGCACCAGCACTTCTAGCTACTTGAGCACCTTTGCCAGGCTTTAATTCCACACAGTGTACAGTCGTGCCCATTGGTATATTTCTTAAAGGCATGCAGTTGCCCGGCTTAACAGCAGCATTTTCTGATGAAAGAATCTCCTGTCCTACCTCCAGGCCTTTAGGCGCAATGATGTATCTACGCTCTCCATCCTTAAACAACACCAGAGCAATATTTGCCGTTCTATTTGGATCATACTCCAGTCGCTCAACAACAGCAGGAATATCAGTTTTATTCCTTTTAAAATCAATAATTCGGTAGTGCTGTTTATGACCACCACCTACATGACGTGTTGTTATACGCCCTTTGTTATTACGACCGCCACTTTTACTGTTTTTACTTAGTAAAGGTGCAAATGGTTTGCCTTTATGCAATTCATCATTCTTAATTCGCACTACAAACCGTGAACCCGGTGACGTCGGTTTTGACTTTACAATCGCCATGCTTTCTACCGTTTCCTATTGATCTTTATTACTTTAACTAAATTAAGCAGCAGAAAAATCTATGTCATGTCCAGGCTTAAGCTTTACATAAGCCTTTTTCCAATCGGATCTTTGTCCTAATGAACGGCCAAATCTTTTCTGTTTACCTTTAACGTTCAATACTTGAACCGAATCCACTTCAACGTTAAACATCATTTCTACTGCATTTTTAACTTGTTTTTTTGTTGCTACTTTTTGCACTTTAAAAACAAATCTCTTATTTTTTTCAGCGGCAATAGTGCTTTTCTCAGATATTACTGGAGCTTGCAGCACACCTGCCAATTGGTATTTATTTACACTCATGCCAAACGCTCCTCTATCTGCTTCAATGCGACTGGTGTAGCAATAACTTTATCTGCCGAAACCAGGAGAACGGGGCTTAAATTCAAAGACTCTACCACTTCTACGTAAGGAATATTTCTCGATGCTAAAGCTAGGTTTTCATCAATACTATCAACAACAATCAAAATTCGCTTAGCTTCAATTTTTTTCAGCTTCTCAGATAATTCCTTAGTCTTAGAAGTAGCAGGTAATATATCATTGCTAACAACTAAGCGACCCTGTCTCAACAACTCGGATAAAATTGATCGAATACCAACTCGAAACATTTTTTTGTTGAGCTTCTGATCATATGTTCTTGGTCTTGCTGCAAATGCAACACCACCAGTCCGCCAAATAGGACTGCGCATTGTACCAGATCTAGCACGCCCTGTCCCCTTTTGTCGCCATGGTTTTGAACCACCGCCACTTACATCAGAACGGGTTTTCTGAGCCTTTGTACCAGCACGCGCCCCAGCCAGATATCTAGTCACCAACTGATGAACCAATGTTTCATTAAAAGACTGACCAAAAACCGTTTCCGCAACTTCTACATTTCCGGCGGAGTCTTGTTCGTTTATAGCAGGTATTTGCAAACCCATAGCTTAACCTTTATTTCGCATTTTCATTGCGGGTGTAATAACTACATCACCGCCTTTAGCACCAGGCACAGCACCTTTTACTAAAATTAAATTTCTTTCTTTATCAATTGAATGAATAGTCAAGTTTTGAACCGTTGTTTTAACAGCCCCCATATGACCAGCCATCTTCTTGCCTTTAAAGACTCGACCAGGCGTTTGACACATACCGATGGAACCTAACACTCTATGCGAAAGCGAATTCCCATGAGTAGCATCTTGCATACTGAAATTATGACGTTTAACGCCACCAGCAAAGCCCTTACCGATACTTTTTCCACAGACATCAACAACTTGACCCTCGGAAAATACATCTAATGTCAATTCGGAACCGGCAGATAAATCCTCGCCTTCGCCATCTTCGAGTCTAAACTCCCAAAGACCACGTCCAGCTGTCACATTAGCCGCCGCATAATGACCAGCCATTGCTTTATTGACTCTTGAAGACTTTTTGTCGCCTGCTGCCACCTGGATTGACCGATAACCATCTACCTCAACACCTTTAACTTGAGTGATCCGGTTTGAATCAATCTGGAGAACAGTAACAGGTACCGAAGAACCATCTTCACAAAAAACTCTGGTCATACCACACTTACGACCTATAAGACCTATTGACATCTGCCAATTCCTCTACTTTTAATTCAACTTTATCTGAACATCAACGCCAGCTGCAAGATCCAATTTCATCAACGCATCTACGGTTTTTTCAGTTGGCTCAACGATATCAAGTAATCGTTTATATGTTCTTAATTCATACTGATCCCTTGCATCTTTATTTACATGCGGAGAGATCAAAATGGTAAAACGCTCTTTTTTAGTAGGCAAAGGAATAGGACCTTTAATCTGGGCTCCAGTTCTCTTTGCAGTTTCTACTATCTCGCCAGCCGATTGATCAATCAATTTATGATCAAATGATTTCAAACGGATTCTGATAGTTTGATTAGACATATATATTTACTCGATAATTGATGAAACGACGCCCGCACCTACGGTACGCCCGCCTTCACGAATAGCGAAACGCAAACCTTCCTCCATCGCAATTGGTGAAATCAGTTTCACTTCAACAGCGATGTTATCGCCAGGCATGACCATTTCCACACCTTCTGGCAACGTAACCGCCCCAGTCACATCCGTGGTTCTGAAATAGAACTGTGGACGGTATCCATTAAAAAATGGCGTATGGCGACCGCCCTCATCTTTGGACAGAACGTAAATTTCTGCATTGAAGTGCGAATGTGGCTTGATGGTGCCTTTATGCGCCAACACCTGCCCCCGCTCCACTTCATCTCTTTTTGTGCCTCTTAACAACACACCGACGTTATCACCCGCCTGCCCTTGATCCAGCAATTTACGGAACATCTCAACACCGGTACAGGTCGTGGTAACGGTCGGTCTGATACCGACAATTTCAACTTCCTGCCCTACTTTGATAATGCCACGCTCAACACGACCGGTTACTACCGTACCCCGACCTGAAA
>NZ_JQKS01000045.1:0-29410 GCF_000746145.1 Methylobacter sp. BBA5.1
GCCGGCTTGTCAGACCAGTTTGCTTGGTGACCATAGCGAGCGTGACCCACCCGATCCCATCCCGAACTCGGAAGTGAAACCGCTTAGCGCCGATGATAGTGTGGCGATTTGCCATGCGAAAGTAGGGAATTGCCAAGCGCTTTATCCCAAACCCAGACCTGACGACAGGCCTGGGTTTTTTTTTGTCCGCCAAGCCGCCCCCGCATCGGGCGACTGGCCCGGGCCCGGCTTACGCGGCTCGGGTTTTATACACTTTCAATGCAAATTGCAGGATGCTAATGAGTGAAATTGTTATACTTTCATTTTAAAAAATAGCTGGTTTGGCTTATCCTGATCGCTCGTCACTCAAGTCCGTACCGTTGATTTATGCGCTGTTCAAATAGTAAATACTGGGATTTAGGCTCTCCTGTTGCCGGTATGCTACTTACCCTATCTTTTGCTCCTTTTAATTATGCTTATTTGGCACTTGTAGCATTGAGTTTCTTATTTGCTTCCTGGCAGGATATCACGCCAGGTCGAGCGGCTTTAAGAGGCTATTTATTTGGTTTAGGCTCATACGGCTTAGGAGTGTCTTGGATCTATATCAGCGTCCATGACTTTGGCGGGGCGGGGTTGCTGAGCTCAATTATATTAACAAGCTTGTTTGTAAATGTTTGGTCTCTGTTCCCTGCCTTATGTGGGTATCTTTCGGTAAAACTGATGTTGGCGTCCACAGTTGTTCCACGGCTTTTGGCAGCCCCCTTGATTTGGATACTCATAGAATATATTCGCGGTACTTGGGTACTGAATGGATTTCCGTGGCTGCAAATCGCATATTCTCAATTAGGAACGCCTTTATCTGGCTATATACCTGTCATAGGGGCATATGGCACTGGTCTCTTATTGGCGTTCACTGCATCTATTATCGTCATTTTGATGTATTACAAACGACAGTTTGCATTGTTATCAATGACTGTTTTGGCGTTATGGGGGATAGGTGCCTGGCTGCAGTCTGTAAGATGGACTCAAGCCGTTGGATCTCCCATTAAAGTGTCTTTGATTCAGGGCAATATTTCCCAGGATCAAAAATGGAAGCCGGAAAATAAAATTCGTATCTTGCAAAGATATAAGTCGATGACAGAAGAGCACTGGGATTCGGATGTTATCATTTGGCCTGAAACCGCGGTTCCTGCCTTTCGGGCCGAAGTTAATGAATCATTTTTACTGCCTTTAAGCAAAGAAGCCGAAAAGACTGATACTGATTTGATCGTCAGCGTTCCTGTAAGAGGAAATCTGTCTCATGAAAAATATAATGCGGTGATAACCCTGGGCAAAAATGATGGTATTTACCGGAAAAATCATTTACTGCCGTTTGGAGAATATTTACCGTTACAACCCTTATCCGGTTTTGTATTAAATACGTTAAATATTCAATTAGGCAACTTTTTGCGGGGCGGAACGGATCAGCCTTTATTAAAAGCGGGAGGTTATCTTTTTATAACATCCATTTGTTATGAAGACGCTTTTAGCGAGGTCAATATTCGCGGCTTATCGGATGCCGCTTATCTGGTCAATGTGACGAATGATGCCTGGTTCGGAAACTCACTGGAGCCTCATCAGCATCTGCAAATTGCAAGAATGCGCGCCATGGAAACAGGCCGTTTTTTATTGCGGGCAACAAATACGGGTATAACGGCAATAGTGTCTCCGAATGGAGACATCATCAAACAGGCCCCGCTGTTTGAGGCAGTGGCGATTAGTGAAAATATAACTCCTATGGGTGGGATGACACCTTATGCCGGCGTTGGAGACAAGGTAATTATAAGTGCTATAGGAATCTTGCTTTTAGGACTGATGATATATGACAAGCTGATCTTAAATAAGAAATTTGCAAATTCAAATGTTATGTCTATAGAGGATCGTATCTAACTGTGAAAGCGGGAACGCTATAATGCGACGCTTAAGCCTTTTGCTGGGCTTCAATAAAATGCTCAGGAGTAATGAATCATCTTAACCCCTGAGCAAAAGATTTAATGACCGTGAATTTCTGTGTGTAGTGCTCTGAATTCGTCGGTCAATTTATGATTGGGTGCATAATGGATCAGTGGCCGCGATTCTGTATGCGATTCTCTTACCTTGATTGACGGTGAAATCATGGCTGCCAGTACGGGCAGTCCTTCCGCTACAAGTTCATCAACTAACTGGCGAGGCAAATTCGCCTGTTTTTGAAATTGGTTAACAACGATGCCTTCAATTTCCAGATTCTGGTTATGATCGGCTTTAACTTCTCTTAAGGCCTGCATTAATAAATACAAGGCTTCCCGGGCAAATGTATCGCAATCGAAGGGAATCAGGCACTTATCCGCGGCAATTAAGGCGGATTGGCTGTAGAAGTTGAGAATGGGCGGAGTGTCCATGTAGATGGCGTCGAAACCTTCCAGTTTGTCCAGCGCCTCTTTTAGTTTAAAAATTTTATAGCGCGATTCCAGACGTGCTTGTAAGGGTTCAAGGTCGGGATGGGAAGGGATAACAAACAAATCCGGAAAAGGGGTTTCGTGTATGACATTTTCAAGACCAGAGCCATTATTTCCGAACAGGCCAAGACTCAAGCTGTCCTTAAAAAAGTGAGCAATAGTTTTTTCGCTCTCGCTGACTTTTTTGCCGAGTAGATATTGCGTGGAATTGCCTTGAACATCTAAATCGATGACTAAAGTACGCTTGCCTTCAACGGCACTGATGGCGGCTAAATTGCAGGTAATCGTAGATTTGCCGACACCGCCCTTCTGATTGAAAATGACCCTGCGCATGTTGCTATTTCCCATGGAATCAAATAGATAAAACTCGTATTATAAGGCCTAGGCCAACAATATCAAAGGCGGACAAAAGTTTTACCGTGACAAGCCGGGCATTCGGGAATTTCACTGGTCGATTTAAAGGCAATTTGCTTATCGCATTGATCGCAAACAAACGTGCCAGGCCCTGTGATGTCGCCCGTGTGATAAGTGTTGAGTTCTGCCAGTCGTTCAATTTTTGCAAGTTCAAGGCGGGTTTTATCGGCTAGGCTCAAAAATGCATCCAGTGCGAAGTTTTCAATCAATTCAATATCGAATTTAAACCATTCCGAGAGCGAATCACTATCTTTTTTTTCAGTTAATCCATGCGCTGCATGTTCAATATCACGTTTGACATAACCAGATACCTGATCGATTTCATCTTGGGTCAAGTCAGTGGTTTTTCTGGTTTTTTCCTTCGAAATTTCCAGTGCATCCGCTAAAGAATGAATAGTCTCATCCATGGTTTCATGCAGATGCCTCATGAGCTCGTTATAGGCGGTGATAAATTTATTCTTATTCATGGTCAACTCCTGAAAAATGACACTTTAGATTTAAGCGGCTGTGCGGTATTCTAACGCTTTTGATTGGTAAAAGACGAGAAGGATGCAAGAAAATTATAAGCCGTTGGTTATTGAGCAAGAAGTACAAAAGGTCTGGCAGGATTCGGGGGTATTTAATGTGTCGGAATCCTCGACTCAGGAAAAGTATTATTGCTTA
The DNA here is from genome assembly GCF_000746145.1 of Methylobacter sp. BBA5.1. Classification (NCBI taxonomy): domain Bacteria; kingdom Pseudomonadati; phylum Pseudomonadota; class Gammaproteobacteria; order Methylococcales; family Methylococcaceae; genus Methylobacter; species Methylobacter sp. BBA5.1. The sequence continues at coordinate 3,531 of NZ_JQKS01000045.1, forward strand.
TCCATGTTTCCCTATCCCAGCGGTAAACTCCACATGGGGCATGTTCGTAACTATACCATTGGCGATGTGATCAGTCGTTACCAGCGCATGCTAGGCAAAAATGTCATGCAGCCAATGGGCTGGGACGCTTTTGGGCTGCCCGCGGAAAACGCGGCCATGAAGCACGGTGTTCATCCGGCCGATTGGACGTATGAGAATATCGACTATATGCGGGATCAGCTTAAGCGATTGGGATTTGGCTATGATTGGCAGCGGGAAATAGCGACCTGCGATCCAGATTATTACCGCTGGGAACAGTGGTTCTTCATCAAGTTGCTGGAAAAAGGACTGGTCTATAAAAAAACCGCACCGGTCAACTGGTGTCCGCATGATATGACCGTGCTGGCTAATGAGCAGGTTATTGATGGTTGCTGTTGGCGCTGCGACACGCCCGTGGAAAGAAAAGAGATTGCGCAATGGTTCCTGAAGATCACGGACTATGCCGATGAATTACTGCAATCTCTGGAGACACTGGATGGCTGGCCGGATCAGGTCAAGACCATGCAGGCCAACTGGATCGGCCGTTCCGAAGGTGTGGAAATGGATTTTCAAGTGGCGGACATGGAGCAGCCTTTAAGAATTTATACGACCCGGCCTGATACCCTGATGGGGGTCACTTATCTGGCTGTCGCCGCCGAGCATCCGTTAGCGTATAAAGCCGCAGAAAACCAACCGGAACTCATGGCATTCATTAACGAGTGCAAAGTGATGGAAACGTCGGAAGCGGCCATGGAGACGATGGAGAAGCGCGGGGTGGATTCAGGTATCAAAGCCATCCATCCGATTACCGGCGAGCACGTACCTGTCTGGATTGCCAACTTCGTATTAATGGGATACGGCACAGGTGCTGTTATGTCGGTGCCTGCGCATGATCAGCGCGATTTTGAGTTCGCTCAAAAATATGGCATTGCGATCAAGCAGGTGATTTTTGCCAGAGATGGCGAGCAGGCCGATTGTTCCGAGCAGGCCTACATCGCTAAAGGTATCTTGCGCAATTCAGGCGAGTTCGACGGTTTAACATCAGAGCAGGCTTTTACAGCCATTGCGGAAACACTGGAAAAAGCCGGCAAAGGCCAGCGCAAAACCAATTTCCGTCTGCGCGATTGGGGTGTTTCGCGTCAGCGTTACTGGGGCGCGCCGATCCCGGTTATTTATTGCGATGACTGCGGCACGGTGCCGGTTCCCGAAAAGGACCTGCCGGTGGAATTGCCGCGCGATGTGGTGCTGGACGGGTCACAGTCGCCATTGGTGGCGCATCCGACTTTCTCCCATGTGGATTGCCCGGTTTGCGGAAAAGCCGCACGCCGTGAAACCGATACCTTCGATACATTCATGGAATCCTCATGGTATTTTGCCCGCTTCGCAAGCAGCGATAGCGCCAGTAGCATGCTCGATGAAAGGGCCAAATACTGGTTGCCGGTCGATCAATATATCGGCGGTATTGAGCATGCGATCTTGCATTTGCTGTATGCGCGTTTTTATACCAAGCTGTTGCGTGATGAAGGTTTGCTGGTTTGCGATGAACCCTTTAAAAAGCTGTTGACGCAAGGCATGGTGCTGAAGGACGGCAGCAAAATGTCCAAATCCAAGGGCAACACGGTCGATCCTCAGGCCTTGATCGATCAATACGGCGCCGATACCGTGCGCTTGTTCATTATGTTTGCCGCGCCGCCCGAGCAATCCCTGGAGTGGTCCGATAGCGGTGTCGAGGGCTCATTCAGGTTTCTTAAACGGCTCTGGAAACAGGCTTATCTGCATATTAACGCCGGCGGTTCGACCCGGAAAGTTGACAAACAGGCATTAACCGAAGATCAGCAGGCCATGCGTCGTCAGTTGCATCAAACCATCCAGAAAGTAACGGATGATCTTGGCAGACGCTATACCTTTAATACGGCCATCGCGGCTAATATGGAGCTGGTTAACGCGCTGTCCAGATTCAATGATCAGACCGAGAATGGCAAGGCGATTCGACAGGAAACCCTGGAAGCGATTGTATTGATGTTGTCGCCCATGGTGCCGCATATTTGTCATCAGTTATGGCTGGATTTAGGCCATCAGCAGGCCGTTGTCAGCGAGCCCTGGCCGGAAGTGGATGCAACGGCCCTGGAATTGGATTCACTGGAACTGGTGGTTCAGGTAAACGGTAAATTGCGCAGCAAAATTTCCGTTTCTACAACCGCTTCCAAGGATGAAGTGGAAGCCATGGCGCTGAATGATGAAAACGTTAAGCGGTTTATTGAAGACAAGCCGGTCAAAAAGGTCATCATTGTGCCAAAGAAGCTGGTGAATATCGTAGTTTAAGAGAATGGGTGTAATGACAAAAAAATCGCTTATCTTCATGATGGCTTTGTTATTGGGCGCCTGCGGTTATCATCTGCGTGGTGCGCTTGATTTGCCCGAAGGCATGAAGAACGTTTATGTGGACGGTGGTTCGCCGCCGTTGCGAGAGCAATTCAAGCGCGCGTTGAAATCCTCGGCCGGTAAGTTTGCCAATTCGCCGGAAGGAGCCGGCATGATCATTAAAATATTTGGAGAAGATCTAAATCGACGGGCATTGTCTCTGGGTTCCAGGGGTATCGCGAACGAATTCGAACTGTATTATCGATTGGAATATGAACTGCTCGGTTCCGGCAATTCCGTGTTGATGCCGAGGCAGCCGGTTGAAATCAGGCGCGATTACTTCAATGATCAACAGGACGTCATGGCTAAGGATACCGAAGAAGACGTGATCCGTAATGAAATGTATCAACAGGCGGTGCGCACGATAGTGGACCGTGCCCGGGTTGTATTAGAGGCGGACGCAAAATAACATGCGTTTAAAGCCCGAGCAATTAGGCGCCGAGTTGCAAAAGCGCCTGGCGCCTGTCTATTTTATCAGCGGCGACGAATCATTACAGCTTGGCGAGTTGGCCGATGCCGTCAGAAAGGCGGCACGGCAGGCAGGTTTTCTGACGCGCGAGGTTTTCTCCGCTGAGACGGGGTTTGAGTGGAATGATTTGACCGTAGCCGCCGATTCATATTCTATTTTTTCCGATAAAAAAATCCTTGATTTAAGGTTGCCTTCCGGCTCGCCCGGGACAGAGGGATCAAAGGTGTTGACGGCTTATTGTGAGCGATTGCCTGCCGATACGGTTTTGCTCGTTACGGCCGGTAAGCTGGCTGGTGCGGCGTTGAAAACGCGCTGGTTTCAGGCGCTTGATAAAGCCGGGGTTGTTATTCAGGTTTGGCCCCTTGACGGCCCCGATTTAATCCGGTGGCTGCAGCAAAGAATGCAGCGGCGCGGGCTTAATGCGGATCCGGAAGGTCTGAAGATTCTGGCTTCCAGGATTGAAGGCAATTTGCTCGCTGCCGCCCAGGAAGTAGAAAAACTCTATGTGCTTTATGGTTCCGGGCATCTGACTGAACAGCAGATCCTTGATGTCGTGGCGGACAGTTCCCGATACGATGTGTTCAAGCTGATCGATTGCGTACTGGGCGCCAGTATAAAACGTATTTTCAAAGTGCTGCCCGGCCTGCAGGCGGAAGGCGTTGCGGCCCCAGTAGTACTATGGGCGCTCACGCGTGAAGCCAGAACATTGATCAAGATAAAAAGAGAGCTAGCTCAAGGACAAAACAGGGAGTTGGTATTCAAAAAAAATCAGATCTGGGATAAACGTAAATCGCTGGTCGATCATGCGCTGCGCAGACTCAGCGAACAGGATTTGAATGCCGTCCTGCTGTTAAGCGCCAAGGCGGACCGGCAGATCAAAGGACAGCAGCAAGGCGATGCCTGGGAAACGTTACGGATTATTTGCCTGAAGTTTGCCTCAGTCACGGTTATGGCAGATACAGTCTGAACCGGGCGCCGCCCAAACGGCTATCATTGTCGATTTTGATCAAGCCGCGGTTATCGCCGTTTGCATGCATTTGGGCGATGGTTGCGACGAAAATCAGGCCCAGGCCCGTGCTGCCGGTAGCCAGGTCAATCTGCGTGGTTTGCTTTGCATCGGACGAAATAAAACTTTCCGGGTAGCCGGGACCATCGTCTTCGATACAAAAAACCATATAATCGTTATCCCGGCTGGCTGTCAGCAGTATCTGCCGGCGGCAGTAGCGTTGCGCATTATTGACGAGTGTACTGAGGGCATTGACGATCAGCGTCATGTCGCAATAGCAGAACAGGTCTTCGGAACAATCACTGGTCAGTTCAATATTGCTTAACGACAGCAAACTCGATTGCTGGGCGATAACTTCGTTAAAGACGTCGGTGACGGCATGTTCATCGATCGACAGATTAAACGAGAATGAATCAATTTTATAAAGAATCAGTAACTGCATGAGACTGTTGTTCATGCGGTTGGCCTCAAACTCCAGCTGTTCGAACTCCCGGGCGGGAGGCTCCGGACAGGTCCCTTTCAATTGGGCAATCAGGGCTCTGACCGTTGCCAGCGAATTTTTCATGTCATGGATGGACGACGCCAGCAGGGCTGGAAAATTGACTGTCAGTAAGTGAGCGTCCGGCATTACGATTGATGAGAAGTTGATTGCGGGCGGGTGATTTTAGCAAGCGCCATCTGAAGTTCGGTTATTTTATCGTGGGCGATACCTGATTGTCTGGTCTTTTTAATCGCGGCTTCCGTCCTCAGGATTTTTTCCCTGGTGCTGCCGTTGGCTTTGATGTCATAAATCATCACTTTAGCCATATTCAGCAGCATGGTTTTGTTATCGGGCATTTTCGCTAAAGCCTGTTCAAAAAGCGCGAGCGCATCATTAAGTTTGCCCTCCTTGAACAGTCTGACGCCTTGATTATGAATCTCGATCACTTCCTGCCGCGTGCGCTGAATCAGTTTTTTCGCATAATCGCTGTTGTTAAAAGTCGCGCACATCTTTTTGATATCACTCATAAATTCAGGGTCGTCAACATAGGACTTGACCAGTTCGTCAAGAATACGGTCCGATGCCTGATGATCTTCGTTCAAACGACAGACCGTTGCTATTTCCAGGCGCAATTCTTTTGCGATCCGGTTGCCGAATTGCCGGTTTAATTCCAGCATTTTTTCATAGGCTTGCCGGGTTAGCGCCGCATCGCCCATTTTTTGGTAGGCTTCCGTTGCCAGGGCCGCGGCGCGCAGTTCGGCTTCGGGATCATCCGTGAATTGCTGGTGCAATTCTTCCACAACCCGTAAAGCTTCGGCCGTCGCGTTGGTCTTTAAATAAACCTTTGCCAGCCCCGAATAGTCGCTTGAGGATTTATGGATGGAGTGCCGGCCGAGCTTAATGGCGGCTTTATAGGCTTTTTCCGCAATCGCGGTGTTTTCGGTTTTGTCCGCCAGCAGGGCCAGTTTTTTCTGCCTTAAGATGGCCTGAGGGGATAAATCAACGGCCGAATGCGTCGTGTCCAGCGCCTCCAGATTCTCGCCGGCAGCTTCCTGCGCTTTTGCCAGCCAGTCATAGGTTTCCAGCATCATCGGATTTTGATTAAGAACCTGCTGAAAGACATCGATAGCCTGCTCGTGGTTTTTTTCAAGAAAAGCGATAATTCCGAGCCCCTGCCTTGCCCATGGCAGATCCCGTTGCTCGAGGACGTCCAGATAAATTTGCCGGGCGGTGACATAGTCTCCGGTATCGACAGCCAATTCGGCGCGCATTTTCAGTAAAGGCATGCGCATGTTTTTATGATCCTGGCCGAGTCGCTGTTCGCAGTAATGGATCGCCGAGGATAAGTCGCCCTGGTCCGCCGCCCGGGCAATGTCTTCAAAAAAATGCTTGCGCGCGCAGCTTCTCTCCAGGCGATTCAACAATTGCTGCGAGTTAAAGGGCTTGATCAGATATTCGTCAGGCCGGCTGTCCATGGCGCCCAGCACCATGCTCTGGTTCTGTTCGGCGGTGACCATGATAAAGACGGCGCCGACCGGCAGCAGCTTGTTGAACCTGGCCTCTTCCAAAACCTGTTGGCCGTTTTTGCCCGGCCCCAGATTGTAGTCGCACAGAACAATATCGAATTGATCCTGAGTCAAGGCGGCAACAGCGCCGATGCCGTTGTTCGTCTCGACTATATGTTGCGCATGCAGCATGTAAAGCATCTCCATGATGGCTTTGCGCATGGTCGGATTGTCTTCGACTAGCAGGATTTTTTTGAATTCGAGGTTCAGTGTCATAAGTAATCAATTCTAACCAGACATTTATCCGTGTCCAGTTCGGTCTTGAAAAAAATAAATGCGCCCCAATATCATCTGCCATCCCAATTTTTTCATTATCAGGAATAATAAAGATGACTGTTGAAGCAAAAAAAGAAACGCTAGGGTTTGAAACCGAAGTTAAGCACCTTTTACATTTGATGATTCATTCCTTGTACAGTAACAAGGAAATCTTCTTGCGCGAACTGATTTCAAATGCCTCCGATGCAGCAGACAAATTACGATTTCTAGCGCTGTCCAATGACAGTCTCTACGAAGGCGACAGCGAGTTGAAGATCCGGATCGAAGTCGACAAGGAAAAAGGTACCATTACAATCATCGATAACGGCATCGGCATGAATCGTGCGGAAGTACAGGAGCATATCGGCACGATCGCGAAATCCGGTACCAAGCAGTTTTTCGAAGCCTTGACGGGCGATCAGGCCAAAGACAGTGAATTGATCGGCCAGTTCGGCGTCGGTTTCTATTCCGCTTTTATTGTCGCGGACAAAGTGACGCTGACGACGCGCAAAGCTGGCGCGTCGGTAAGTGAAGGCGTGCGCTGGGAGTCGACCGGCGAAGGCGATTACACGCTCGAATCGATAGAAAAACCCCAGCGCGGTACCGAAATCGTCCTGCATCTGAAAGAATCGGAAAGCGAATTCCTGGATGGCTACCGCATCCGCTCCATCGTCAGAAAATTCTCTGATCACATCTCCCTGCCTATCGTCATGGACAAGGAGCCCATGCCATCCGCGACTGAGGAGGGCGAGGAAGAAAAGCCGGCCGTTCCGGAAGAAGAGACCATCAACAGCGCATCGGCATTATGGACGAAAGCCCGCCAGGAAATTTCCGAAAATGATTACAATGAATTCTACAAGCATGTCGGCCACGATTATCAGGATCCGATGGCGTATGTGCACAGCAAAGTGGAAGGTTCCAACGAATATACCCTGTTGCTTTATGTGCCTTCGCATGCCCCGTTCGATCTATGGGACCGGGAAGCCAAGCACGGCGTGAAATTGTATATCCGCAAGGTATTCATCACCGATGACGCCGAACAGTTGATGCCGCGTTATCTGCGCTTTATCCGCGGCATCATCGACGCCAATTCGCTGCCCCTGAACGTGTCGCGTGAGATCCTGCAGCAAAGCAAGCAAATCAGTACCATTAAATCGGGCTCCGTGAAAAAAGTGCTGGGCATGCTGGAAGGCATGGCCAAAAACGAGCCGGAAAAATACGAGAAGTTCTGGTCCGAGTTCGGCACCGTCATGAAAGAAGGCCCTATCGAGGATCATGGCAATAAGGATCGTATCGCCAAACTGTTGCGTTTCGCCTCGACGCATAACGATACCGATAAACAGGATGTGACACTGGAAGATTACGTGAGCCGTATGAAGGAAGGCCAGGAAAAAATCTATTACGTCACGGCGGACAGCTACGCGGCTGCCAAAAACAGCCCGCATCTGGAAATTTTCCGCAAGAAAGGCATCGAAGTGCTGCTGCTTTCGGACCGTATCGATGAATGGCTCGTTTCGCATTTAGGCGAATTTGACGGCAAGCACATGCAGTCCGTGGCCAAGGGCGATCTGGATTTAGGCAAGCTCGAGGACGAAGCGGACAAGAAAGAGCAGGAAGAAGTCAATAAGGACTTTGAATCGGTGCTGAAACAGATCAAGGACGTCCTGGCCGACAAGGTCAGCGAAGTGCGCTTAAGCCACCGCCTGACCGAATCGCCGGCCTGTCTGGTTTCGGATGTTTACGGCATGAGCCTGAACATGGAACGCATCATGAAGGAAGCCGGTCAAGCCATGAACTTTGGTCAAAAGCCCATCTTCGAACTCAACCCGACGCACCCCTTGGTGGCGCGCCTGAAGGACGAGCAGGATGATGAGCGATTTGCGGACCTGACTCACATCCTGTTCGACCAGGCCATCTTAAGCGAAGGCGGACAGCTCGATGATCCGGCCGCCTTTGTTCATAAGTTGAACGGTTTATTGCAGGGACTGTTGCACTGAGGATCAAAAAGGCTGGATAATCTCCAGCCTTTTTTATGCATTAAAGTTGTTTCATGGAATTTAAGTTACTCAATACCGACGGCCACGCCCGTCGCGGCCGGCTCAAATTTGCCCGCGGCATTGTCGAAACCCCGATTTTTATGCCGGTCGGCACTTATGGTGCCGTCAAGTCGTTAACGCCGGAAGATCTGACCGGTATCGGCGCGCAAATCATTCTGGGTAATACGTTCCATTTGATGCTGCGTCCGGGCACTGAGGTCATGAAAATACATGGCGATCTGCACGATTTCATGCGCTGGAACAAACCCATTCTGACCGATTCCGGCGGCTTTCAGGTATTCAGCCTCGGCGCGTTAAGGAAAATTACCGAACAGGGCGTTACCTTCAAATCACCCATCAACGGCAGTTCGATTTTCATGGGGCCAGAAGAATCGATGCAGGTACAGCGTGATCTCGGGTCCGATATCGTCATGATTTTTGATGAATGCACGCCGTACCCGGCGACTGTCCATGAGGCGGCAGATTCCATGCGCCTGTCCTTGCGCTGGGCGGCGCGCAGCAAAAAAGCGCATGGCGACAATGAGTCCGCCCTGTTTGGCATCGTGCAAGGCGGCATGTATGAGCATTTGCGCCAGGAATCGATAGACGGACTGGTCGATATCGGTTTTGACGGCTACGCCATCGGCGGCTTGTCCGTCGGCGAACCGAAAGAGGAAATGATGAACACGCTCGATGTCGTGCATCCTAAAATGCCGGTTGACAAGCCGCGTTATCTGATGGGGGTCGGCACGCCGGAAGACCTGGTTGAAGCGGTCAGACGCGGTATCGATATGTTCGACTGCGTGATGCCGACACGCAATGCCCGGAACGGTCATCTTTTTACCACTAACGGCGTGATAAAAATCAGAAACAGCCAGTATCAATTGGATACCAATCCCCTGGATGAAACCTGCGACTGTTATACTTGCCGCAATTATTCCCGAGCCTATCTGAGGCATCTGGACAAGTGTGGAGAAATGCTGGGCTCCAGGCTCAACACCATTCATAACCTGCATTATTACCTGAGTTTGATGCAGGGTTTGCGCGATGCGATTGAAAGGCAAGAGCTGGATGTTTTTGTCAAGCAATTTTACCAACAACGAGGAAAAGCCGTTCCGACTGTGTCATAATAACGGACTTTTTTATTTACTATAATAACAACCGAGGATAACAATGAGTTTCTTTATTTCTGATGCGTTAGCGGAAGCCGCGGCTCCCGCCGCTCAACAACCCGGTATTGAAGGCATGCTGTTTCCGCTGGGCATACTGGTATTTTTCTATTTTCTGTTTCTGCGTCCGCAAGCCAAGAAAGCCAAAGAACAAAAGCAAATGCTGGCATCGCTTACCAAAGGGGTCGAAGTTGTAACGACAGGCGGTATTCTCGGCAAGATCGTTGATCTGGACGAGAATTTCGTCAAGCTCGAAATCAGCGACAATATTTTTATTCAAGTCCAGCGCCATGCCATTGGCAGCCTGATGCCTAAAGGAACCTATAAAACAATCCTTAGAAAAAACAAGGTTTAACTATCGCATCCTGTATTTAGCGCATAGCTTGTCGGCAAAGTCGATACGACCGACGTCGTTCAATTGATGGAATAACACATGCAAAACCGTTTCCCCCTTTGGAAAAATCTATTGATCCTGATCATTTTCATGATCGGGATTGTTTACGCGTTACCGAATTTGTATGGTGACGATCCTTCCGTTCAGGTCTCATCAACACGAGATACCCAAGTCGCGCAGCAACAGGCGGACCAGGTCGAGTCAGCCATCAAAGCAGCCGGATTTGATATTAAATCGTTTGAGTTTAAGGACGGTCGTGTTTTAGTCCGGTTTAATAATACCGATGACCAGCTCCAGGCAGCGGACCTGCTCAGAGACAAACTGGGAAGCGATTATACGGTGGCGCTGAATCTGGCGCCTGCGACGCCGGGTTGGCTGCAATCATTAGGTGCCGACGCCATGTACCTGGGTCTGGATTTGCGCGGCGGTGTGCATTTTCTGCTTGAAGTGGACATGGATGCGGCCGTCAAGCAGGCGGAAGAACGTTATAACGAAGATGTTCGTCTGGCGCTGAGAGGCGCAAAAATTCATTATCAGTCGGTTTCCAAGGATAATGGCTACATTAAGGTCAAGCTGAAATCAGCCGATGAAAAACCCGCTTTATTGTCCTTACTGAATAAGGATTTCCGCTCACTGGATTTGACCGAGCCGAATGCTCAGGATGAAGTGTGGCTGAAAATTTCCGAAGTCGAGATCCGCGAGATTAAAAAATTCGCCGTGGCGCAGAATATGACCACATTGCGCAACCGGGTCAATGAACTCGGTGTCGCGGAGCCTGTGATTCAACAGCAAGGTGAAAATCGCATCGTCGTGCAATTGCCCGGCGTGCAGGATACGGCGCGCGCCAAGGAAATCCTGGGTACCACGGCGACACTGGAATACCGGCTCGTTGATGTCGAGCATGACGTGCAAAAGGCTGTAAAAGGCCTGGTGCCGGTCGGCAGCCGTTTATATTATGACAAGAGCGGCAATCCCATTCTGTTGGACCGGCGTATCATCGTGACCGGCGACCAGATTGTCGACGCCTCGTCGGGCCTCGACCAGGATGGCCAGCCGTCGGTATCGATTACTCTGAACGGCGTCGGCGCCGCGAAGATGGGCAAAATCACGCAAGCTAATATCGGCAGGCCTATGGCGGTGGTCTTCATTGAATACAAGTCCGAGACCAGAATGGTTAACGGCCAGAAGGTTGTCCGTAAAGAGAAAACCGAGCAGGTGATCAGCGTTGCCACAATCCGTGATGCTTTCAGCAAGCGCTTTCAGACCACCGGACTGGATAGCCCTCAGGAAGCACGCAATCTCGCGCTTCTGCTAAGAGCCGGAGCTCTGGCGGCGCCGGTCGATATCGTGGAGGAACGCACGGTCGGGCCAAGTCTTGGGCAGGATAACATCGATAAAGGTATGATGTCGGTTATGGTGGGTTTTGTCCTGGTGCTGGTATTTATGGCGCTCTATTACAGGCTCTTCGGCATGGTGGCCAATATTGCTCTGGCGTTTAACCTGGTTATTCTGGTGGCTATCTTGTCGATGCTGCAGGCGACGCTGACGTTGCCCGGTATTGCCGGTATCGTGTTGACGGTCGGTATGTCGGTCGATGCCAACGTTCTGATCTTCGAGCGTATTCGTGAGGAAATCAGAAACGGCAATACGCCGCAGTCCAGCATTTTTCTGGGCTATGAAAAAGCGTTCGCGACTATTTTCGATTCCAATTTGACGACTTTACTGACTGCCGTGATGCTGTTCGCGTTTGGCACCGGCTCTGTGAAAGGCTTTGCCGTAACCCTGTCGATTGGTATTCTGACGTCCATGTTTACCGCAACCGTCGGCTCGAGGATGATCATTAACTGGATTTACGGCAACCGCAGGGTTGAGAAACTGTCTATTTAGGCTCTGTAGAGAAGATTAAAACATGTTAAAACAAAATATAGATTTTTTAGGCAGACGCAAAATAGCGCTGATAGTGTCCAGTATCTTGCTGGTCGTTTCGATCGTCTCGCTGGCCGTGCGCGGCCTGCAGTTGGGCATCGATTTTACCGGCGGTACGCTCGTGGAAGTGGGCTACCCGCAAACGGCCGATCTGGCAGCGGTGCGCGGCGCTTTGAATGGAGCCGGCTTCGGCGATGCTTCCGTTCAGCATTACGGCACGACCAAGGATGTCCTGATCCGTCTGAAATCCCAGGAGGGCATCAGCGATAAGGAGTTAAGCACTAAGGTGCTGGAAGCCGTCAATAAGAATACGGCAGAACCCGCGCAATTGCGTCGTGTCGAATTTGTCGGGCCCCAAGTTGGCGATGAGCTGGTTCAAGACGGCGGGCTGGCGTTATTGTTTTCGATGATCGGCATTTTGATCTATGTGGCCTGGCGTTTTGAATACAAGTTTGCTCTGGGTTCGGTGGCCGCATTAGTGCATGACGTTGTCATTACGCTGGGCTTGTTTTCTATTTTGGGTCTGGAATTTGATTCGACCGTATTGGCGGCGATCCTTGCGCTGATCGGTTACTCGCTGAACGACACCATTGTCGTGTTTGACCGTATCCGGGAGAACTTCAGAAAATTCAGAAAAGGCACGTCGGAAGAAATCATGAATGCCTCATTGAATGAAACGCTGAGCCGAACCATTCTGACTTCTTTTACCGTGGTTCTGGTATTGCTTGCCCTGGTATTCCTCGGCGGCGCGATTATTCACAATTTTTCGATTGCACTTTTATTCGGGGTATTTGTCGGAACGTATTCCTCGGTTTTCGTCGCCAGCGCGCTGGCTTTAACCTGGGGAGTCAGTGCCGAGGATTTGATGATACCGGTAAAGGAAGGCGCGGACATCGACCATTTACCTTAAACGGAACAATATTTGCCGGCAATATTTTCAGGCATCTTCGAAATAGCCGGTTTGTTCGGATATAATAAGCCCTTATTAATTTTTATTAACACTCTGGAGTTTTAAAACACATGGCGATAGAACGCACTTTTTCCATCATTAAACCTGACGCGGTAGCAAAAAATGTCATCGGCGAAATATACAGCCGTTTTGAAAAGAACGGTTTACAAATCATTGCCGCCAAAATGGTGCATTTGACTCAAGAACAGGCCGAAGGCTTCTACGCGGAACATAAAGAGCGCGGCTTCTTCAATGATCTGGTGTCGTTCATGATTTCAGGCCCGGTCATGATGCAGGTATTGGAAGGCGAAAACGCGGTGCTGAAAAATCGCGAACTGATGGGCGCCACCAACCCTAAAGAAGCGGCAGCCGGCACGATACGCGCCGACTTCGCCGACAGCATCGATGAAAATGCCGTGCATGGCTCCGATGCACTGGAAACAGCCAAAAGAGAAATCGCTTTCTTTTTCTCGGACAATGAACTCTGTGCACGCACCCGCTAAGCCGAAACGCACCAATCTGCTGAACTTCGACAGAAAAGGCCTCGCGGCTTTTTTTGTCGAGATAGGCGAGAAACCTTTCCGCGCAACGCAGTTGCTTAAATGGATTTATCAGGAAGACGTCCAGGACTTCGACCTGATGACCAATTTAAGCAAATCGTTGCGCGCCTATTTAAATGAACACTGCTGCATAGAAACGCCTGAAATCGTCGTGGAACAAATCGCCACGGATGGTACTTGTAAATGGGCTTTGCAGACCAGTTGCGGTAATCGGGTGGAAACGGTTTTTATTCCGGAGGAGGGGCGCGGTACGCTTTGCGTGTCTTCGCAAGTCGGCTGCGCTTTGGCCTGCTCGTTTTGCTCCACGGCCCAGCAGGGGTTTAACCGTAACCTGACGACCGCCGAAATTATCGGCCAGCTGTTAGTTGCCCAGAAACGCTTAGGTCCCGACAAGCGCATTACCAATGTCGTCATGATGGGCATGGGCGAACCATTGCTGAACTTCGACAACGTCATCGCGGCCGTGAACCTGATGATGGATGATTTTGCCTACGGCCTGTCCAAGCGCCGCGTCACGATCAGCACCTCAGGGGTTGTGCCGGCCATGTATCGGCTGACCGAAGTCTGCGACGTCAGCCTGGCGGTGTCACTGCATGCTGTGACCGATGAGCTAAGGGACGAACTGGTTCCCATCAATAAAAAATACCCGCTCAAGGAACTGATGGCGGCCTGTAGGGAAAATGTCAAGATTGCGCCGCGCCGCAAAATCACCTTTGAATACGTGATGCTGGACGGCATTAATGACTCGGTGCAGGATGCGCGCGGATTGATTAAATTATTGAAAAGCGTCCCGTCAAAACTGAATCTGATACCATTCAATCCTTTTCCGAATTCACCTTACCGGTGTTCCAGCAACGAGACGATCAACCGTTTCAGAATGCTCCTGAACGAGGCCGGAATCGTCACCACGGTCAGGCGTACGCGCGGTGAGGATATCGATGCCGCGTGCGGTCAGCTTGTCGGAAAAGTCGAGGATAAAAGCCGCAGGCACCTGAAAATCAAACCAGCGAGTTCCGAACGTGCAGCCTGAATCAAGCAAAGCCATCAAAATTGTTAGCGTCATCCTGCTGGCGTCGGCATTAAACGCCTGCGCCGGAACGGGAAAAAGCGCTAAGGACCGTGAATCCGCCGAGGTCTATTTACAGCTGGGCGTACGCTATATGGGGCTGAACAAGCTCGAGCTGGCGAAAGAAAATCTGCTGATGGCGCTGAAGAAAGATTCGCACAATGCCAAAGTCCACAATGCGCTGGCTTTTCTGTACGAAAAAATCAATTTGTATGATGATGCCCGCGAGCATTATGAGACGGCACTGGATCTGGCGCCCGATGATTCGGGAGGACAAAACAACTATGGCCGTTTTCTTTGCGAACGCGGCCAGTTTGAGGAAGGCGTCGCCTTATTGTCCCGTGCCGCCGCCATGCCGTTAAATGAGCGGCCGTGGATGGCGTTGACCAATCTCGGGCGCTGCCAGGTCAGCATGGGGCAGCCGCAAGAAGCCGCTGTTTCTTTCCGCAAGGCATTGGAAGCGCACGCGGCCTATGCTCCGGCTTTGCTGGAAATGCAAAAAATCAGCTATAAAAGCGGTGAGTTCTGGGCCGCGAAAGGCTATTTTCAGCGCTATGCCAATATCGCCCCTCCCACATCCGAAACCTTATGGTATGCGATGCAGACAGAGCGCGCGCTAGGCAACCGGGAGCCGGCCGAAGACTACCGGCAGCAATTATTCGAAAAATTCCCCTTCTCAGACGAAGCAAAAAAGACTAAGCCCGCTCAACGGTAACGGGCTGTATCATACACATGGCAAATAACATTCAAGCAATTCGCGGGATGCATGATGTGCTTCCCGAACAGGCGCCGCTCTGGCAATACGCGGAACAAATCATCAGAGACGTACTCGGCGCTTATGGCTATAGCGAAATCCGACTGCCTATCGTGGAAAAAACGGAGCTTTTCAAGCGCTCTATCGGTGAAGTGACCGATATCGTCGAAAAGGAAATGTATACATTTGAAGACAGGAACGGCGATTCGCTGACCTTGCGGCCGGAAGGGACGGCCGGCTGCCTCAGGGCCTGTTTGGAGCATGGCATGCTGCATAACCAGGTGCACCGGTTATGGTATTACGGACCTATGTACCGCCATGAGCGCCCGCAGAAAGGCCGTTATCGCCAGTTTTTCCAGCTGGGCGTGGAAACCTATGGCATGGCCGGTCCCGATATCGATGCCGAACTGATTCTGATCATCGACCGGTTATGGAAAAAACTCGGTATCCGCGACAAGGTTCGGTTGCAGCTCAATTCGCTCGGCACGATTGCCGAGCGGGCGCTTTACCGGGAAAGCCTGGTTACCTATTTCCAGGGACATCTGGACCAGTTGGATGAGGACAGCCTGCGCCGCCTGAACACCAATCCGCTGCGCATTCTCGATACCAAGAACCCGGCCATGAAAGCAGTCGTCGCCAATGCCCCGGAATTGATGGACTACCTGGGCGATGACAGCCGCGATCACTTTAATACGTTTACCGCCATGCTCGATGATCTCGGTATCGCGTACGAACTTAACTCCAGACTGGTGCGTGGTCTCGATTATTACGGCAAGACTGTTTTCGAATGGGTGACCGATGAGCTGGGCGCGCAAGGCACGGTTTGCGCGGGCGGCCGTTATGACGGCCTGATCGAGCAACTGGGCGGCAAGTCCAATTACGCGGTAGGCTTTGCCATGGGTATGGAACGGTTATTGGCCTTGATGGAAACGCTGGAGAATGTGCCGGTGGCAAAACCCGTCAATGTCTATATGATCCGCGTCGGCGAAACCGCCGAAAGAGCGGGGCTGCGATTTGCCGAAGCGCTCCGGAATGAAGTTCCGGCGATGAAGCTGCAGATGCATTGCGGCGGCGGCAGTTTCAAAAGCCAGTTCAAGAAAGCCGATAAAACAGGCGCCGACTATGCCATCATCCTGGGCGATGATGAAGTCAGCCGCGGCGAAGTCGGCATCAAATCCTTACGGCATGAGCAGGAGCAGCAGACCCTATCCCAGCCGCAGGCCATTGCGTTTTTTAAAGAGCATCTGTAATCCCGGCAGACTCGGACAGTATCTGGCGGGCAATAACTTACCGTTTCATTAATATCAAACAAGAGAAAGCACGTGGCAATTTACGATACAGAAGAAGAACAGGTAGAAGCGTTAAAAAGATGGTGGAAGGAAAATGGCACGTCGACCATTGCCGGCCTGGTAGTGGGTATCGCGCTTATTCTGGGCTGGAATTATTGGCGAAGCCATAATAAGGAACAGGCGGCGCAAGCTTCCGCCCTGTACGACCAACTATTGACGGCGACGGATGCCGGCAACAAGGAATCCGCCGAAAAACTGGCTGAACGCACGAAAGAGCAGTTCGGCACTACCAAATATGCGTTATACAGCGGCCTGGTGCAGGCAAAACTGAAAGTCCAGCAGGGCGATCTGGCCGCGGCCAAGCAGATCCTGGAAGGACTTGCGGCAAAATCGGATGACGAATTGAGCCACATCGCACGGATCAGGCTGGTGCGCCTGATGTTGGCGACTGGTGAGCATGAGCAGGGACTGGAGGTCATCAACAAAGTGGACCCTGCCTCATCGTCCGGTTTTTCGGTCACTTACGACGAGCTGCTGGGTGACTTATACGTCGCGCTGGATCGCCGGGCTGAAGCGCGCACGGCTTATCAGAATGCGTTAAGAAATGGATCACAGTCGCCCTTGTTACAACTGAAAATCGATGATTTGACCGCTCCAGAAATCATACAAACTCAAAAATAATGCGCCTGATTACGCTGCTATTGACTTGTTTTGTATTGACCGGCTGTGCGGCATTGAACACCGTTAGCGATTCGGTTGCAGGACTGACCGATTATTTTACCGGCGGCGAGGACAATACCGACCCGCCGACCGAACTGACTGAACTCACGCCTGAGATCGAGATCGATGTGCTGTGGAAGAAAACTGTCGGCGACGGGGCGAACGGGCATGCCTTGAAGCTTGTGCCGGCCGCCGGCTACGGGGCAATACTGGTCGCGGATAGAGATGGGCTGGTACAGTCCAGGGATTTAAATTCCGGCGACCTGAACTGGGAAGCGGAAACCGAGTTTGACTTTTCCGGCGGTCCGGGCCTGGGGAACGGCACGGTTGTTCTAGGCACCAGCGACGCCGAAGTCGTCGCCTTAAACCTTGAAAATGGCGAATTGCTCTGGACTGCCGGCGTCTCCAGCGAAGTGCTTTCGGTGCCCGCCATTGCCCAGGGCGTGGTCGTCGTTCGTACGATTGACGGAACCGTCACGGCGCTCGACGAGAAAAACGGCGACAGGTTATGGAGCTACGAGCAGGCCATGCCGGCACTCAGCGTGCGCGGAACCGGCTCATTGCTGATCAGTGGAGACAATGTCGTGGGCGGCTATGACAATGGCAAATTGATCGCTTTACGCCTGGCGGACGGCAAGCATGTCTGGGAAACCAGCGTCGTGATTCCCTCCGGCCGCTCGGAAGTGGAAAGGCTGGTCGATCTTGACGTTGATCCGATAGAAACCGACGGCGTCATTTATATTGCCAGTTACCAGAGCGGGATAGCCGCGGCTCTGGCGCTGGACGGCGACGTGATCTGGCGTAACGAGACGATTTCGTCTTCTTCGGGCATGGCCAATGACTGGCGCTATTTATATTTGACGGATTCGAAAAGCGATGTCTGGCAACTGGACCAGCGCAGCGGCGCCTCATTATGGAAGCAGAAGGAACTGCATCAAAGAAAATTAACTGCGCCGGCCACGTATGAGAGTTATGTCGTGGTCGGTGATCTGGAAGGTTATGTGCATTGGCTATCCACCAATGACGGCAGGCAACTGGCTCGTGTACAGGTGGCTGACAGCGCCATGGATGCCAAGCCCCTCGTGGTGGATAATACCGTTTACGTTTACGCAAAAGACGGCACGCTTGCCGCTTTAAAAGCCCGGTCCTTATAGAAAATATGCTACCTGTTATAGCCCTTGTCGGGCGCCCTAATGTTGGCAAGTCGACATTATTCAATTACTTGACACGCAGCCGCGAGGCACTGGTGGCCGATTATCCGGGCCTCACCCGGGACAGGCAATACGGCCGCGTCAAGCGCGGCGACCGCGCCTGCCTGGTTGTCGATACCGGCGGTATAGCCGATGATGCGGACGGCATAGACAGCTGCGCGAGAAAACAGGTGCAAATCGCGCTTGATGAGGCTGATATCATTTTCTTCATGGTCGACGCGCGTGAAGGGCTTAACGCCTCCGATCAGGTTATCGCCGATATGCTCAGAAAGCTGAATAAGCCCGTTATCCTGGTCACCAACAAAGTCGACGGCATCCATGGCGACATGGCGGCGGCCGATTTCCATTCGCTGGCGCTGGGCGAGCCGGTGCAAATTGCCGCGACGCATGGGCGAGGCGTGCCTGAATTACTGGCGCGCGCCGACCAATTGCTGCCGCCGCCCGATAAAGAAGCCGAAGACCTGCGCGACGGCATCAGCGGTATCGGTATCGCCGTCGTCGGAAGGCCCAATGTCGGCAAGTCCACGCTGGTCAACCGGCTGCTGGGGGAAGAGCGCGTGGTCGTGTTCGATGAGCCCGGTACGACGCGCGACAGTGTCTATATTCCGTTTGAGCGCAACGGCAAGATGTTCACGCTGATCGATACGGCCGGCATGCGCAGGCGCTCGAAAGTGTCCCTGGGGATTGAAAAATTCAGCGTCATCAAATCGTTGCAGGCGATCGAAAAAGCCAATGTCGTCATCTACCTGATCGATGCCAGCGAAGGCATCACCGACCAGGATGCGCATTTGCTGGGTCTCGTGCTGGAAGCCGGCAGAGCCTTGATTATCGGCCTGAATAAATGGGATGGCCTGACAATCGAGCAGAAGGAAACGGTCAGGCGGCAAATGGATGTCAAATTGTCGTTTCTGGAATTCGCCGAAAAACATCCGATCTCGGCGTTGCACGGCAGCGGCGTCGGCAAACTGTTCGATGTCGTGCATACCCTGTACGACTCGGCCATGCTCGATATGGGCACGCCAGTGCTGACGCGGATCCTGAAAGAAGCGACCGACGCGCATCAGCCGCCTTTGGTGAACGGGCGCCGGATCAAGCTCAAATATGCCCATCAGGGCGGGCGCAATCCGCCTGTCGTGGTCATACACGGCGCTCAGACCGATGTACTGCCGAATGCCTATAAGCGCTATTTAATGAACTATTTTCGCGACAAACTGGGTCTGAAAGGGACGCCTATCCGTCTCGAGTTCAAATCGCCGGTCAATCCCTTCCACGGCAAGAAAAACCAACTGACCGAGCGGCAGGTGCAAAAACGCAAACGGCTGGTCAGGCATACCAAAGGCAAGAAGTGATCCGGGGCCGGCCGGCTCAGCCGGCGGGCCTCCTACGTGAAGCCGTAGGAGGCCCGTTTCGATATCTTTAATTGATTACCCAACTGGAGGATTCACGTTATGGCGACCATCAAATTTCAAGGCAAACCGTTACACACATCAGGCGAACTGCCAGCGGTCGGCAGCAAGGCGCCGGATTTTACCCTGGTCAACGGCAAGTTGCAGGACGTGAATCTGGCCACTTATGCCGGCAAAAGAAAAATTCTCAATATCGTGCCCAGCCTCGATACGCCCGTGTGCGCCGCTTCAACACGCAAGTTCAATCAGAAAGCCTCAGGCCTGGACAATACCGTCGTGCTGGTGATCTCAGCCGATCTGCCTTTTGCCCAAGGCCGTTTTTGTGAGGCGGAAGGCCTGAAAAACGTGATTCCTCTGTCCACCTTCCGCTCCGCTTTTACCGATGACTATGGCGTGCATATCACCGATACCGTTCTTGCCGGCCTGGCGGCCCGCGCCATCGTCATTCTCGACGAGAACGACAACGTCATCTATACGCAGCTGGTTGACGAAGTAGCCAACGAACCCGATTACGAAAGCGCGCTGGCCGCGCTGTAGGCTTCCAGGTTTATACAGACCGCTATTATAAATAAAGTTTAGGCTTAACCGTTCACCATAGGCTTATTGACGGGTGAACGGTTAAATCTGCAGCGGCCACATTTGGACTGGCTTGTAAATCAGACATAATTGATGCCAACTCAAACTAAAGAGCCTGGCGGGATCAACAAAAAATACAATAACTGATTTATGCAATCAAGCACTAGCTGGGAATTAAATGACCGCAATGCGAGCATGGAGTTTTTACAATCACATCATGATCAGACAACCACATGGCAAACCGTTTGTCCCCATAAGGTTTATTCTTCGATATCTTGCAGGCTCAGTTATTTGTGGTGCTGAATTGCCAGAGCGATTTCATTAAACGGTAGTTCCAGCAAGTTCTCGAATCTTTTCTCGGAAATAGTTAAAGCTAGGAGATTTATTATTGGCTACATCCATGTGTGGAGCGATTTTTTCCGACCAAATCGATTTTTCTGCCCCGATTGCCTGCCCACCTTTGGTTGATAATGCTTGTGAGCCGCCGTAAAGCACGGCATCAGCAAGACGCTCCCATGTGCCACAAATCGAGTCATTCACATATCCATTCAGAACACTATCCTTAGCCTTTGGATATGCCATTTTGATCGCGGGAAGATCACCGAGAAACCAAGCTTCACCTTCCTCAATTGCAATGCAAAATCGAGTTTCAGGTTTTGGATGACAGGAATCAAGAATCCCGTAAAGTTCTTTCCGAAACTGTGCCAGACATTTATTATCCAAATCGCAAATCAAGATAACAGCGGCAGGATAATCATCAGGGTAATTGGCAAATGTATTTCCATATCCCCTGAGTAATTTAGGAAGTTGATCAAGCAGGATACGCTTACTTGCATTAGCGTTATTTCCAAGGTTTTTTGGAATTCGGCCTATTCCTTTGTAAGGATGGACATTGAAAGTATGTTCATCACTAATGAGTTTAGGGACAAGAATGTCTAGCGCTTTTTTTCCAGACTGGTCTTCAACAAGTATCTCAAAATGCATCCGATTACCTCGCATCCAGATAATCGCTGTACCAGAGCCCACCTAAGGGTAGTCCTTCTGCTACCATATTTTTTACGATCTCATCGTCGTTCGCTCGTCGAATGACGGAAAAACCATCCGAACCTTTTTCCAGAATCCAGACCTCATCAGGTTCTAATGCGTCTACCAAATAAGGTTGATGTGTGGTTATAAAAACTTGAGACCCTCCTTTGCGGCCAGTCGCATGCTCACGGAATTCATTGGCTAGAGATTCTAGGAGCTTATGATACAGGCCATTTTCCGGTTCTTCGATGCATAGGAATGGCGGTGGTGTTGGATCTTCCAATAATAGCAAATAAGCAAATACCTTCAATGTTCCATCAGACATCTGTTGGGCATAGAATGGGTCTTGAAAGCCTTTGTCGTTGAATCGGAGAAGTAACCGTCCATCATTTGTTTTTTCCGTATCGATCTTATTGATTCCTGGGATTTTTTCAGCAATACGGTTCAATATGGACTGGAAGCGCTTCGGGTGTTCACGTTCCATGAATTGCACGACATTGCCGAGGTTATCTCCATGGATATTGAGATGTTTCTGAGGACCAGCAAGCGGCAGACTCCGTGCGGCATCTGGGGTAAAATAGCTGAGATACCATCCTTCGATAAACTTGCGAAAAGCGGAAACTCTAGGGTGTTGTTTCAGAGAACCCAGCGTTGCGATACCAAGTTTGCGTTTGTCTTCCAATTCGACAACCTCAGTCTCTCTTGATTCCTCTCTCGCTTCACCTGTTTTGATTGATTCCATGAATCTGAGCAGGTCGAAATCACCTTTCTCCTCGTCAATTTGGCGGCCTTCCTGCTCCCCTTTCCACACAACACCTTTACCGCTATTCAGCACGAGGAATGAAAAAGGCCAGCCATGCTTCTGACCCTTACGTCTTTGGCGAAGGCGTTCTTTCAGAACATAAGGGCGGCACGAATTATCTACATCAATTGCAAGCTCATAGGTGATGGGGCGTGCATTGCCATCTTCCTTGTAATACACCTCAAACTCGATTGGCCCTAGTTGTCCTTGAGATCGGATCTTTTCAAAGCCGCCGCGACCACGAGAATCGCAAGCCTCTTCAACGCCGGATTTCAAAGAATCCGCCAGGAACCCGAACGCATCAAATAGGGTACTTTTCCCAACACCATTTTTTCCAATGACAGCCGTCATCGGCGTAAGCGGTTCGGCCTGTTGCTGATTCCATAACCGCCCGAGTGTAACGTCTTTTAGTGCGCGGAAGTTTTTTATTCTAAAACCTTCTATCTTTGCCATTATTCATTTCCTATTTTTGTTACTATTCGGTCGGGAGTTGGTGTTAAGCGCGGCTGAAACCTGAGCGCGCTGAAGGCCGGCAGGACAACCAGCGCGCAAACCAGGGTCAGGAGCAGTCCCACGGCGAGCAGAATGCCCATCGATGCCGTGCCCAGATGCGACGTGAAGGCCAGGCTGCCGAAGCTGAAAATCGTGGTCAGGGTGCCATAGAACACGCCCTGCGCCTCGCTGCTGCTGAGCATGTCGCCATTGTTCGATTTCAGGTAGTGCAGCCGGTGCGCCATGTGGATGCCGCTGTCCACGCCGAGGCCGAACAACAGCGGCAGGGCAATTATGTTGGCGAAATTGAACGGCATATCGATCAGTACCGTCAAGGCGGCCGTAAACAGGGACGCAAGCAGCAGCGGCAGCAGTACCAGCAGGGTATCCTTGACATTGCGCATGATGGCCAGCAGCAATAAGGCGATGACCCCGAAGGCAACGGCAAAGGCCTGCTGGAACGCAAGAATGACCTCGTTCATGGATTCGAGAAAGCTGACCGGTAAATCGCTGACGCGCGGATCGACCTGCTGGGCGTCCAGGATAAACTCGCGTATATTCTCCAGATCATTCATGTCTTTTTTCGGCAAGGCCTGAACCCGATAGACGCCATCCTGGTTGCGCCAGCGTTCCCGCATATCCTTGGGCAGTGTTTCCAAGTCTATCTCACTGGCCTGCAGGCTGTTTTGGAGAAGCCGGATCGTCGAGGGCAGTGTCTGCAACAGACTGGCCTCAAGCCGGTTCAACGTCGTTTGCCGCGCCTCGGGATCGAGCGATTGCAGGGCGGCGAGAAAACCATCGAGTGTAGCGTCCAGACGCGCCATGACGTCGTTATTATCGGCCGCCAGGCGCTGCTTGAGTATGGCGTGGAATTTTTCCAGGGACTCGATGCCGGCATGGCCTTCGCCCGGTTCGGGAAAGTTATCGAGCTCGGGGCCCAGAATCAGCGCGAGGTCTTCTATCAAGGCCAGCTTGGCGTCCTGATTTTCGGGGATGAAATCGAACAGTGTCACGGCCTTGCGCACCGTGTTCAGACTTTCGAAACGGGCCTCCATATCCCGGGCTTCCGCCGCCGAAGCCGCCAGGGACGTCAGCGTCATCGGCGAGGTATCCTTGGACTGCAGCAGGTATTTAAAGGTTTTGACCGACTCGGTGTCAGGATCACGCAGGTTGATGGGATTGAAATCGATGCTGACGCGTGTCAGCAGGGCCAGTGAGACCACGGCCAGAATGCCGGTAACCCAGCGGATCGGGCGCGCATAAACCAGCGGCCAGTTCGATGTCAGCTTCGAGCGTGTTTTCCGGCTGTCTTCCTGTTTCCGCATTTTAGGCGGCATGATTTTTATCACGGCCGGCAGCACGGTAAAGGTCGTTGACAGCGCGATGACCAGACTGGTGCCGGCGATGATGCCCAGTTCCGACACGCCGAGATAATTGGTCGGGATAAAGGCAAACAGACCGATTGCCGCCGTGACCGTGCACAGGGCCAGCGAGCCGCCCGTGGACGTGAGCGTGTCGCGCAAGGCATCGCGGGGGGATTCGCCGCGCAGGGTCAGTTCGCGGTAGCGCAGGCAAAAATGCGAGGAATAAGCGTCGCCCATGCCGATAAACAGCACGCCGAAGGCGATTGAAATCATGTTCAGGTGGCCGACCGCGAACGCGGCGAAGCCCAGGGACAGTATCAGGCCTATAGTGAGCGTGAAAAAAGTGGCGAACATCAGCTTGAAGGAGCGATAGGCGATCCAGAGCGTGATGCAGACCAGAAACATTGAGACGATGCCGGCAATGGCCGTGTCTTCGCTGACGGTTTGCATCTCTTCGTGTTCCAGCATGACTTCGCCGGTCAGGCGGACGCTGACATCGGCGAGGTCGCCGGTCAGCGAGGCGGCAATGACCTGGTCGATGACCGCCAGGCTCTTTTCGGCGGGCAGGAATGCCTGAAAATCCAGGACCGGCTTGGCGATGATAAAGCGTTTGGTAACCCCCAGTCCCGAACTCCGATCCATCATCAGTTGCTGCCAGGATAACTGATAAGGCCGGCCTTGCTGCGCCGCCTGCAAGGCTTCGTCGGCCTTGCTGAAAACAGCATTCATATCGAGCTCAATGCCGTTGGAAGCGTCCAGTGCCTGTCCGAACAGCTCGAACAGGCCGTTGAGGCTGTTGTCCTGCGACAGTCTGCCGATAAAAGGCTGGGCGTTGGCGAGTTTGGTGGAGAGATCCTGCAGTTCTTTCAGACTCAGATAAAGCAAGCCATTCCGGTCGAAAAACGCGCCTTCGTCGGGAATGTAGACGGACCGGATCTGGTCTTTTTGCTGCTGAAGCCCGGATGTTATGCGCTGGAGCGCGTCTGTGGCCTGCTCCGGTGTCTTGCCTTCCACCAGCATCAGGATCGTATTGGCATCCTGGGGAAAGGCTTTTTCCAGGCGCTGACGATCCTGTTGAAACGGCAGTTCGGGGGAGAGCATCTCGGCCGTGTTGGTGTTGACGGTGAGATTGTTTGCCGTGTAGTGAAAAACGAAACCGCTGATAATCACGGTGAATGCGAGTAGCCACCAGGGGCGGTTCAGGATGTTTTCTTCCCACCAGAGAATAGTCTTGACCAGGAGATTGTCGGTTGTGTTGCTCATCTAGGGTTTAAGGATTAGGGTGGGGCCGGTCTTTTGCCGCAGTGCGCAAGTTTTCTTTTCTCGGCGCGAAAAAGTCAGCCCGACTGGGATAGATTGAAAAAATCCGATAAGTATAAACAACTATAGCAGAGCTACAAAACCCGGCGAATAATAGGTTTGAATAATTCACCCCGCCGCTGTGCGGCATAAGCGGTTTTCCGCCTTTGCCGAGAACACGAAGAAAATCATGGCATTATCATTTTTCACCGATAACTTCATGAGTTTATTATGAAATATTTGCAAGTATTTGAATTAAAAAGCCTTCGTGACCTCGGCAATTGCTCCTGCATTGCTCTACCTCCTGCATCCATGCAGCAACTGTGTTCAAAATCAAGCCTGATTGGCAAAATCAGGGTTCCACTCGCTGCCTGTTTTTGCCATGGAATTGAGAATAGTGAGCAATTTCCTCATACAGGCAACAAGGGCCACTTTTTTTAGCTTACCTTGGGCCAACAGACGTTGATAAAATAGTCTTATTGGCTTGTTAAAACGGGTTGCGCTTAAGGTCGCCATGTAAAGCGTTGATCGTATCTGCGTTCGCCCCCCAAATATCGCTCTTCGCCCTGTTTTTTTTGCCACTATCCCTGGCATAAGGCGCAAGCCCCACCAACGCGCTGATTTCC
>NZ_JQKS01000046.1:0-29004 GCF_000746145.1 Methylobacter sp. BBA5.1
GAATAATTTTAGCGATAGTGTAACCGGACAATAATCATGCAATACCGACGCGTATTCATCCCAGGAGGGAGTTATTTCTTTACCGTAGTCACGGAAAAACGCAGGCCGGTGTTTAACAATGCAGCAATGGTCGAAGTCCTGCGCGACGCATTTCGCAATGTACGCAAATCCCGCCCGTTCGAGATCGACGCGATGGTAGTAATGCCGGATCATTTACATTGCCTATGGACATTGCCGTCCGGCGACAGCGATTACGCTACCCGTTGGAGATTGATCAAAACCGGGTTTACCAAACATTGCGATCCGGCGTTGCGGCAATACCGCAACGCCTCTCGCCAATCGCGAGGCGAACAGGCGGTTTGGCAACACCGTTATTGGGAGCATGTGATACGTGACGAAACCGATTTTCAGCGCCATGTCGATTACATCCATTACAATCCGGTCAAACATCGATTGGCGTCATCGCCAATCGATTGGCCGTATTCCAGTTTTCGCCGTTATGTTGAAGCAGGCATATATCCGCCCGATTGGGGGCGAGACGGCATTGATCTTGAAGGTGTAGGTCATGAATAAACAGCACCAGCACAACGAAACCGTAATCGTAGGTCGGGTTAGCCCTTGGCGTAACCCGACAGATCGGAGCCAAGTGGGCGCATCGGGGCAGGAAAGTGTCGGGTTACGCTGCGCTAACCCGACCTACGGCGCTATCCTGACACAGGGGGATCCTGGGAGAGTTGTAGCGCCAGACCCGCAAAGGTGGTTGAGATACGGATTATAAAGCGTAGTGAGCAAGGATCATGTCCCCATTTTGGTCAGTGCCGCGCCTGTGATTTATTTTTGTCAGTTCAGCAAAAAATGCCTAGAATGCCAGAGAAAGAGAACAAAAAGAGAACAAGAATAACCATCTTTTTTCGAGCGCATTATGGATCAATCACTTATTGGAATACATGCAACTGATCTCTGGCGTCCTGTCCGCGGGCAACGGTTGCCGCTGCCAATGCCGGGCGGCAAGGTGGCGGCGGGCTTTCCCTCGCCGGCCGATGATTACATCGAGAAGACACTGGATCTGAACGAGCTGCTGGTCAAAAAGCCGGCTGCTACCTTTTTTGTCAGGGCCGAAGGCGAATCGATGCTGGGCGCCGGCATTCATCCGAACGACATCCTGGTCGTGGACCGCTCCCTGGAGCCGGTAGCCGGCAAGGTGGTTATCTGCGCCTTGAACGGGGCTCTGACCGTCAAGCGTCTTGAACAACGGGCCGGGCAATGGCTGCTGGCGGCCGAAAATCCATTGTATGCCGATATCCCCGTCAACGAAGGCCTGGAACTGGTGATCTGGGGCGTGGTTACGGCCGTGATTCATCCCCTGTGATGACACCGCTGCTGGCCCTGGTCGATTGCAACAATTTCTATGTCTCGTGCGAACGCCTGTTCCGGCCGGATTTGTGGAACAGGCCGGTGGCCGTGCTCAGCAATAACGATGGATGTATCGTCTCCCGCAGCCAGGAAGTCAAAGACTTGGGGATCAAAACGGGCACGCCGGTGTACCAGATTCAGGTTCTAATCAATAAGCACAACATCCAGCTGTTTTCGTCCAATTACGCCCTGTATGCGGATATGTCGTCCCGGGTGATGTCGCTGCTGGAGGAATTTGCCCCGAGCATTGAGGTGTATTCGATCGATGAGGCTTTCCTGGATTTGACCGGCGCGTGTCAGGAAGATCCTGCCGTGTACGGCCAGCGCCTGCGGGCCACCGTGCAGCGCTCCACCGGCATCCCGGTCTGTGTCGGCATGGGGCCGACGAAAACACTGGCAAAATTGGCTAATTTTGCCGCGAAACGCTGGTCGCGGACCGGCGGTGTGCTGGACCTGTCGGATCCGGCGCGGCGGGAAAAACTCATGCGCATCGTGCCCGTTAGTGAGGTCTGGGGTATTGGTTCGCGCACTGCCGGCCGCTTAAACCAAATGGGCATTGTCACCGTCCGGGATCTGGCCTGTCAGCAGGCTGAGCGCATACAGGCGCGGTTCAATATTATCGTAGCCAGAATCGTGCTGGAGTTGAACGGCATCCCATGCCTGGCGCTGGAGGAAATCGCACCGGACAGGCAGCAGATCATCTGTTCGCGCAGCTTCAGCCGCCGACTGACGGAATATCGGGAATTATCCGAAGCCTTGGCCGAGTTTTGCAGTCGGGCCGCCGAAAAGCTTCGCAGCCAGCACTCAGTGGCCGGCCACATCAGCGTGTTCATCCGCACTAATCCATTCAATCCCGCCGAGCCGCAATATCAGCGCTCGGCAGGGATGATGTTGCCTTCGGCCACGCAGGACACGCGTATGATCGTCAGTGAGGCGCACCGGTTGTTAAAGGCGATATTCAGGACCGGTTATCGCTACCACAAGTGTGGCATACAGTTAAGCCATATCCAGCCGGCCTCTGTATCGGAGCAGCGGGATCTGTTCGATTTCACGCCCCGCGGAAAGGCCGATAGCCGTGCGCTCATGGACATGATGGACCGGATCAACCGCCGGTTTCCGAAAGGCATTGCGGTGGCGGCCACCGGCTTTGATAAATCCTGGCAGTCAAAAGTGGAACGGCTCTCCGGCCGCTATACGACCGATTGGCGAGAGCTGGTGCGTGTGAAATGAACAGGACCGGGCAGCTCAAGCCGCTTCACGATGTTGATGAAGCCGGACGCTTCAGGATTCGCTCGTAAAATAACCTCTCTGTTTTAAGCATAGGATGTGCCGACGACAGGAGGCGCATCGCTTCCACGAGGCTGCAATAACCGTGGCCGGCAAGAAATGAGTCCATCCTGAAAGTTGACATCGGGAAGTTGCTTTTCAACCCAATCCTCATGATGGATTTCCCCAGGGTATTGAACGACAATTTGATCGCATAGTCGAAATCTTTATTTCAGGAAAAGGTGTGTCAATCATGTTCTCACATGGCTTCAAACGACACGTCATACGCGTTTCAAATGCTCTTTTCGTCAACTTGTGCTTGGCCTCGACAGTATCTCGCGGGCAAGGCGGTGAGAATGGCGCTCCGCCTTTTAAACCATCGGCAGGGCAAATGCCCGTCTTCCCGACTTAACCCCATTCGCCCGCAGAGTGAGGCAATGATGAAAAAGCGAATACTATCTTCATTGGCCATAATCGGGTTTGCCCTGGTGATTCAAAGCTGCGCTATCTACGCTCATCCTTATGGGCATTCGGTAGGATTTTATGGCAACGGGCCTTATTACGGCTTTACCTACGGTTACTGGCCCTACGGCTATTACAGATATCGTCCTTATTATCGTGGCTACAGGCCTGGTTATCGGTCTGGCTATAGGCCTTATCGGTCTTACAGATATGATCGCAGAGGTTACGGTTGGGATGGTCGACGTAATTGGGAACGCAGCCGCAGGTTCGGGGGCAGTCGTAGCTGGGGCGGCAGCCGCAAGTTTGGGGGTAGTCGTAGCTGGGGCGGTGGCCGCAAATTTGGAGGCAGCCGTAGTCGGGGCGGTAGCGGAAGTTATGGCGGGCGGGGACGTCGCTGACATTGAGGCTCTTGTATACGCACGTGATCCTCAGGTTGCGGGGCTAATCCGAATAAACCGCATCTTCCAAGTATATGCTGTACCTCGTCTGTGAATTAGGAAATAATGGCGCAGCCAATGCCCATGCAAACGATCGATCCTTAACGGAGGGTTTCCAAAATGTTGCGGATTTTAAAATCCTTAGTGCTGGTCTTTATACTCAGCTCGTGCTCTACACTACCGGCGGGTCCCAGTGTGTTGGTGCTGCCCGACGGCACTAAAGATTTTAGTCAGTTCCAGGCTGACGATGTGATATGCAGGCAATACGCCTATAAACTGATTACCGCGTCGCAAAAAGAGCCCGATTCCAAAGAGGAAGGCCAACAAGGTTATGACATCGGCTATATCCAGTGCATGTATGGAAAAGGACATCAGGTTCCAGTGCCGGAAGAGATAATATACGATAGTTTGTAAGAATGGTTATGCGCCTTTCACCGGATTGGCGGTCGTCGCAATAGACGCGGTTTAAATTAACGGATAATGTAACGGCCCATTTGCAAATCCGTTTCAGGCATGGGCGTGTCAATCCGTATGGCATGTTTGCCCGCCGGCAGCGATAAAACGGACCGGTCAATGATTCCTCTTACCTTTTAGCGATTAACGAAAAAAATGAGCATTAAATCGAGTTTATTAAAAATAGCCATAAAGCTGACGCCCAACATATTGATCGTTTGGGTCTCAAATAAAATCCTTAAAGGCATTGCAGAATTAACCGCCTTTAAGTTTGACGTCGACGCACGAAAAATCTACGCCCAAACAAGGCTCTACGGCGAAGAAAATACGATAGATATTTGTCTGGAGGATTTTGCTGTTTTTCATGATGGGGAATCGTATCGGTTTATCATTCATCATGCGCAATCAGACCGTCCCTGGTTGAATAATTTATTGGCCCGGGTTATAGGAAAAGCCTGGAAAATTCCTGAGATACCACAACTCACGTCTCAAATTGAGCTGGCGGCGGAACTGTTCAAAGCCGCGCCTCCCGCACTGGAAAGGGCTGAGTGAAGGCCAGATTCAAATTCGGTTAAAGCTGAGACAGCCGGCCTTGTCTGTTCTCAGCTGAATTGGCCGGTTTAACGCTTCCCGATGCGGGCCCCGGTAAATAAACGGGGCTTTTGCGGCCAGCTACAGTTGGCGCATAAACGCGACCAGGTCCTGCTTCTCCTGGGGCGCAAGTTTAAGCTGCAGCACGAGATTAAAAAACTCCACCGTATCTTCCAGCGTCAGGGCCCGGCCATCATGCAGATAGGGCGGGCTTTCCTTGATGCCGCGTAAGGTAAAGGTCTTGATCGCGCCGTCGCCGGGCTCGTTCTTCAAAAAACGCTCAAGATGCAGATCGTGCATCTGATGGTCCAGATAGGTCGGCGGCATATGGCAGCTGCTGCACTGGCCCTTGCCGAAGAAGATTTTCTCGCCCCGTAACTCGCTCTCGGTCGCTTTGGCGGGATCGAGCCGGCCAGTTGAAGGGTCGAGCTTGGGCGCTGGAGGAAAATCGAGCATATTCTGCATCTGCGCCATGTGGCTGACATGAATGCGATCGAGGATCGGGAAGCCCTTTTTCATGGCGTGGATTGGATCGCCGTTGAAGTAGGCGGTGCGGAACTCGAATTCGGTGAAGTCCTCGACCGAGCGCAGACTGCGCTTGGAACCGTGGATCTGCTGGTTGAACATTCCCCGGAGGCTTGTGGTATCCAGCCGGAAGCGCCGTTCCTGTGGCCGATCGTCCGGATTCAGGTGGAATTGCCCGGTGGTATGGCCGTTGACATGGCAATCGAAGCAGGTGACGCCGAGGCTGGGCTGGACGCTCTTGCGATCGTCGGTCGGATTGAATTCTTCCTGCGGAAACGGCGTCAGCAGAAACTGCAGCCCGTTGAGCTGTACCGGCGTCAGGATATCCTTGAACAACCGATAGAAGTTATTGATCGAGACCACTTCCCCGCGCGATACATCGCCCAGTTCGGGACGGTTGTGCAGGAAAATGGCGGGCGGAAACTCCGGAAGAAACGCCTCGGGCAGGTCAAACTCCACATCGAAGCGCTCGAGCCGCGGGAACATCTTGATCTGCATCTGGGGGAAAACCTGGCCGCCATTGGACTGCAACGGATGCGGCAGTGAAGGATAGGGAAAAATCCCACGCTGTTTGATTTCTTCAGGGGCCAGCGACGCCAGCTCATCCCAATTCATGCCGTCGGCCAGTTTGGCGGTAGGGCCTACTACCAAGGGCTTGCCCCGGGACATCTTGGCTGCCGGGTCGAATTTTGGCTTGAGGTTATACCGGCGCTCCAGTAATTGACGCTGAGCCGACATTACGGAAGACTTATTATCGATCTCCTTCTGCATGATGGCGGTAGGTTGCTGGAACGGTTCATCGGCGTTCAGCGGATCCCTGTAAAAATCGAATCCCGAGACTTTGCCTTGCTTCGGTTGGTCCTCGAAGACCGGCGAGGAGGGACTGGCCTTGGTGGCATTGAAAACGTCCGAGCGGTCATGCTGGCTTTTCTTCTGCTCGGGCCGCTCGACAGGCACCGACTTCGGCGTTTGCGCCTCGGCTACTGCATCGGCGCGCGTGCGCTTGGGGGCATCATCCTGAGCCAGGGCCAGCGTGAACCAACTGCCTAGAAATACGCTTATGAATAGCTTGCTGAAATCGACAAAAGCCGCTTGCGGTGAACAGGTCGGTGCCATATTCGTCTCCTTGATACTATCGATTGTAGCGTTGAGAGGAGTAAGAGATTTAACGGGCTTTAAGAATTCGACACGACATTATAACCGCCCCCTGGCATTGTCAAGCGCTCCTGCCGCAAAGCAGGCCAAAGTGAGTGAAAATGATCAGTTTTTCAGAAACCCAATGATTTTATAAGTAATTTTTAAGATGCATTGCCCACGAAGATGTGTTTAGTCCATGTAAATGATGTAACGCAGTTGCCGGTTTGAATTCACTCGTCGGGACAACCTCAGGCATCGACTCAATTGGTAAGGACGGGAAACATAGCTATACTTGAAAAATTAACAGCGCCGCCTGGTCCTTTACCAGTTGGGGGTGAGAAAAAACTCATGGGCATTTTGTGCCAAGGAATCCGGCAGATCGAGGTCAGGCGGTTTGCGCCGGGTGCGGTACTCGATATTTCGACGAGTCGGGCAAGAGGATGTCGTCAATAGAGCCGCGTACGGGCATGTGGCCGGCGTCAGTTACCTTGACGGCCATGGGCATGATTTTCTGGGGAGTGCTGATCGTGTTCCTGTATAGCGCAGCCTTGATATCGGCTCAAGGTCAAAAAGATACAGCTCATACTCTAGAATGAAACGCTTTGAAGCACTATAATAATCAGCACATTATAATACTGTGCAACGTCTCTGCCGCAGTGGCTTTTATCTTACGGCGGGCCGGGAAACTATCCTGGGGGAGCAGGCGTCAGGCAGTGCGCGGTGCATGTATAATCCGGTCTCGATCGGCGGTGGGCGGGCGTTATTTCATCAAAGCCAGTTCCAAGCCATTGCCGATTATCCGCAAGATGGCCCGAAATTGATTCAGGGTTAAGGATACGGCCATTCCGAACAATGGAGAGAAAAATATAATGGAGAGAAAATCCCCAATCCCACACCCCTGCATAAAGCGGGACGAAGGCCGGCTTGCGCTCATTGCAGCCTGGCGACGCCGCCAGAGGGGGCGAATAAACGCGCTAATGTCCGGTTCCAATGTTGCTGGAATTCACCTGAAGGCCGGGGCCCGTCGCCATGATTGGCCGCACAAGCTCACAACTTGGCTGGCGATCAAGAGCCACCGTCTCGACAAAAAACCATTAATAATCGAGAAGCCCGGCCATTGGCTTGCAAGGCCGGTTTAGGACGGATTTTTTATGCGAATCGACAAGCATTGTCCGTCAAACAAGCACGGTTCAGTTTGTGAACATATCTTATGCACGCGTTCACGGACTTGCACGGCATGCAGAGTTAAGCCTTGTTGCGGCGCGCATGCCATAAGAAACATCCTGAACACGGACTGGCGATACTTACAGGAGTCGTTAGAGAGCTAAAAAAACGAGGAATCGGACCAAGGCCTTTATAGCCAGCCAAAGCACACCCATGAAACAAGAACTTGACAGACGACAATCAGGAATTTCCAGCCTTCCGGTCGGGGAGGTCGTTAACAGCCGTTAAATGACCTATATGCCTCTCTGTTGCCGTCGTGAACTATAACACTACAGCTACAGTCGGGCCGGAAATATAAATAAAGTGCAGAGCCGAATATTTTTGGGGAATCTTCAAATTTTCAGCAAAGTTACACAAAATCAGGACTTACGCAAACCTGTGGGGGCGACTTCGCCTAAAGCACCTATTGTTGGCAGTCGCCTCTTGGGTCTGCAATGGGCGACTAAAATCGCCCCCACAGGTTTAGATCCGCTTGCTTCGACGGTTGAACAAGCAAACTGCGTGAGTCCTGAAAATTTAAGTTACAAAAAATCCTGTCTCGCCAGGATTTATTATTAAGGCGAGCCAATCGCCAATACCTAGGGAGCCATTAAAAATGATTTTTACAAGGAAAACACCTCCTTCCGCCGTCTGTTTTCTACGGACTGCAACGCCGAAGTATTTTTTTCTGTCCTTGTTTTTTACCTTGCTGATCGGCTGCCAGGTCGACCCCCCCGTTATTGATCTCAATCATTCCAAGGTGATAGGCCCACCGCCGCCGGATATCCATACGCTGTTCGTGGTCGATTGTCTACTGCCGGCATATGTCCGCAGACTCGGCACACAGGTGACCGACGCCTTGAGCCGCCGTCCCGTCAAAACCACAGCAGGCGAATGCGAAAATCATGGCGGCGAATATGTGGCTTATGATCGCGCCGATGTTGAATCGGCTTTAAAAGTGTGGGAGGCGCAGGCGCAATCGGGGGATGCCGAGGCTCAGGCGATACTGGGCGAGATTTACGAAAAAGGCTTGGGGGGAACGGCCGACCCCGCGCTCGCGGCCCAATGGTATTTAAAGGCGGCTAAGCAGGGGAATTCCAGGGCTCAGGTTAACCTCGGCCATCTTTACGAACAAGGACTGGGCGTAAGGAAAAGTCTTCGCACTGCATTGAAATGGTATCGCCAGGCATCAGGGCTTGCGAATTCGGGCCTGCGGTATGCATCGGTGACCGAAGCGACCGTGTCCGATACCCCTAAAAAGCAACGGCGGCACAAGATTGGAAATGGCGCGTCTGATTCCGGCCATCTGCAACAGATGGCGCAATCCAGGCAAAAACTGGAACAGATGCAAGCACGGCTGAAAGCGCTGGAGTCGGAATACCACGACACATTTGCCCGCATCAAGAAGGACATGAGCGGCATTGAAAGCAAGGCGCCGCAAACTGACAAACTCAAACAGGATAAGGCCGAGCTATTGGTCCAGGCGCAGCAGATCAAGGAATTGAAAGAGTCGATCGAACAAGAACGGCGGACCCTCGCAAGCCTTGAAAACGCTCCGCTCATTGATATTAGCGACCCGTCGTTGACGCTGATTAGCGGCGAGCCCGGCTATCAGTTAAAGACTGACGTCCGCAGTAAAAAAGTTGCCGGCAAGATCGCGGCTGTCGGCAATTTGAAAACGCTGCGCATCAATAACCAAGTGATACCGGTCGGCGACGACGGCTCATTCCTTTCCCGTATCGCGCTTGCAAGCGCCTTGACGCCGGTCAGGATCGAGACGACCGATAAACAGGGCAAACGCTACTTCAGAACTTTTAATTTGCTGGCTAAAAATCAGGACATGGCCGCCGATGAACCAGCCTTGCCTGTCAAGACCCGTTCAGAATCCTACCCGTCCGTCGATTTCGGCCAGTTTTATGCGCTGATCATCGGCAATAATGACTATGAGCAACTGCCGGCGCTGGCAACGTCGGTAAATGACGCGAAAGCGGTCGACGACATGCTGCGGACGCGTTACGGCTATAAAACCACGCTGCTGATTAACGCCAACCGGCGTCGGATCATGGCGGCTTTTGATGAATTGAGCCAAACGCTGACCAAAAAGGATAATCTGCTGATTTATTACGCCGGCCACGGCAAGATCGATGTGAACGATCAAAGCGCCTACTGGCTGCCCGCCGATGCGGAAACGGGCAATAGCGCCACTTGGCTGTCCAGTCATCATATTTCCCAGTATTTGGGCGCGTTTCCGGCCAGGCATATCCTGGTCGTCGCTGATTCATGTTATTCCGATCTCATGAGTAAAAGGTCAATCGTGCGCCTGCCGGAAGGCATGTCCGAAAAAAGACGCGAGAAATGGATGGAATTCATGAATAATCGAAAAGCCAGAACCATCATCACTTCAGGGGGGGACAAACCGGTCCCGGATGCGGACAGCGGCCATTCAGTATTCGCCAATGCCTTTCTTAAAACATTGGAAGCCAATAACGGTTTGCTCAAGGACTATGAGCTGTTCAGATTCGTCTCCGGCATAGTCAAGCAAGCCGGGCCACAAGCCGATCAACAACAAAGTCCGCATTATTCAGCCTTGCAGTACGCCGGACACGAAAGCAGTCCATTCTTTTTCGTACCGGAGGGTTGAGCAGATATGCATTATTTGAAAAGTAAACAACTTTTTCGTTTGGTTTAGGGATACAGGCACAATGAATGCAGATGATTTAGCTTATGACGCCACACAAATCGCGCCTGCCGGAACAGGCCGCGGACCATCCGGCGCGTCAGGCGCATCAAAGCATGCGCTTGAGCGGGATGATGATGCGACGGTTCTGACGCAACCGGTAAAAAAGACGGCTGCGGCCGATAATGAGGCTGCAGCAGTCACCACGGCCACTTACAGAGAGATTCACAAGGAAGAAAAATTCAAACTGTTAAAAGTGGGTTCGATACTGAACAATCGCTTCGTGCTCAAGGAGGTGCTAGGCAGCGGCGGCATGGGTACCGTGTTCAGGGCGACCGATCTGCGCCGCCAGGAAGCGCAGGACCAGCAGACCGATGTTGCGTTGAAAGTGTTGAACGAGGAATTCAGGGATAATCCCGAACTGTTCGTTGCACTCCAGCGCGAAACGAAAAAATCGCAGATGCTGGCCCATCCGAATATTGTCAACGTTTACGATTTCGATCGTGACGGTAGCAATATTTTTATGGTCATGGAGATTCTGGAAGGACAATCGCTTTCTCAATACATACACGAAATCGCCCCCCAGGGCGGCATTCCGTTCGATAAAGCCTGGCCTATTATCGAAAAGTTGGCATCGGTGTTGGGTTATGCGCATAAAAAGAACATCATCCATTCGGATTTCAAACCCTGCAACATCTTCATCACCGACAGCGGCGAAATCAAGGTGCTGGATTTCGGCATCGCCTGTGCATCGGTAAGATCGGACCGGCACAGTCACGACAAGACGGTTTTCAATGCCCGCGACCTGGGTGCATTGACGCCGGCTTACGCCAGCCTGGAAATGTTTGAAAACCGCGAGCCCGATCCGCGCGACGATATTTACGCGTTGGCTTGTATCAGCTACGAATTGCTGGCCGGCAAACACCCTTTCGCCAAACTGTCCGCCCAGAAAGCGCTGGAAGTCAATCTGCAGCCGCCGGCGATTCCGGGGCTGAAACGCAGGCAATTTAATGCCTTAGCGCATGCCCTGGAGCTGAAAAGAGAGCATAGAACCGTTTCCATCACGCAATTCCTTGAGGAAATAGAGCCTAAATCGCCCTGGCCGAATATTATCAGAACGGCAAGGATTGCGGCGTTTGTCGCGGTTGCGGGAGGGTCTGTCTATGTTTATCAGAGTAGGGATACGGAGCCGGCAGTGATGGAACAGCTCCCGGAGCCGGCGGTGGCGGAGCAACTTCCGGAGCCGGCAGCGATGGAGCAACTCCCGGAGCCCATAGTGGCCGAAGCAGGCCCGATGACCGAGGCGGTTCAGTTGGCCCCGGAGCCTGAAGTTGTTGAACTGACGCCGGAGCAGCAGCTTCAGGTTAAAAATCTGCTCGAACTGGCGCAAATTCATTTTGAAGTCGGCTACATTACCGCGCCTTCAGGCAGCAATGCCTTATGGACTTATCGTCAGGCGCTGTCCATTGATCCCGATAACCAGGAAGCACAGCAGGGGCTGGAGAAGATCGCTGACTGGATGGAAGAACAGGCGATCACGCTATTTGATCAGCAAAAGTTTGATGAAAGCCTGGCAAAAGTTGAAGAAGGACTGGCGGTGCTGCCTGAAAAAGACAGCCTGCTGACGTTGAAGCAGCAGATATTGAAAATGAGGTGACAGGCATGCCTTTGCAAACTCCCGGAAAATGCCCGTATGAGGGTGACAAGCGAGTTAATTGGCCTGCGCGAATCACCTGCGAACAACGCCTTGTAACGTTAGTAGTCAGTCAATTTAATTATGACGGTTAAATTGTAGGTGCGAATTTATTTATGCCCTATGGGTACTTGTGCCCTTTAGGGTATTCGCACTCTGAAAATTTTATTCGTCAGAACAAGGCTGACTGAGCACTATGCTCCCTGGCGTTCCGTGACGGTGGCGGAGCAGGGAAGACGCAAAGTACGCTAAATCGGTTGCATTAACTTTTGGCAGCTTTTTAATATTTACCTCATTCAGAGAAAGGTATTGCCGATGCAAGGTGTATCGGACGCTTATGCCTGACGCTCAGTGTTGAATGAACTTTAGTTCCAGGAAACAAAACATGGCAGTTACACAAAAAAACCGCAAGATCCAGGTATTTACTGCATCGCTAGCCGAAGATACCCTGTTGTTTTACCAAATGCTCGGCCGGGAGGGATTGAGCGAGCCGTTCGAGTACCGTCTTGAACTGGTGAGCGAAGATCGGGCCATCGATCCCGACAATTTACTGGGTGAAATGATCACCACCCGGATACAGTTGGAGGACGGCAGTTGGCGTTACTTCAATGGCTATGTCAGCCGGTTTGGCCAATACGGCGATCTCAATGTCTTTGCCCGTTATCTGGTCACAGTCCGGCCATGGCTATGGTTTCTCACCCGCACCTCCAACTGTCGGATATTCCAGAATCAATCCGTCCCCGACATCATCAAGCAGGTTTTTCATGAGCATGGTTTCAGCGACTTCAAGGAAAAGCTGAGCGGTAGTTATGCCAGCCGCGAATATTGTGTGCAGTACCGCGAGACGGACTTCAACTTTGTCAGTCGGTTGATGGAAGAAGAGGGGATTTACTATTACTTTACTCATGAAAAAGACAAGCATTACCTGGTGTTAGCCGACTCCAGCAATGCCCACGACCCGTTTCCCGGCTATGAGAACATCCCCTATCATGTCGAAACCGGCAAAACGGACCGTTCCCGCAAGGATCACATTCATGCCTGGGCATTTACGCACGAAGTTCAGCCGGGTGCCTATGAACTTACCGATTACGATTTCAAGAAGCCTAAAGCCAATCTGCGAGTCAAATCGGTGCTCAAGGAACCCCACGCCCGAGCCGAGTATGAATTCTTCGATTACCCCGGCCGCTATACCGAAACCAGTGCCGGCGATAATTTTGTTCGCCTGCGCATCGAGGAACAGCACGCCCGCTTCGAACGTTGCGAGGGCAAATGCAATGCCAGGGGCCTGTCCGTCGGTTACCGGTTCAAGCTGCAGGAATGCCCGCGCAAGGACCAGAACCGCGAGTACCTGGTGATTTCGGCCGACTACCGTCTGCTGCTGGACGAATACTCTTCCGGTTCCAGTGCCGCCGGCGAAGAGAAACTCTTTGATTGCGGCTTTACCGTTCAGGATAACAAACGGCCTTTCCGCTCCCCGCGCGGCACGCCCAAGCCTTTTGTTCATGGCGCGCAGACCGCTGTAGTGGTGGGGCCCGCCGGCGAGGAAATCTATACCGACAAGTATGGCCGGGTTAAAGTGCAGTTTCACTGGGACCGCTATGGCAAAGCCGATGAAAACAGCTCCTGCTGGGTGCGGGTTTCGCAGCCGTGGGCGGGGAAAAACTGGGGCATGATCGCTCTGCCTCGCATCGGCCAGGAAGTGCTCGTCGATTTTCTGGAAGGCGATCCCGACCAGCCCATCATTAGCGGTCGGGTTTACAACGATGGCGCGATGCCGCCGTATAAACTGCCCGATAATGCCCACATCAGCACGATCAAGACCAACTCCACCAAGGGCGGCGACGGATTCAACGAACTGCGCTTCGACGATAAAAAAGGCGAGGAGCAGGTATTTATCCATGCCGAGCGGAATCTGGATGTTCGCGTTAAAAACGATAGCCTGGAATGGGTCGGCAACGACCGGCATTCAATCGTTAAAAAAGACCTGATGGAACAAATCGACGGCGATCGGCACTCAACGGTCAAGGGCGACAGCAACGCTGCGGTCACCGGCACCATTTCCATCAAGGCCGACCAGGACATGCAGGAAAAAGTGGGCATGAAGCACGCGCTCGATGCCGGCCAGGAAATCCATTTAAAAGCCGGCATGAACGTCGTCATCGAAGCCGGCATGAGCATTACCCTGAAAGCCGGCGGCGGTTTCATCGTCGTCGGGCCTTCGGGGGTGACGATCTCCGGTACGCCGGTGCTGATCAACAGCGGCGGGTCGGCCGGTTCAGGTTCAGGCAGTTCCCCGGATGTGCCTAAATTGCCCAAGGAAGCGGACCAGGACAAAGCCGGCCAGGTCGACGACGTCAAAGCCGCCTCGCGGCCGCCCAAGCCGGTCGCTTACGGCCCCTCCGCCATGGTCTTGAAGACGGCGGCGCAAAATGGCGCCCCGTATTGCGAAAAGTGCGCGGCCGCTGCCAGCGCCAATAAATCCTGAGGTTTCCGGGCATGACTATCAAATCCGACAGAACGGAAATATTACAGAAAAATCTGGTTCGCCAGTTGTTTTCCAGCCCCGGTCTGCAAGCCTACGCGGTCCTGGACGGCGCATCCAATCCGGCGCTGCTGGATCATCTGTATGGCGATCGCCCCGAATTCGCTTGCCTGTACCGCGGCGAACTGGCTCCGGATATCGCCGAATGCGCGCCTTATCTGGCCCGCCTGGAACCGGACACGCCGTTTACCGAATGGCTTACGGCCAGGGGGTGGGGCAGGCATTGGTGCATATTCGCGGTCGCCGGCTGCGACTTTCGCACCCTGCACCGGCATTTGCGCAAGCTGAATATGGTCTATGACGCGGAAAGCCATAAATCCCTGTTGTTCCGCTATTACGATCCGCGCGTGCTGAGCGCTTTCCTGCCGAGCTGCGATGCCGCGCAGGCTGAGACGTTCTTCGGGCCGGTCAAAACCTGGTTCGCCGAAACAGACGATGGCGAGCGTCTGGCCCGCTTTTTTTTGGATCAGATGCAAGTTATTGTCGATAAGGCCTGAGGATGTGAGGTCCATCGCGGATCTTCAAAATTTCAATTAACCATAAAGGAGTGTCTATGCCCCCCGCCGCCAGAGTTACCGATATGCATACCTGTCCCATGGTCACCGGCACCGTGCCGCATGTCGGCGGCCCCGTTGCCGCCGGTTGTTCCACCGTGATGATCGGCTACATGCCCGCCGCCCGGGTCGGCGACATGTGCGTTTGCGTGGGACCGCCCGACACTATCGCGCAAGGCTCCGCCACCGTCATGATCGGCGGTATGCCCGCCGCCAGAATGGGCGATATGACCGCGCATGGCGGGGTGATTGCGGGAGGGTGCCCTACGGTGATGATCGGAGGCTGAGGAGAAAATACATGTTTACTATTAGGCCAAACCAGTTTGATCAATTCTTACAGCATGATCCCGAACGCTTTATCGACCACTTGTTGGATTTCATTGCTGAAACCATGCCCGATGAAATACGGGGCATTCCGCCGCGTTTGATCAGGGAACAGATCAGGGTCGCTATCGCCCGTGCCAGGAAATACGGCTTGACTAAAGATGAACAGGTGATGGGCTTTGTCAGCGTAATGTTTGAAATAGCCCCCAACTTCGATGAAGAACCGGTTTTGCAAAAGCTTTTAACTGACACACGGCTCAGTCCTTCTGAACGCTGGGAAGCGCTGTTTGCCGATACGCCCGAGCTTAATGCGGCCTGGGAACGCGCTGCTCACCCCAAGTTTTACGACGCCAATGCCTGGATTGAATCGGGTAATAATGATCAGGCAGGGAACTAAGCGATGGGGCAATACTTAAATCGCATTGAAGACGATACTGTTACATCTCTCAAAAAAGCTGAAACGGAACTTGCCGAACTGACCCAGAGCAAGGAATGGCAAACAACCAAAACTACTGCTGATATTGCCGGCATCGCTGATCCGTCACCCACAGCAGATACGGTATCGTTAGGCATGAGTGTTGCGGAAGGTGATTGGCTGGGGGCTTTTCTGTCCGGTGTCAGCTTCGTGCCTTATCTGGGCGATGCCGTAGCCAAACCGGTAAAAATTATCCGCACAACCGAAACGATTGCGGATATCGAAAAAAAGGCCGCCGCGCTGGCAAAAACCATCGACCATTACAAAAGTGCCGCAGCTCGTATTGCTCAACGCAAAATGGCGGCAGCGGCTGAACGTGCCAGGCGTGCCAAGGAAGCGACTGAGAAATATGCAAAAAAAATGAAGTGTGCGACATGTCCAAAACCTAAACAATATGGGACACAGTTGCCAACGTCGGGAAAGTGGACAGACGCAAAAGGCAATTTAGGCGAAAAAGGCAATTCACGCTGGACTTCGGATAATGGCTCTGTGTCTCTGGATTACAAGGAAGGTTATCCGGATTTCTCGACTAGCAACCCTCCTTCGATTTATCCCAAAGGAGAAGGCAAAGTTGAAATTGAAATGAAGGGAGATAAATCGGATTTTGCTGCGGCCAGAAAAGCTATGCAAGATAAGCTCGGAGATAAAAAATGGCCTGGCAGAGGGTTAGATGCACCTGAAGGCTACACTTGGCATCATTGTGAAGACGGTGCAACAATGCAGCTTGTAAGAACGGATGTTCACAACAAAGCCGAATCAGGTGCAGCACATATTGGTGGAGAAAGCATCGTTTCTGGCAAAGACAATTATAAAAAAGATACGCAATTTTAGGAGAATGAAAAAATGGTTGACTTTGTGCTTGAAAA
Source organism: Methylobacter sp. BBA5.1 (assembly GCF_000746145.1). Lineage (NCBI taxonomy): Bacteria > Pseudomonadati > Pseudomonadota > Gammaproteobacteria > Methylococcales > Methylococcaceae > Methylobacter > Methylobacter sp. BBA5.1. The sequence goes on from NZ_JQKS01000046.1 coordinate 16,619, forward strand.
CATTAGCTTTGACGTGGAAATTCCAGGTGAACCTATCAGCGAAAAAGATTTGAGCGATCTTGAGGCAAAGTTAGGTACGCAGCTACCCTCACAACTGCGCAGTTATTATCTCCGTTGGAATGGTGGTATACCACTTCCTAGTAGTACCCCCGAGGATAAGTCTGTTTGGGTTCGTTTATACTGGAAAGAAGGGGCTGAGGCAGCCCATGTTGGCCCAGCTACCAGCTTCCAAGGCTTGTATAAAATTAACTCTTCTATCCCCGGGACCGATTTTCTTGATACCTGGAATGACTTCAAGCACCGTATTCCTCAAGATTGTCTGTGCTTTGCACGCGATCCTGGGGGTAGTCAATTTTTAATTGGCATTAAGGACTATAACCTCGGCAAGATCTATTTTTGGGAACGTTCTTATCAAGCTGACATCGGCGCAGGCGAACTTCCCGGCTATGACAATATCGCCGATGTCGCCAATTCCTTTGTGGAGTTTCTGCTGGCGCTGCGTGAAGAGCCGGACGAGGGTGAATCGCTTGAGGCCTGGGTAAAGCGCGTCTACCCGGAAAAATAGCGATTACTGCCTTAAACTGAACGCCAGATTTAAGTTAGAAATAACCATGGCTGAATTTGTTCTTGAAAATATTAATTTTGATGTAATAGAACCTGGCGAACCCATCAACGAGAAGGATTTGTACGATCTTGAGGCAAAGTTAGGTACGCAACTTCCAGCACAATTGCGCAGTTATTATTTGCGCTGGAATGGTGGTTTGCCACGCCCAAGCAGCATACCGCTTAATAAATCAGCCTGGGTACGCTTGTATTGGAAACCAGGGTCTGAAGCGGCTCGAATTGGACCGGCTGCAAGCCTTCAGGAGTTTGCTGAGATTAACTCTTCCCCTGATATGGACTTTTTGCGTATCTGGAATGATTACAAACACCGTATTCCTCAAGATTGCCTGTGCTTTGCGTGTAATCCTGGGGACAGTCAGTTTTTAATTGGCATTAAGGACTATAACCTTGGCAAAATTTATTTCTGGCAGCGCGACTATCAAGCTGATATTGGCGCAGGTGAACTTCCCGGCTACGACAATATCGCCGATGTTGCCAATTCTTTTGTGGAGTTTCTGTTGGCGTTGCATGAAGAGCCGGACGAAGGTGAATCGCTAGAAGCCTGGGTGCGACGCGTTTATGGCTAATAACCAGCGAGTTGCCTGGTTACCCCCTTATGATTTTTCTGCCGCCAAAACCACTTTCATTGATGCTTGGCCTAAAGCCTGGAGAGATTTGGCGCCAGGCTATGACATTGTTCCTGTTGATCGGATCGAAATGAATGCTCTTGGCGCCCAGATTATGGGCTTCAGGCATTGGTTCACGCCCGCCTCGACGCAGCCCTTGATCCATCTAGCCCATCGCCTTGATGCCGTTATCGCTAAACAAAACCGGGCCTGTTTTATCCGCTTAAGCTCACGCAGTCCTAAAGATTCTATATACGCCTTGCACAACGGCCTGTGCATTCGTGATGGCGCACAAGCCTTGGCGATCATCCTTGAAGGCTCTGAGCGCTGCGCCGCGGATCTGCGCATGGCGCTAGATTACCATCATCCGATGGCCATCATCGTGCGCAACTGGATTGATTTTCCACCCTGGGCGGAATTTCGTTGTTTTATGGTGGGACGCTGCTGGGTAGGGGCCAGTCAGGCAAGGCACCTTGAGCGGATTGCCTATCCCCCGATAGCTGATTACAAGTCAAAAATACTTGAGGTATTGAATGCGTCAATGAAAAAGATTGCTGCTGCATCACCAATCGATAATGCGGCGTTTGACCTGGTATTTGATAGCTTACAAAAATCAAATCATGCCATTTTGCTGGATGCAAATCCGCTGCTTGTCAGCACTGACACAGCACTTTTTTCTTCGATAGCCGATTTAGACTCGACTTTTCGCTTTCGGAATTCTAAAGATAATTCCATACGTAAAATTTCATTCTGATAAATTGCCATTAGTAATGGGCATGGAATAAATCAGGGAATTGTAGGTGCGAATTCATTTATGCCCTATGGGTTTGTGCCCACAATATACCTGTAAGGACTTGCAATCCATCCACGCCGGTTTACATTATCTGCAACGATTTCAGGTCAGCAACGGGCATTAAATGGGAAGCCCGTCCCGCAGCATTTTTTCTCGCAACTCTGTTGCCCGCACCGGATCCGGTGTATTGTTGAACAATGCTTTGATGTCGGCCGGATTTCGCATCCAGTTGCTCGCCTGCCTGACAGCTAACTTCAGGCGTGTTCTAACTCCTGGCATAAGCGAAAACGCAGCCAGGCATCGATGCTCAACCGTCCGGCACCGCTGAACAATAACGTGGTCAGCATCAACAAGTACATTAGCGGTAGTTTGAAATTGCCGTGACCCTGGTCTGTGATAGCGTAACCTTTCCATAACTCGACCAGAGAATGCCATTCGACAGGCCAGTGCACAGCGGCGATAGCCACTATAGTCAGCATCATCAATGCGGCGCTGAAGAACCGGGTCATAAAGCCCAGGATTAGCGCAAGCGGGGCGATGATCTCCAGGCCTGTCGCCAGGGTCCAATTGACATCGGCAGTTAGCAAATTGAAGGGAAATGGAAAGCTCAAATCGGCAAACCAGTTTTCACCATTGAGCTTTTCCAGACCGGCTTCGCCAAATTCATAAGCCAGCAGCAATCTCGGAAAAACCGGCGCCAGGCCATGCGCGTTGCGGTCAAACCAGCAGGAAAGCCTGCCCGGTAAGGCACAAACCTGTTGGATGCCGGATGAAATAAGGTTGGCAGAGCGGTTACCATAGTAGGATGTCGTCAGATTGTTCATGAGTAATGCTCCGGATGACTTGTGGGGCGGACGCCGATGATAGCGCCTTGGTGGTGTAAATCGAGCAGTGTATTCAGACCGAATCGGGTTAATTCTATAAACTGCGCATTCGTCAGCTCGCCTCTCATCGCCTGCAGGGCCTGTTCGCCGGTCAGGCCGTTATTTAACAGCTCGATCAAATAGGCCGTGGCCGGATTGAGGGCGATGAACCGTACCTGCTCGTCGCTGTCGCAAAAGCCGAGGATATGGGTGGTCGCAGCGGGCGGTTCAGTAGGCAGAGCGTGAGGGCCGATGTCCTGCACCGGCCACTGGTAGTGCAGCAACTGCATGACCGGCGCAAAAACAATTGTGCCGGATAGTAATTGCTCGCGGGTCAGTGGTGTGATCGTGATCGGTTCACTCTCGGCGATCGACAGCTGCAGTTCGATCCACTCGAAGTGCGCAAGCTCTGCCAGGAAGGGTAAATCATCGGCTCGATCGCGTTCCTGTTGCAGATATTGCACGAATTCATCAGGAATCTGCCGATAATACGGGGTCAGGCAGCGATGTCCGGCGATGAAATCCAGCAGCAATGACCGCCAGTCAGCTGGCGACAGGATACGGTGAATGGCTGGAAAGCAGGCCGTCAGACTTTCGTCGAATTTGTTGTAGAGCAGATCGGCATACACGGCCAGGCGTTCCGGCGCAAAGCCGGCGGGAATCTGTGTGGTTTGCGGCTGACGCAAGTAATGCAACAATTGCCGTTGCTGTTGTTGAAATAGCGGTGTCTGGTTCATGCGGCCGCCCCCTTGATGTCATCCGCGTTGCGGCAATATAGATGGTGCTTTTGCAAGGCACGTATGCGCTCAACTTCCGTCAACAATTCGGCCAGCGGCGGAATGTTGCTATCGCGCTCAACTAAAGTCGGAAACACGCCAAAGCAGCGATAGGCTTCAGCCAGCAAGTCCCACACCGGCTCGATAGTGTTCTGACCGTGGGTGTCGATAATCAACCCGGAAGGCTCCCTATCATGGCCGGCGACATGCCCGTAGACGATGCGCTCGCCCGGCAAGCCACGCAAAAACGCCACCGGATCGTAGCCGTGATTGACACTGTTGACGTATATGTTGTTGACGTCCAGGTGCAGATGGCAATCAGCCTCGGTCAATACGGCGTTGATGAAAGTCAGCTCGTCCATCTCCGCCTGTGGCGGCTGAAGGTAGTACGAGGCATTCTCCAGCGCGATGTGCCGCTCGAGAATATCCTGAGTCTGACGAATGCGACCGGCAACATGCCTGACCGCCTCACTGGTAAATGGAATTGGGTATAAGTCATACAACTGTCCTTCGTCGCTGCAAAAACTCAGATGCTCGGTGTACAAGGCAAAATCGTGATGAGCGAGAAACTGTTTTAGCTCGCTTAAAAACGCGGTATCAAGCGGTGCCGGACCGCCCAGCGACAACGCCAGACCGTGCGCCACGAAACGATGGCGCTCGGTCAGGCGGCGAAACTGCTTGCCCAACTGACCGCCGACGCCCACCCAGTTTTCCGGCGAGACTTCGAAAAAATCGATGTTGCCCGGCATACCGGCTTGTAGCGCCGGCAACAGCGCGCGGCGCAATCCTAGACCGGAGCCGGCCAGACCAAATGGATTGGAGGTGATCATCGGCGGTTACTCCGGCTTACTACTCGGTTTTGGCGCCGCAACCGCCTTCGGTCATCTTGCCGCTACAGCCGGCTTCCGGCATTTTGCCGCTGCAACCGCCTTCGGCGCCTTTCATCTTGTTGGCGCCGCATTTGCCTTCACCGCACTTACCTTCAGCCACTTTGCCGCTGCAACCGCCTTCAGCGGATTTATCATCGGCGGCCGCCAATTGTTGAGATTGGTTAATGCTGGACATCGCAAACGGATTTTCGCCGGCTTGAATAGCGGGCGCTGTGCTCAGCAATGTCGAAGCCAGGGCGCTGCTCAAAGTCAGGGATAAGGTTTTTTTGTTCATCAAGGATTCTCCAAGGGTTTGATATGTGATCAGGACAAGCAACAGTGCCTTCCTGCCCTATCAGTCGAGGCGTTTTTTTAATTCCTTACAAAATTATTTGGCCCGCCCATGTCATTCATGTCGGAAAAAATTTTTTCAGGTGGTGGGATGAGGAAGCTTCACTGGTTCGCGACTTAACACAGATAACCTTATCAGCTGCCGAATCAAATTGACCTAATCCAAGGAAGGCGGCCTATGAAATCAACCCATGCCCAGGATCTGCAAGCCCTGATCGATCATGACTTGCTGGCTCGCTTGCTGGATGAATCGCTGCCGTATCTGTCGGTCGGAGAAGGTAGCGGCAAGAGCTGGCCGCAGCGTTTAAGAAACTGGCTTTGAATCGGGAATGGCATTACCGGCAGCAGCCGGCCTGTCCGTCACTCCGTTGAACCGGCGGACAGGCAACGCTGCCATAGGAACAGAATACGCAGCAATCGCCCGGCTTTGGCTTCAGCAAGGCATGGCAGCCCTGGCATTCATAAAACCACTGGCAGGCATCGCGAGGCATCGTCTCGGTTTTTCGGTAACCGCATACCGGACAGGTTAGCGTGGACTGCCATATGATCTGTTTCGTCATTTGCTTTATGTTTTTTTGCCCGAGCGGCTTTGCAAGTGTTCGGTATAGCGCCGGGCGGCCTTGCGGATGAACCGGGTCTGGCGCTGGAAGCTTCGGCAGCGGGAACACATCATGATATGCAAATTGATGGCCAGACGTTCGCCCAAGCTGAGTTTTCTGTCCAGGCCCTGGGATACCAGCGCCGTAATGTCGCGGCAGCTACGCATGACGCTTCTCCTTATTTCGTTTCGATTGATTAAACCAACGCATTTCCAGACATTCGCGCAGCCGCAGCCGGGCACGATGCATGATGACCCAGTAATTGGCATCGCTGAGGCCGGTTTCGCGGCAGATTTCGTCGGCTTCCAGGCCGACCAGTTCCCGCAGCATGAAGACCTGGGCCATCTTTGGCGGCAGATTGTTCTGACATGTTTCGTAGATGCCCCAGAATTCCTGCTGCCTGAGGGCTGCTTCCGGATCGTTCCAGGCACTCGGGCCGCCATTCCATTGGCCGTTGCTCATGAAAAAATCGTCTTCGTCGCTATCACTCTCATCGGTATCGGTAAAGCCGATGTCCGAGGTGACGATTTCCCGGCCGCTACGCCGCCAGTGATCGGCGATCTTATGTTTCAGAATGCCGATCAGCCAGGTCCGTAAGCCGGCTTTGCCTTCAAACGTCGATGCCGATTGCCAGGCGGCCAATAAGGTCTCTTGCACGGCATCGTCGGCCAGTTCGTCATCGCGCAGTTGCAGCAAGGCATAGCGGAACAGTACCGGACGATGTTCGGCCAGCAGGGCTTCTGTCAACAGTCCGGTGGCTTTAGCCCCGGCTTTCACTAACATGCGCCGGCCTCCCTGACAGTGCCAGCATGGAGTACCGATGTGTCATCGAACAAACCGAAGCGGCAGGATTTGTCGCCCGATACTTGGACGTGACGGGCATAGCCGCTTCCCGGCAAATTCATGAAGCCTCTGAAATTAGCGCTGGCGCAGTCTGCATAGGCCAGAACGCCAACGCCGGCGAATAAGAAGCTTGTGCGCATGAGAACGCTCCTTGAGTCATACTACGATATGCCTTCAGTCGCAAGAACAGCATGAAACCTTACAAAAATTTATTGGATTAGCGACCATACCGAACATGATCAAGCGCGGGCAGTTGCTACACCTGATGGTTTGTTTCCTGCTGTCCACGTCGATATACGCCGGGGGAAAACCCGAAAGACCGCTTGAATGCCTTGCTGAAGGCTGATGCCGAATCATAACCGCAACGCTCGGCGACCCGTTCTATGGTCATATCGGGCTCTTTCAGCCAGTGTGCAGCGATCTGCATGCGCCACGAGACCAGGTATTCGATGGGCGAAGCCCCGATCAGCTCGGTAAACTTTTCAGAAAGCACCGTTTTGGAGATGCCTGCACGCGAGCAGAGTTCGGCAATTGTCCAGGGCTGCCACGGTTCCTGATGCATCAGTCCGAGCACGGTTTCCAGTCGGCTGTCCTGCATCGCCGCAAACACGCCTCGATGTACCAGGCCTTCGTCAAGACAATGACGCACCACCAAGACAAAAATGCTGTCGCAGAGGCGCTCAACAACGGAGCCGCTGCCAAAGCGGTTGCCGGCTGACTCACTGACAATAAGCTCGATCAGCTTTCCCAGTATCTCGCCGGCCTGAGATTTTCTGATGACAATCTCAGCGGGCAACGCTTGCCATAACGCCGATTTCGGCAGGCCCAGCTCAATTTCCCCGCATACGAACCCGGTGTCTCCTGCCTCCCAGGTTGTGGTTAGGGTGGCCGTTGCATCAGCCGGCAGATGATCACCGCTATAGGACAGATAATGTTTTGCCGCATGGGGCAGGAATAAAGCCAAGTCGCCGTCTTCCAGCGCAAGCGGCGTTTGCCAACTGAGCGAATGCACCCAGCTCCTTCCCTTGCTGACAAGATGAAACCAGATCGATTGATCAGAGTTGTGATCAATCAGCCAGCGACCACAAAAACCGCCCGAATAAGCAAGTTTGGCATGCAAACTCAAGCCATTGATCAGTGAAGTCAACGCATCCAAATCCTTCTCCCGAACTAACGCACATAAATTCCGGAATCCTGAGCATGGGAAAACGATCCGGAGTCCCTTAATCTTTATCCACGAATTTCTCGCTCAATAGCGAAAATTTGTAGATGTTCAGTCTAGCAGATAATGCACCAAAATTGAGGAGCGCAATTGTTCAGAAAGATTCTCGGCAACTTGATCTTTCAGCATCAAGATCAAGGCAAGGCATGCAACAGATCGAAGTATTGCCATACCCCGTAAATCGAAACACTTTAAGTTTAGATAAGGAAAAATCATGGGACAAATTCATCTTAAGCAAACCTTCAACCACCCTGCGGACCAAGTATGGGCATGGCTCAAGGATTACGGCAACATCCACCGCATCCATCCGATGATCGGTAAATCTTATATCGAGGGTGAACAGAGCTGCGGCGTTGGGGCAGTACGCATCTGTGAAATGAACATGGGCGGCTTTCAGCTCAAAGAACGGGTGCTGGACTGGCAGGAAAATCAGTCCTATACCGTGGATATCTATGAAACGACCATGCCGTTGATGAAGCGTTCCTTGGCCACTTTCGGCGTACGCGCTATCGGGGCGGAAACGTCGGAAGTCTATATCGATATCGAATACACGACCACATTCGGTTTCTTTGGGAAGATCATGGATGCGCTGTTCATGAATCCCGTGATGACGGTGATGATGAAACGGATGTTCAGAAAGCTGGATGAATTTCTGAGCGGCTCACGGCAACAGTCTCTCGATGCGCCCGGATGACGCCCTCCCGCCTGTAGAGGAGGTACAAGAAAATTTTATCAACGATCATTATGGAGAAAATCATGTCGGCAGACTATAAACTGAAGTTGACAGCAAAAACGATTGAAGACGCTGCGCCGAAAGCCAGGACGGGCCTTCAGCAGGCGCAGGAAAAACTAGGCTTCATTCCGAACATGTATGCAAGAATGGCCAACTCGCCAGGGCTGTTTGATATGTACCAGCAGGGCTACGCGGCCTTCCGGGCGGAATCCGGCTTCACGCCGGCCGAACAGGAGGTCGTGTTCCTGACGATCAGTCGGTTGAACGGCTGCGAGTATTGCATGGCGGCACACAGTTTCGTTGCAGACAAAATGTCGAACGTACCAAGCGCAGTGACTGACGCCATCCGCAACGATACAGCGCTCCCTGATGAGAGGCTGTCGGCATTGGCCAAGTTTACCCGGGTGATGGTCGAGCAGCGCGGTTTGCCGCAAACCCGTGATGTCGAGGCGTTTCTTGCCGCCGGGTATAGTGAACGGCAGATTCTGGAGATCATTCTGGCCATTGCCGTCAAAACCTTGAGCAATTATACCAACCACCTTTTCCATACGCCGGTGGATGCAATGTTCGCTTCTCGAACCTGGGAGGAACCTCGCAGTGCCGGTGATCAGACTGGAACAGTGAAATGAATAGGTCCTTCAGTAGGCGAAAGTTCATACTGGCCGCCACGTCGCTTGGATCGCTCATCCTGACTAATCCGCTGAATGTATTCGCGCAGGCAGGCGGCGAAGGCTCGGCAGTCTTTCGTTCGCACGACAAGCAGGTAGGACAGATGCCCGCTGGCCAGGAAGCCGGACATCGTAGCCCTCGACATGAGAGGCGTGGCCGACGTGCTTCTACAGTAAGTTTTTGCTCCGTATAGTTCCCAATATCAATAAGAGTTTTGTAATGAGACGAACGTTTAAAGTTGTAACTACGCTGGCTGGATTGATTTTTACTTGCCAGGCGCTTGCTGCTGAAATAGTCTGGAGCACTTCAGGATTCAAAATGCCGGAATCGGCCGAATATGATGTCGCCCATGACCGATACTATGTTTCAAATGTGAATGGCGGCGTCATGGAGCAGGATGGCAATGGCAGCATCAGTTTACTTGACGGCAACGGCAAGTTGATCGATGTGGACTGGATTACCGGCCTGCATTCGCCAAAAGGACTTGCCCTGTACAAAAACAAGCTCTATGTCGCCGACGTCAAGCAGCTGGTGGTCATCAATGTTGACAGCGGCAAGATAGTGGCCCGTTACGAGGCGAGCGATTCCCGAGTGCTCAACGGTATCGCTATCAATCAAGATGGAAAAGTCTTTGTCTCGGATTGGACTGGCAACTGTATTTATACCCTGGAAGATGGCGAACTGAAGATATGGCTGGAAGATCCCGAACTGAATTCGCCCAATGGCCTCTGGGCGGATAAGACTCATCTTTATGTGGCCAGCTGGGGCAGGAATCCAAAGGAGGACTTCACCACGGAAACCTCCGGCAACCTTAAAAAAATATCCCTGAAAACCCAACAGATCGAGACGCTCGATCATGAAGGCCAATGGCTTAATTTGGACGGAATCGCCCGTTACGCCAGAGACAAATGGCTGGTCAGCGACTTTCTCAAAGGCGAGCTTTTACTGATCAATAAAAGCGGGCATATTGAAAAGTCACTGCCATTAAAGAAGAGTTCAGCCGATTTTTACTACCTGCCTGAAAAACACCTGGTTATTGTCCCGCTGCTTATGGAAAACCAGGTGGTGGCTTACCGAGTGGACTGATAATGCCTCAACTACAGAATAAAAAAGCTGTCATCACGGGCGGCAGCGACGGTATCGGCCTGGGTATCGCAAAGGCATTCGTTGAAAATGGTGCCGATGTCGTCATCATCGCGCGTAGCGAAAAAAAGTTGCAGGATGCGCGTTCTCAGCTCTTGGCCATTAGTGAACGAGAAGTGCACTGCATCTCAGCTGATTTATCGGATGCTTCGGCGGTTTCAGAGACCGCCAGACAGATTACCGAGCTATGGCCGGCTATCGATAGCCTGGTCAACAATGCGGGAACCGCGGTATTTTCACCGTTTGAAAAAGTGACGAATGATGAACTGGACGCCCTGATAGCGCTTAACATTAAAGCGCCTTATCTTTTTACCCAATGTCTGATGCCTGCCCTAGAAAAAAGGCGAGGCAGCATCATTAATATCTCATCCTATTTTTCTCATCGAATGATCCCGGGGCGAACCTCCACGGTCTACTCGCTAACCAAAGGAGCGCTGGATTCATTTACCAAAGCACTGGCATCCGAACTCGGTTCGAGAGGGATTCGAGTCAATGCCATTGCGCCTGGAACAGTCGATACGCAATTGGTGCGTACCACCCTGGAAAACATGCCGGCTGATGCAGCCAAGCAGTTCCAGACTATGATTGAAAAGATTTATCCGTTAGGCCGAATAGGCCAACCCGAGGATATAGGCGGAGCAGCCGTCTATCTGGCGTCTGATCTTGCCAAGTGGGTAACGGGTGCTATTTTCAACATTGATGGCGGGTTGACGACAAATTGAATTGGCATAATAGGACCAGCGGGGCATTTGAACAGAAACTTACGGTTTCGCCCTCACAGCGGCACCTCATGTTCACAGCGCGGGCATGGTGATTGTCGATTTGATAATTGGGCCATTCCTTCAGCATTTGACTTTAGCTCAATGCGCAAGACGCCTTGCATGCGAGTCCTCAGGAAGAAGAGATGACGCAGCGTACCGTCTCTCTACCCGAAGGATTCGCGCGAGCAGGTTGTCTATTTAAAGCAAACTTAAGTTTGCAGGTGTTACTCTTTGATAAAACGCATGAAAATGGATCAGAGGACATTATGATTATGGCTAAGTTTAAACTTGACGACGGTACTGAATATTTGGCGGAAGACTTTATCAATGGCTATTTGGTTAATCCGTTATTGCTGCGCGGATCCACGCCGACATCACCTTTCATTCTCCGCTCCGAGCAGGTATTTTCAGTGCATTGCCTCATTAATAAAGGGCTAAAGTGCTGGGGGGTGTTTGACAATCTCGTGGATGCGCTTATATGTGCCCAAAACGGCCCTTCCTGGCCCGATAGATCTAGCAGTCAGCGGCAACCTGCGAAAGCACGCCGAATGTTTACCAATCAAAAGCAATACAGCTGACCGGTAAAATTCATATTCCATGCAAAGCATGGAAATGCATTCCGCACCGCCTGAGCGGGAACCGGACGGCCAGCCTCCAAGGCCGGTTCCTGCTCAGAGCACTCGTCTTTATACACGAGTGCTCGCTGCTGGCGGGAGGCAGGCGCGTCGACTGCATCGATGGGACATGATTACGCCATTTCCCGCATTCCCTCAGCCAGAGGGAAGATGCAGGAGCCAGACTGAAGCCGGCTAAAGCGGCTTGATTTTCGTACGATCTTAGGCGAGTTTTCCGGGCTACAAGTCGGTTTTTGCGGATCAGGTTGTTTTTTGCAGGCGGTTCAGTTTTTTAATCGAACGGAAACTCACCAGTATTTGCCGGTTTTCGTCCCAGAGGTTTAACCACAGGGATTTAAGGCTTTTACGGAAAGTCAGCGGCTTTACCGTTTGTAAGGCAGGCACCTCATCGTGACAGCGTTGCAAGTGATAGTTAGGTATGTTCGCTCTGAGGTGATGGATATGATGCAATCCGATATTGCCGACGGTCCATTGCAGCACTTTCGGCAATTTATAATAAGAACTTCCTTTCAACCCCGCATCGGTCATATCCCAGTTCTGTTCGCGCGCCCAGTAAACATCCTCGTACTGATGCTGAATATAAAACAGCCACATCCCGGCGCATGCTGCTAGTACTACAGTTGTAATTTCAGGGATATTGATGTTGCCCGCACAGTCTAATGTGTTTTTGATCGTAAGCATTGGCGAGGTGAATGATGAATGCGATGGCAAAGCAGTTCGTGACCCAGGCGGCGAACTGGCAATCGGAGCTGCAGACCTGGTTTGTCAGAATAGGCCGGCACTTTGGCCGGCAGGCCATGCGGCAACGGGCACTGGATTACGTGACGGGCTTGCTCAGCCCGGTTGAGCGCAAAACCAGCTGGCAATTGTCGGAAGCGGTCAAACGACAGACGCCCTATA
>NZ_JQKS01000047.1:0-28996 GCF_000746145.1 Methylobacter sp. BBA5.1
AGACTATTTTATCAACGTCTGTTGGCCCAAGGTAAGCTAAAAAAAGTGGCCCTTGTTGCCTGTATGAGGAAATTGCTCACTATTCTCAATTCCATGGCAAAAACAGGCAGCGAGTGGAACCCTGATTTTGCCAATCAGGCTTGATTTTGAACACAGTTGCTGCATGGATGCAGGAGGTAGAGCAACGCATGGAGCAGTTGCCGAGGCGCGCAAACAGGCGCATAGCAAGCTATGTAACTGTTTGCGCAACGCCGAAGAGGGACAGAAAGACAAGTCAGTTGCGGGAGTTATAAAATTCACGTTCCTTAGACAAACACTGGCAACTGTTCACTATTATTCGAGGAAATATCATGTTAAACATACTGGTTCTTTGTACCGGCAACTCGTGCCGCAGCGTCATCGGCGAAGCTTTGTTCAATCATTTAGGCCAAGGCCGCATCAAAGCCTTTTCGGCCGGTAGTCATCCGAAAGGACAGGTGCATCCCAAGGCGCTGGCTACCCTGGAGGCGCAGGGTGTTTCAACCGAAGGCTTATTCAGCAAATCCTGGGACAGCCTGGAAAATCAGCCGATCGATATCGTCATCACGGTCTGCGACAACGCCGCCGGCGAAGTCTGTCCCGTTTATTTAAACAAGGCTGTCAAGGCTCATTGGGGCCTGCCGGATCCGGACCGCGTAACCGGATCGAACGATGAAGTCATGGCGGCGTTCAATGAAACCTACCGTGCCCTGGAACAGCGCATCAACAAAATGCTGACGTTGCCATTGGAGACGATGCCTGCTGATGAGCTGACTGCCGAACTCAACGCCATAGGCAAATTAACAGCTTAAGCCGACGAGGAGTAAAGCATGACTGAAACAAAACGTGATATGGGCTATTTTGAGCGCTATCTGACGGTGTGGGTGGCCCTGTGCATCGTCGCCGGCATCTTGTTGGGCGTCTATGCGCCGGATTTCGCCAAAACCCTGGACGGCATGAGCATCGATGTCAATGGCGCGCCCGTTGTGTCGATCCCCATCGCCGTGTGCCTGTTCTTCATGATGTACCCGATCATGGTCAAGATCGATTTTGCCGAGGTCGTCAAGGCCGGCAAAAGCCTCAAGCCGGTTACGCTGACCCTGCTGGTCAATTGGGCCGTCAAGCCTTTTACCATGTATGCCATTGCCTATCTTTTTCTGGGCGTGCTGTTTCACCAGCTGATCGGCGCCGGTGCGGTCGATCTGGTCAAAATGCCGTTCGGCCTGGATCTGCCGGTCGGCAGTGATTATGGTTCCGGCACGGTCGTCGTCAATGATGGCGTCAAAATGCTGGAAGTGCCGTTATGGCGCAGTTATCTGGCCGGCTGCATTCTGCTGGGCGTGGCGCCCTGTACGGCGATGGTGCTGGTTTGGGGCTATCTGGCGAAAGGCAATGCCGGCCATACGCTGGTCATGGTCGCGATCAATTCGCTGGTGATGCTGTTCCTGTATGGCGTGATCGGAGGCTTTCTGCTCGGCGTCGGCCAGCTGCCGGTGCCCTGGGAAGCCTTGCTATTGTCCATCAGCATTTATGTCGCGCTGCCGCTGGTCGCAGGGTACTTTTCCCGTAAATGGATTATTACCCACAAAGGTCCGGTCTGGTTCGAGCAGAAATTTCTGCATCTGCTGACGCCGATTACGATCATCGCCTTGCTGTTGACGCTGGTGCTGCTGTTTTCATTCAAAGGCGATGTGATTATCGAAAACCCACTAACTATTTTATGGATTGCGATACCGCTGGCGATACAGACGATTCTGATTTTTGCGATCACTTATCTGGCGGCCAAACTCTGGGGCTTTTCCTACGAGAACGCGGCGCCTTCGGCCATGATCGGCGCCTCCAATCATTTTGAAGTCGCGATCGCGACGGCCGTGATGCTGTTCGGATTGTCGTCGGGCGCGGCACTGGCAACTGTCGTCGGCGTGCTGATCGAAGTGCCTCTGATGCTGGCCCTGGTGGGTTTTTGCAAACGCACGAAAAACTGGTTTCCGCACGAAGCGGCTGCCGTCGATGAAAGCCGCGCCGCTGCCAGTCCCGATAAAGCGCAGCGGACTGTCGGAGAGCGAGACCATGCAAGGTGATTGTCGGGAACAATCATTGCGACCTCCAGGGACGGAGGGAATGCAAGGTGATTGTCGGGAACAATCATTGCCTGATTAAATGCCTGAGATAAGTCAGCCTTATTTTCGGTCCTGAGACTAATAAATTCCAATAAAGGTGGTCTGAATGTTTTCTAAAATAATCGTCGGTTCCAGCCTCAGCGAAGTTTCTTCCAAGACCCTCTGTTGCCTGAAAGGCCTGCGGCAAGCGGGCGCTAAGGAAGTCATTCTGGCGCATGCCATGAACATCCGCGATGTCGGCACCTTGTACAGCCAACTGCGCAAGCTTGCCGAACCCCTTCTGGAAGAGCAAAAGAAGGTTCTCGAACAGATGGGGTTTTCAGTCGAAGTTGAGGTGCTTTTAGGTTTTCCTGACCACGAGATCAACCGGCTTGCGCGCGAAAAGAATGTGTCATTGATCGCTGTGCATATGACTTCCGAATCGCTATTTGATGATGCTTTCGTCGGCGGTGTCGCTTATGAGGTGATTCAGCATGCCGAAAAACCGGTGCTGGTGATGAAGGCGAAGACCGTCAATGGCCAGTGTGAAATGATGTGCGAGGAGATTCTCACCCACATCATTCATCCGACGGACTTCTCCGACAATGCCGAAAGAGCCTTTACCTATGTCGAGAAACTGGTCGAAAGCGGCTGCCCCAAAGTGACGCTGCTGCATGTTCAGGAGCAGGAACGGATCGGCAAATACCTCAAGGACCGCCTGGAAGAGTTCAATGAAATTGACCGGGCCCGCCTGGAGCGACTCAAGGAACGACTGCTTGAGAAAGGCGCCACAGACGTGCATATTGAAATTCCCTACGGTTCGACCACGCGCGAAATTCTGCGGGAAGTGGATCAGAATCCTTATTCGCTGATCGTGATGGGCAGCCAGGGCCGAGGCTTTATTCCCGAGATCTTTCTTGGCAGCGTCAGCCACAACATCGTAAGGAAAGCGCCGGTGCCTGTGTTGTTAGTGCCGGCTATTCGATAGAAAAGCATAAGTCGGATATCGAAATCGATGAATTGGAACGTCAGGCGGACCAGTCGAGTCGAAAGGAAATTACGACTCCGCCCTCGATAGCTGCTGGATCCGTGTCCGCTGCTGAACTATCGGTTCGTGCCGATGGATCTCTTCGGGGCCATGCCGTCAACAAGGACATGGCCCGTTGAGATGATCTGATGAGAAGCGGGCGAATCCTTTGAGTACACCACATAGCCGAAAGGAAAAATTTTATGTTTCTCTTGATCATGTTCTTTAGTTTACTGGACAGTGTCGGAGCATCGGCATTTTTCACCTGCTGGATCTAATTTAAGGGCTCTGATGGTAATGGGCGTATTGCTCGAACTCCGGAATATGTCCCTATCCCTCGGCCAGCGACGGGTACTGGATGCGATCGATTTGAGCATCGCCAGCGGGGAAATCCATGCGCTGGTAGGGGCGAATGGCGCCGGCAAGAGCACTTTAGGTTATGCCATCATGGGCTGCGAGGGCTACCGGCCGCAACAGGGGACTATGCTGTTCGAAGGCAAACCTATCGACGAATTGCCGATTCAGGCACGGGCACGGGCCGGGATTACCTTGGCCTGGCAGGAACCGGCGCGTTTCGAAGGGCTGCGTGTCTGCGATTATTTGGCTCTGGGTGCGTCTCAAGGTGACCCGGGAGCGGCGCTCGAAGCTGTCGGCCTGGCGCCGGCCGAATACTTTTACCGCCCTTTGGACAAGACCCTGAGCGGGGGCGAGCGCAAGCGCATCGAGCTGGCCGCGATAATCACTATGCGGCCGAAACTGGCTATCCTTGATGAGCCGGCGGCAGGGATCGATCTGCTGTCGCTCGACGATCTGATTGCGGCCATTCAAGCGATGAAAAGCACCGGCAGCACGATTTTGCTGATTACTCATGTTGAGCAAGTGGCCGCTCATGCAGACCGTGCATCGCAGCTTTGCGGCGGTCGTATCGTCTGCCAGGGGGAAACCCAAGCTGTGATCGAGAACTACAAAGCCCGCCGCTGCCGGCGCTGCGACGGGGAGACCTGCAACCATGGCTGATTTCGAGTCGCTTATCGATGCCTTACGGCTTGCCGGTGAAGACCCGCTCCAGGTACTGACGCCGGACAGCGCGCATCTTGTGGCCTATGATCATCATATCGTCGGTCTGCAATCGATTCCCGGCGTCGTTGTGCTCGCCAGAACCGAGCAAGACGTGATCAAGGCGCAGGTCACCATACTGGAGGGATTCACTATTGCTCAGCCTATACACCTGTGTTTCAGTCTTCTGGACCGCTTCGGCGGACAGAACGTGGAACTCGAACTGACTCTGCAACCCGGCGCCAGCGCGACCGTCTGGTCCCATTGTCTGTTCGCCCATGCCGAGCGGGCCTTTCATGCCATGCAGGCGCAGGTCCGACTTCAGGAAAAGGCATCGCTCCGCTATCAGGAGTCGCACTATCACGGCCTGTACGGCGGCATCACGGTGCGTCCCCGCGCCCGAATCCGGCTGGACAGAGAGGCGCGTTACCTGTCTGATTTCTCGTTATTGCAGGGGCGGGTCGGTCTGCTGGATATCGACTATGTTATCGACGTCGGGGCGGACGCGGTAACGGAGCTGACGAGCCGGGTATATGGCCATGCCGCCGATGAAATCCGCATGCGCGAACAGGTGAATCTCGAAGGCGAGCGGGCTCGGGGGCTCATCAAATCGCGGATCGCCGTCGAGGACGAGGCTACCGCGCAAGTCCTCGGCATCATGCACGGCAATGCGGCTGGCGCCCGGGGACATGTGGACTGCCTGGAAATCGTCCGGGGGCAGGGGACGGTGAGCGCCATTCCCGAAGTTCAGGTCTCCCATCCGCAAGCCAAGGTCACCCATGAAGCCGCCATCGGCAGCGTGGATCCCAGGCAGCTTGAGACGCTCCTGGCGCGGGGACTGGAACCTGACGAGGCCGTGGACCGGATCATACTGGGCATGCTAGGTTAGCGGTCGTTATACAAAGCGATTTTTTGCATAACACTTCATAAAACGCGTCCATCGATTGATAGGCGGCCTTTGGATATCGCCTGGCAATGACTACTTGAATGACGTATTTTATTTACAATCGACAGCAGCTCTTGCTATTTTCAAAAAACAGCCCGCTTTGATTCACTCTACGATTATAAAATGGAGATACCATTGAGCCCACAAACACTTGAGCATTACCTGCATGAACATATACCCCTCTCAAAGACCATGCAAGTCAATGTGATCGAAGCCGAGGAGGAAAGGGTTATTCTGAGCGCACCCTTGACTCCCAACATCAATCACACCGAATCTGTTTTTGGTGGCAGTGCCTCAGCCGTAGCGATCCTTGCCGCATGGTCAATAATACATGTCCGCCTGAAGAACGCAGACATCGCAAGTAGCATCGTGATTCAGAGTAATAACATGAGTTATGAGCGGCCAATCCGTGGCACGTTTACAGCGCGCTCGTTTATCACGCAGCCAAAAGCTTGGGAGGTTTTCATGCGAACACTCTTGCGCAGAAGACGTGCAAGAATTGCTGTGTCATCTGTCCTGGAGTACGAGGATCAGTTAGCGGGCAATTTTGAAGGGTATTTTGTGGCAATCGGCATAAACTGAAAGTGGGCGACCTAGTACTCAGTCAGCCTTGTTCTGACGAGTAAAATTTGCAGAGCATTCATAGCGTGCGAATAGTGCGAATACCCTGAAGGGCATAAATGAATTCGCACCTACAATTTACCTTCCATAATTAAATTGCCTGACTACTGACAAGTATTCACCGATTCTCTCACCGCGGCGTTATTTGCAAAATATTTTTCAGGGAGTATCGGTTACAATACCGTTTAAAATATTAACCCATTGATAAATATGCAATAAAGATACTGGCACTAAGCTAGATCATGCCATATGTATTATGGTATCGGCTCAAGCCACTTCCAAGCTTTCATGGTGACGCTCAGACATGGCAACTGCCCGAAATTGTCTGGCAACCATAGACAAGCCATCTGACTGTCGTAGTGAGTCCAAATAGCTGACTGTCCATAAATTTCATTGTGGAAGAGGTTAAGTCCCGCCCGGAAAGATTTCGATTACATTAAAAGTTCCCATGGCCATTGGAAACAGCTAGTTCAAAAGAATCCTTATGTTATATTGTCATTCTCTAATATAGTTTAATTATTTTTCGCAATTTGTTCATGTTTTGTACAACTATAAATAGACAATGGACAAGCTAATGATTATTATTGTGAAAAAAGTAAGGTCGATGTCGTTTTTGAAGTGCTGTGCAAAGCGGGTGCTCTTAATTTGTTGTAACAAAAATAAAACAATAAAATCAATAAATTAACTTATATTGAATTGAATTTTAATCAAGCCGGGCTTGCAAGAATACCCTTATTATGACCTATTTAGATAAATTATGGTCGAAATTACGGATAAGGAAAGCTGATATTGCCGCCGTTAAAATCGTTTCATTGTGAGTTCTATCATGAATAAAGATATTGCAGGAAATCCACGCAAAGCTATTGAGCTCACCGGGCCTGCAATAAGCTGAAACCCTCACCGTAATTAAGAATACATCACGGATTAGTCCAAAATGTTCGAGTATAAAAGCGTCAAGTCGTGTTAATGAAATGGTTAATCGCTTTTAAACTTGAAATTTTTTAAAGGTTATTCTGATTACAAACTTTGGTTTTTACATATTGCTTTGCTAACGGAGAATGGAATGCACCGGCAAAGCACATACATCCCATGGAACCGTAAGGATAAAGGCCAGATACAATGTTTAATGTGTCTGTTAAATTCTGCAAGTTAATTCAAATAATGGTTTGGAATGATATTTTTTTGCATAAAACCAGGCTGTGCTTATCAGCATTTAAACAACACCAACACCAGGTTGTTGATCATCCCGCAAAGGTCAGGAGATAAAGCATGAAGAAATATGTGATGAATACACTGCTTTGGGGAGTTGTATTGATTGGTGCGTTGTTAATATTCAATAGGTTTAATTCGACACCTCCTGTCGATCAATCCTTGGCCTATTCGACTTTCATCGAAAAAGTCAAACTTCGACAGATTGATCGCGTGGAAATCATGGGCCATCTCATTAGAGTTCGCACATCGGAAGGACAAATTTATGAAACCATTAATCCTGACGATCCTCACCTGATTGATGATCTGCTCGAGGCTGGTGTCCAGATAAGAACTTATGCGCCGGAACAACAATCATTCCTTACGCAATTATTCATTTCCTGGTTTCCTATCTTGCTGCTTGTAGCGGTGTGGGTCATCTACATGCGCCGAGTCCAGAGCGGCGGCGGTATGGGGGGCGGCATGAACTTTGGTAAAAGCAAAGCCAAAATGCTTACCGAAGACAAAATGACCGTCAAATTTGAGGATGTCGCCGGTTGTGAAGAGGCCAAGGCGGACGTGGTTGAGCTGGTCGACTTCTTGAGAGATCCCTACAAGTTTCAAAAACTGGGCGGTAAAATGCCGCGCGGCGTTTTAATGGTAGGCCCTCCCGGCACCGGTAAAACCTTGCTGGCCCGGGCCATTGCCGGTGAGGCGGGGGTTAAATTCTTTAGTATTTCCGGTTCTGATTTTGTCGAGATGTTCGTCGGCGTCGGTGCGTCCAGAGTCAGGGATATGTTTGCCCAGGCCAAAGAGCATGCGCCCTGTATTATCTTTATTGACGAGATTGATGCCGTCGGCCGCCAACGCGGCGGTGCCGGCATGGGCGGCGGCAATGACGAGCGCGAGCAGACGCTGAACCAGTTACTGGTGGAAATGGACGGTTTCGACGGCAATGAAGGCGTTATCGTTATTGCCGCGACCAATCGCGCCGATGTGCTCGATAAAGCTTTGCTCAGGCCGGGGCGTTTCGATCGCCAGGTCAATGTCGGGTTGCCTGACGTACGCGGACGCGAGCAAATTTTAAATGTGCACATTAAAAGAGTGCCGGTTGCCGACGATGTTGAGCTGCAATACATCGCGCGCGGTACGCCGGGATTTTCGGGGGCGGAACTGGCTAACGTGGTCAATGAAGCGGCGCTGTTTGCGGCGCGGGCCGACAAGGAGGAAGTCAGCATGCAGGACCTTGAAAAAGCCAAGGATAAAATTCTGATGGGTGCCGAGAAACACACCATGGTGATGACGGAAGAGGATAAGCTTTTAACCGCTTACCACGAAGCCGGACATTGTATCGTCGGACAGATGTCGCCGGACCACGATCCGGTCTACAAAGTCAGCATCATGCCCAGGGGGCGGGCGCTCGGCATCACGATGTTCTTGCCGGAACGGGACCAATACAGCGCCAGCAAGCGCAAGCTGGAAAGTCAGATAGCAGGCCTGTTCGGCGGCAGAATCGCCGAGTTGATGATTTATGGCGGCGACCGCGTGACCACGGGGGCATCCAACGATATTGAGCGGGCAACCGAACTGGCCCGCAACATGGTGACCCGCTGGGGGTTGTCTGACAAACTCGGGCCGCTGGTTTACGGCGAAGAGGGCGGTCAGCCTTTTATGGGACATCCCGGTTCCCAGGGCAGTGCTGTTTCCAGTAACGTTGCCCATCTGATCGATGAGGAAATACGCCTGGTCATCGATCGCAATTACCAACGTGCTGAAACCATTTTGCAGGAAAACATCGGTATCCTGCACAAAATGGCCGATGCCTTGATGAAATGGGAAACTTTGGATCGTCTGCAAATCGATGATTTAATGGCCGGCAAAGATGCCAGGCCACCTCAGGATGGAAACGATTTTCCAGACCATCAATCTAAATTGGATAAGAAAGGGCAGAACGCGGCGGATCAAGAAGTAGAAACTGCTGCTAATACGGCTGCCAAGATTTGAGGTGCGCTCATTCAGGGGGATATCTATCCCCCTCTTTTTGAATCAAAATTATTAAGCGTAATCTTGAAACGAAGTTTGGGCGCGTAAACCATCCAGAACCAGCTTGAAGTGATCATAATTGTTCACTCTGAAAGCACCGATCTCATCCAGGATCGTTTGATAATCAACTGCCGCTCTTCCGCCGGCAATCAGTGTGACATCTTTCCCGATCAGCGTGTTCAAGCGTCTTATCTCCTTGATAATAACCGAATCATCGTTTCTGAAACTGATGTTGATCGCCACTGCGCGGGCATGGGTATATTTAACGGCGGCGGCAATTTCCTCAGCCGGCAAATTGGCACCCAGGTAAGTCACGTGCCAGCCTTTGAATTCGGCAATAATCATCGCCAGCAAAGCACCCGTTTCATGTAATTGCCCTGTCGGCGTGCTCATGATCATACGCGGCGCCTGCCTGGAGCAAGGCCTGTTAGTCCGCAGGATATAGGCCAGTGAGCGTATAATGGAGGTCGCCATATGCTCATGCGCCGGTCTTAACAGTCCCGCTTGCAAGCTTTCGTCCATTTTAGTCAGCAACGGCGTCAATAACTGCTCGATAAAAGACATGGGCCCCAGTTCGGCGATGGCGTTTTCACAATGTCTTTCCAGTACTGTAGCCTCGAAAGCAATGATAGCGCTAAAACATTTCTCCAGATAATCGTCTAACAACTCATGTTTGTCGCCGCGTATCGGCCTGATATGGGGTTGCGTTTGGTTCGATGTGTGCATGTCTTTTGTTATTAAAGAATGCAATTCATTCAGAGAGAGTCTGGCAATCTGGCTGATGCTATGGCCATTATTCGTGGCCTGATTGAGTAATCTTAATCGGGCAATATCCTGATCGGTATAAATGCGTTGTCTGCCCTCGGTACGCGAGGGGGATACGGCCTCGTAACGTCTTTCCCAGGCTCTGATCAGATCGGCTTTTACGCCGGAACGCTTCGAAACAGTGCTGATTAAGTATTGCGCTGGATTGGCCTGATCTTCTTTCATGTTTGAGCCGATGAGATAAATATTCAAAAATTATAACATAATACCTTTACAAAAATTTGACACAGAACAATATTAAGGAAGGGCATATAGTGTATTGCCTGATTATTGAATAAGCTTTATTCAATAGTAAAAACCCTCTTGTGTGATGATTTTTTAACTATCGATATTGTCAAATCCAATTTCTCCAGAACTAAAAAACGGGTTGCTGATCATAAGTTAGCAATGGGCATGGAATAAATCAGGGAATTGTAGGTGCGAATTCATTCGCACATTTGGGGAACTTATTTTATGCGCGTTCCGTAAGTCAGTGTGGTCGATTTTAACCAGGAAATGGGGAATTAATTAAGCGAATTTCAATTCAAAGCCGTAAGCATCTTGTTGCGAACAAGTGTTTACTAATAGAAAAATAACCATATTGAGGTTGAGTGATGAGTCTATTAGATGCGGTTATAGGAAAGCAGAATGCAGACATGGTTGCTCAGTTGGCGCAAAGCGTCGGCATTGATCAAAACGATGTGCGAAATATCATCAGCCAGTTGCTGCCGGCCGTTTCGAAGGGTATCAAATCCAATGCTTCAAGCAGTGAAGGCCTGCAGGGATTGTTAAATGCCTTGCAGACAGGACACCATGAACGCTATCTGGAACATCCCGAAGCGTTAAAGGAGGAGTCGGCAAAAGAAGAGGGGAATGCGATTTTAAGCCATATATTCGGCAGTAAGGAGGTCAGCCGCAATGTAGCCGCCCATGCCGCTCAGGAAACAGGCACGGATACGGGCATTGTCAAAAGATTGCTGCCCCTGGTTGCGGCAGCCGTCATGGGAACCCTGAGTAAACAGGCATCCGGTAAAACGGTATCCGCCGGTCCGGCCGAAACCGAAGGCTTTGAACGAGCCGATGACAATTCGATAGGCAATATGATCACGTCCTTTTTGGACGCGGATAAAGACGGTGATGTCACCGATGATTTATTGAATCTCGCAAAAAAATTCTTTTAACAGCTTTTTCATATAAACACAGGAGCATGATCATGGGATTATTAGCTTTTGCAAAAGACATCGGCAGCAAGCTGTTTAATAAAGACGAAGAGGCCGCGGAAAAAATTACAGACCATATCAAGGCCAGTAATCTGGATATCCGGGATTTAAACGTCACCTTTCAAGACGGTAAGGCGACGGTGATCGGCACGACCGACAGCGCGGAGGCGGCGCAAAAAGCCGTGCTATTGGCCGGCAATGTCAAAGGCGTTAGCGAGGTCGTGCCGAAAATCGATATTGTCGAGGTCACTTCGGCGGGCAAGGATGCGTCAGCGGCACTGGAACCGGGCAATGTTCAGTATTATGAGATTGCCAGCGGCGATACCTTATCGAAAATCGCCCAGAAGTTTTATCAGAACGCGAATCAATATCAACGGATATTTGAGGCAAATCGGGAAGTCATCAAAGATCCCGACCTGATCTACCCAGGGCAGAAAATCAGAATTCCGATGGATTAACGATTGATTTTAAACATAGGATGTGCCGACGACAAAAGGCGCCTCATTCGCGAACAATGCGCTTCACTGCGCCGCCTGCTTTGGGCAGCACATCCTATGCAACATTCCAAATTCAGGAAGTCATCTTTAGCCAAATCCTAAAAACGTTGGCAGGTCACAACAAAATCAGCGCTCAAAAAGGCGCCCTGATATCACTATAAATTTCTCCGAAGCATCGAAACATCCAGACACCGTACTGCAACCTTAAATACGTCCATCAGCGGCCAGCCATTATACTGTTGGCCGCGCCGCCCTTCGATCAGGTTGGCGACCGGATCGCAATCGATATGCTTATCGTCCTAATCAGTTTTAACGGCGATTGATCAGAAAAAATGTCATTTCAACTCAAATAATTTACCATGTCTGTTAATGTTGATAATGTGTTCAATATTCAATATTCAATATTCAATATTCAATAACAAATAATTGCATTATGCGGAGAGTTCAATAATCCGCTGTCACCTGGCCCGTTGGGCAAACAAAATAAAGCAGCTGGAATGCGTTTAAGTGACTGGTATGGAAATAGCAACTAAAGGGAGGCTGTACTTTGCAACCCACGGAAAATCCTGAGCCGACCAATTTTGGCTTCCTGGCGGAACACGATCCGCTGTTCGCGCAAATCACTTTCGCCGCCGAGAAAGCATTCTCAAGCGACCCCAATACCACCCTGATCAAGCTGCGCCAGCTCGGTGAGGCGCTGGCCCAGCATATCGCCGCGCTGGCGGGCGTCGAGTTCAATGAGCAAACCAGTCAGGCCGAGTTGCTGTACCGGCTCAACCGCGAGCTGAAGTTAGAACCCGTCGTACGCGAGCTGTTCCATACCCTCCGCATTGAAGGCAACAAAGCCACCCACCAGTTCAAAACCCGGCACAAAGAAGCCCTGGACGGCCTGAAGGTCGCCAGGGCTCTGGCCATCTGGTTTCATCAGTCATTCGGCAAATCGGGCACGGCGTTTAAAGCGGGGCCCTTCATCCCGCCGTCCGACCCAAGCACTCAACTCCGGCAGCTCCAGGCGGAAATCGAGAAGCTAAAGCATGAACTGACAGAGACCAATATTCAGCTGGACTCCAGCCAGCAACTGAATGATCTGATCGCGCGGGAAAAGGCGGAATTCGAAGCGCTGGCCGTGGCCATGGATGAAGAATCCCGCGCGTTGGCTGAGCAGGCCAAAGCGCACGAAGCCGCTCTCGAAGCGCAGCAACAGGACTACGAGAGCAAATTAAAAGCCTTGCAAAGCCGGCTCACTCAACAAGATGACAAAGCCATCAGCGAGCAGCGGCAAAAGGTCGCCAACATAACCCGTTCCGCCAGCCAGTCTATCGTTTTAAACGAAGAGCTCACCCGCCTGCTGATCGATCAGCAACTGACCGAAGCCGGTTGGGAAGCGGATAGTCAGGAACTGACCTACAAAAGCGGCGCCCGCCCGGAAAAAGGGACCAACAAGGCCATCGCCGAATGGCCGACGAAACACCAGGGCGAACAGGGACGTGCGGATTACGTACTGTTTTGCGGATTGACGCCCATTGCCGTGGTTGAGGCCAAAAAAGAAAACACCAATGTGGCGGGTAAAATTCCGCAGGCGGAACGTTACAGCAAGGGATTCACCGTTAACCAGCCCATGGTCGGCGCCTGGGAACTGGCAGGCCGGACCGTAGCCTGGCCCGATGAAGAAGACGGTCACTACAAAGTGCCTTTCGTTTATTCCTGCAACGGCCGCCCCTATATTCCGCAGCTGGCCGAGCAATCGGGCACCTGGTTTCGCGACGTGCGCGATCCCGGCAATACCCGGCGCGCGCTTTTGCACTTCCATACTCCGCAAGGCCTGCTGGACCAGCTCAAACGCAGCAAGGTGCAGGCGGAAGAAGCGCTCAGGCAGGAAGGGTTCGCCTACCTCAGGCTCCGCGACTATCAGATCAAAGCCATCGCCGCCGTCGAGCAGGCGCTGGCCCGCAACAGCCGCACGGCCTTGCTGGCGATGGCGACGGGCACGGGCAAAACCCGCACCGTCATCGGCCTGATGTACCGTTTTTTGAAAGCCGAACGCTTCCGGCGCATTCTGTTTCTGGTGGACAGGACAGCGCTCGGCCGGCAGGCTATCGATGTGTTCAACGAAGCCGCGCTGGAACAAAACCAGACCCTGTCCAAAATCTACAATGTGGCCGAACTCGGCGACATGGCCGCCGAGGCGGAAACCCGCGTGCAGGTCGCCACCGTGCAGGCCATGGTCAAGCGCATTTTCATGTCGGATGCGCCGCCGCCTGTCGACCGGTTCGACTGCATCATCATCGACGAAGCCCACCGGGGCTACACGCTCGATCAGGAAATGACCGAAGGCGAGCTGGCCACCCGCGATGCCGGCCAGTATTTGTCGACCTACCGCCGGGTGCTGGAATATTTCGACGCGGTCAAAGTCGGCCTGACCGCGACGCCCGCAAAACATACCAGCGACATCTTCGGCAAACCGGTCTACACCTATTCCTATCGCGAGGCCGTCGCCGACGACTGGCTGATCGACCATGAGCCGCCGATCCGCTATGAAACCCTGCTGACGCAGCAAGGCATCCGCTTTGAAAAAGGCGAGACGGTCAGCGCCGTCAATCTTCAGACCGGCGCGGTCGAAACCGCCGAACTGGACGATGAGCTGAATTTCGACGTGGACGCCTTCAACCGCCGGGTGATCAACGAGAATTTCAACCGCGTCATCTGCGAGGAGTTGGTTAAGGAACTGGACCCTTTCGGCGACGAGAAGACCCTGATCTTCTGCGCCACCGACCTGCACGCCGACATGGTCAAACGCCTGCTGGACGACGCCTTCAAAGAGCTCTACGACGGCGAATACAACCAGGCCGCCGTCGCCAAGATCACCGGCCAGAGCGACAAGGTGGAGCAATTGATCCGCCAGTATAAAAACGAGCGTCACCCCAACATCGCCATCACCGTCGACCTGCTCACCACCGGCATCGACGTACCCAGAATCTGCAATCTGGTATTCATGCGCCGGGTAAAATCGCGCATCCTGTATGAACAGATGATCGGCCGCGCCACCCGCCGCTGCGATGAAATCGGCAAGACCGTCTTCCGCATTTACGATCCGGTGGATATCTATGCCGCCCTGCAGGACGTAAACACGATGAAGCCGCTGGTCAAAGACCCGAACATCACGATAGACCAGCTGGCAAACGAACTCGCCGACCCGGAACAGCTGGAAAAGGCGCTGAACAGCCCCGGCGAACAAGCAGGCGAAACGCATGCCGATGTGGTGCTCAGCCAACTCAGCCAAAAGCTGATGCGCATACTGCGCAAGGCCGAGAACAAGTCGGAAAGCAAACCGGCGCTCAAGCAAAAACTTTCGGAACTGCAGCAACTCTGGGGCGTCGAGCCCAAGTCGCTGCACAGGCACCTGCATGAGCTTGGCCCCAGGCAGGCCGCCCGCTTTCTCCAACAGCATGCGAGCTTGCTCGATCAGTTGGAGGAAGTCAACGCCCTGCTGGGCAGCGAGCGCCAGCCGCTCATCTCGGAGCACCCTGATGAAATCCGTGACCGCAGCCAAAGCTACGGCGCCCATCAACGGCCGGAAGACTACCTCGACAGCTTCAGCCGCTTCATCAAGGAACAACTCAACCAATCCGCGGCGTTGGCGGTGGTGGTCAATAAACCCCGCGATCTCACCCGCGAACAACTCAAGGAAATCAAGCTGCTGCTCGATGGCGCAGGCTTCAGCGAGGTCAGGCTGCAAAGCGCCGTGCGCAACCAGACCAACCAGGACATCGCCGCCAGCATCATCGGCCATATCCGCCGCGCCGCCCTGGGCGAACCGCTGATCCCGTTCGAACAGCGGGTGGCGAAGGCGATGGACCGGATCTACACCCGTCACAACTGGCAGCCGGCGCAACGCAAATGGCTGGAACGCCTGGCCAAACAACTGGTGCACGAAGTCATCATCGACCGCGAGTTCGTGAACAGCCGTTTTGCCGACCACGGCGGCGCCAGACAGCTGGATAAAGTGCTGGCCAATCAGCTCGATACGGTATTGGAAGAACTCGGCGAGGCCATCTGGCCGCAACAAGCCTAGTGACTTTTCGTTCCCACGCTCCGGCGGGAGTGCATACAACCGCCAATGTTGCCTTTGTGCCGTCTGCTGCCAATAAAACGTTCGGGTCGGGGTTACAAACCCCGATCCGCGTGGGAAACTGTTTATAAAAATGTGGGGGCGACTTCAGTCGCCCCCACATACTTGCATAAGTCCAGCATCCTTATCTTGTCATGTTTAAAAATGCTGTTTTCTATATATATTGTTCGGATAGGCATAGAAATAAGGAAAATCTATACATATGGCTCCCTCGCTCTGCGTGGGAGCCCGGCTTAGGACGCTTCGCGTCCCGAACCGCGGAGCGGTTCGAAATGCGTTCCCACGCAGAGCATGGGAACGATAAGGCAAAACATTTCATGTCGATTTTTTTAACACTTTTCGACATGAACGCTTGTTATGTCGACAGCATCGCCATATACTGGCGACCCACGCATCACGTGTCGAAATTTTAAAGGATTTTAAACATGACTTGGCGCGCCGATCAGCCCTACAACGCATTGCCGCTGCTCCCTCCCGCAACCGAACAGGTAGAAACCTTAGGAGTTTTAAAAGCCTGCATCTCAGCACGCGCAGCCTTGGCGGAACTGAAACAAGCCGGAGAGCTGTTGCCCAACCAGGAGCTGCTGATTAATTTACTGCCGCTGCTGGAAGCGAAAGACAGCTCCGAAATCGAAAATATCGTCACCACCACGGACAAGCTGTTTCAGTTTGCCCATGAAGACAGCGGCGCCGACCAGGCGACCAAAGAGGCATTGCGCTACCGCACGGCCCTGTATCAAGGCTTTGTGCAACTGTCAAAGCGCCCGCTTTGCACAGCGACAGCCATCGAAGTCTGCAGCACCCTTAAAGGCATAGAGATGGACATCCGCAAGATTCCGGGCACCGTGATCGGCAATCAAGGCACAGGAGACATTATCTACACCCCGCCTGCGGGCGAGGCCGTGATCCGTGACCTGCTCGACAACTGGGAACGCTTTATTCATGCCGAAGATGACATCGACCCGTTGATCAAAATGGCCGTCAGCCATTATCAGTTCGAAGCCATTCACCCCTTCCATGACGGCAATGGCCGCACCGGCCGCATCCTCAATATTCTGTATCTGATCGAGCGGCAACTGCTCACCTTGCCGATTCTGTACCTGAGCCGCTATATCGTGCAGCACAAGGCGGATTATTACCGTTTGCTCAATCAAGTGACGAGCAGCGGCCATTGGCAGGACTGGATACTGTTCATTCTCAAAGGCGTCGATCAAACGTCCGGCTGGACCTGCGGCAAAATCGCCGCCATTCGCGCATTGATGGAACACACCAGCCACTACGTCAAACAGCGGCTGCCCAAAGTTTACAGCCATGAACTGATACAAGTGATCTTCGAACAGCCCTACTGCCGTATCAACAACCTGGTTGAACGCGATATCGCCCAACGCCAGACCGCCTCGGTGTATTTAAAGCAACTGGCCGAGATCGGCATATTGCAGGAGCAGCAGGCGGGCAAGGAAAAACTCTTCGTCCACCCCAAACTGATGCGCTTGATGAGCCGGGACAGCAACGAGATTATCCCTTACTCAGTCAATTTAATCAGGGCGGGTAAATTGTAGGTGCGAATTCACTTGTGCCCTTCAGGGTATTCGCACTATATGAATGCGCTGAGAATTTTACTCGTCAGAACAAGGCTGACCAACTACTGGCCGCATCGGCTGGTGAACCGATTTTTTTATCAGGAATAGCATGACCAACAACGACATTGTCCAAAAACTCTGGAACCTGTGCGACGTACTGCGCGACGACGGCATCAACTACAGCGATTACGTCACCGAGCTGGTGCTGTTGCTGTTCATCAAGATGGTGCACGAAAACACCGAAGCCGGCACGCTGAAAAAACACCCGCTGCCCGAAGGCTGCCGCTGGACCGACCTGAACGGCAAATCCGGCATCAACCTGCTCAATGACTACAGAGCAATTTTGCTTGCTCTTTCAACCGGTAAGCGAACCGAAGCAGATCCTGAGGAAAAGGGCAAAACCATTGAAGTACAGGTCCATAATGACCCTCTTATCAGCGCCATCTACGCCGACGCGCAGACCCGCCTGCGCGAACCGCGCCATCTGGAACAACTGATCAAAACGCTGGACCAGATCGACTGGTTCAGCGCGCAGAAAGACGGCCTGGGCGATCTGTACGAAGGCCTGCTGGAGAAAAACGCCTCCGAGACCAAATCCGGCGCGGGCCAGTACTTCACCCCGCGCGCCCTGATCAACAGCATGGTGCGCTGCATCAAACCGCAGGCCGGCGAACTGATCCAGGACCCGGCCGCCGGCACCGCCGGCTTCCTGATCGCCGCCGACCAGTACATCAAACAGCAGACCGACGACCTGTTCGACCTGAACGCCCAACAGCAACAGTTCCAGAAAAACAAGGCCTTCACCGGCGTCGAACTGGTGCCTTCCACCCGCCGCCTGGCCTTGATGAACTGCCTGCTGCACGGCATGGAAGGCGACGACGAAGGCGTCGTGCATCTGGGCAACGCCCTGGGCCAGACCGGCGCAGGCCTGGCAAAAGCTGATGTCATTCTCGCCAACCCGCCGTTCGGCACCGCCAAGGGCGGCGAAGCCAGCATCACCCGCGACGACCTGACTTACAAAACCAGCAACAAGCAGCTGGCGTTTTTGCAGCACATCTACCGCAATCTCAAACCCGGCGGCCGCGCCGCCGTGGTGTTGCCCGATAACGTGCTGTTCGAAGCCGGCGTCGGCACCGAGGTGCGCCGCGACCTGATGAACAAGTGCAACCTGCACACCATTCTGCGCCTGCCCACTGGCATCTTCTACGCCCAGGGCGTGAAAACCAACGTGCTGTTTTTCACCAAAGGCTCGGCCGGCGACAAACACCGGGAAGAAAACTGCACCGAAAGCGTCTGGGTCTACGACCTGCGCACCAACATGCCCAACTTCGGCAAGCGCAACCCGTTCGGCGAGCAGCATCTTGAGCCTTTTGAAAAAGTCTATGACGCGCAGGGAAGGGCTAATGACACCGGCGACGACTTTGCGCAGATTCTGGCTGGCCGGCAGGAAGGCGAATGGAGTTTCGACGCGCAAAAAATTGCAACGCCGGATACCGACGAAAACCAGGGCGTCGACGACCGTCTGGCCCACAGCCGCTGGCGCTGCTTCAGCCGCAAGTGGATCGCCGAGCACAAAGGCGATTCGCTGGATATTGCCTGGCTGAAAGATGCCGACAGCATCGATGCGGCCAATTTGCCTAAACCTTCGGTTCTTGCAAGTGAAGCCATGAGCGAGCTGGTGCAGGCATTGGGTGAACTGGATGGCTTGATGCGGGAATTGGGCGCGGGCGAAGAGGCAGATGTGCAGATGACCTTGTTGGCAGAAATGTTGGGGTTAAGTCCGGTTGCCGCAGGCAACGAAGGATGACTTACCGTCACGCCGAAAGAACTTGATGCTAGTCCGGGAATGACCGATCCAGGGATAGATTAAAAAAAGAATACTGAATATGAATAGAAGAAATACAAATAAAGTTGGTGGGTTCGAGTGACAGCAGAAGTGAAATTGCCAGAGGGATGGAAAAATTGCCAGCTTATTGATCTTGGGTCTGTGGTAACAGGCAAGACACCTAGTACAAAGATTACAGAAAACTTTGGTGGAGAGTTTCCATTTATTAAGCCCGGTGATTTAGATAATGGCGGCTTTATAAAAAATACGGCTGATACACTGACTGTACTTGGCTTGTCATCCGTTCCTGAACTGCCTCCTAACTCAATAGCAGTTACTTGTATAGGTAATTTGGGTAAAGTTGGCATTACAACTCAGCGATCTGCCACAAACCAACAAATTAATTCAGTCATACCAAGCGAGCATTTGAGTTATAAATTTCTTTACCATCAGATTTGTACACTCAAGCCATGGTTGGAGGCTGAAGCATCAGCTACGACTGTTGCTATTATTAACAAAGGTAAGTTTTCTAAAGCACCTATCAAGCTTCCCCCCCTAGCCGAACAAAAAGTCATCGCCGATAAACTCGACACCCTGCTGGCTCAGGTGGAAAGCTCCAAAGTCCGCCTCGAACGCATCCCGCAAATCCTCAAACGCTTCCGCCAATCCGTCCTCGCCGCTGCGGTGAACGGGGAGCTGACGGAGGAGTGGCGTGGCAAACATCAGCTTGATCTCAAAACTTGGAAATTGCTAAAAGTTGGTGATGTTGTAGAAAAAATCGAGGCGGGAAAAAACCTAAAATGTATTGAAGTACCACCAGTTGGCGATCAGAAAGGCATAATAAAAATTAGTGCCGTAACTTGGGGTATTTTCGATGAGGAAGAAAGTAAAACTCTGCCTTTAGTTAGTGATTTTATTGAAGAACGAAGAATCAAGGTTGGTGATTTTCTAATATCACGGGCTAATACCCTGGAACTATTGGGAAATCCTGTTATCGTTCACAAGGTAACGAAAAACCTAATGCTCAGTGATAAAGTTCTTCGTCTGGTCATGCATGAAGCAGATAAGCCATGGTTATGTATTTTCTTAAGATCCACTACTGGGCGTATAGAAATAGAATCAAGATCAACTGGAAATCAGCTTTCTATGCGCAATATTGGGCAAAAAGCACTGCTTGATATTGATATACCCAAGCCTACGGTTGAAGAACAAACCGAAATCGTCCGCCGCGTCGAACAACTGTTCGCCTATGCCGACACCGTCGAACAGCAAGTACAAAACGCCCTTGCGCGGGTCAACAACCTCACCCAATCCATCCTCGCCAAAGCCTTCCGTGGCGAGCTCACCGCGCAATGGCGCAAAGACAACCCCGACCTGATCTGCGGCGACAACAGCGCCGAAGCGTTGCTGGAAAAAATCAAAGCGGAACGTGAAGCTATCAAGCCGGAAAAGAAAACCCAGGCGAGGAAAATGACGGCATGACCACTTCTAACGCTTCAATACCACAATACATTCCTGTAGCGGTGTTCAGGCTGTTCTCTCCAAGGTGTGGCATGATGGCTTGTGAGGAGTGTATACAATGACTGATTATCAATTGATTATCGAAGAACTGGCGGAGTCTAGCGAGTTGGAATGTAAACTCGCTGGCGGACGGGATGGAAAAGGCAAACTACCTGATGACTTCTGGTCAACTTATAGCGCGTTTGCCAATACGCAAGGCGGCACAGTCCTGCTCGGCGTCAAAGAAAAGCCTCGTGGAAAATTTCAGGTAGAAGGCATTACCGATCCTCAGAAAATCATCACCGACCTGTTCAATAATCTGAATAACCCGCAAAAAGTCAGCTGCAACTTAATCGCCGATCAGGATATTGAAATATTACAGCTGAATGGAAAAAACGTTATCCAAATTAGCGTGCGGCGAGCGTCACGACATGAAAAACCGGTACATTTAGGATCAACGCCTTTTGGTGGCAACTCCTATCGCCGTTTGCATGAGGGAGACCGCAAACTGGATGATGAATCGGTCCGGCGTTTGCTTGCGGAAAGAATAGAAGATGAACGCGACAGCCGTATTCTTCCCGGCTTTGGGATGGAGGATATTGATCTGCGTAGTCTTGGCATTTACCGGCAAATGCTTCGGGATGCAAAAGGCGCCACACATCCATTTCTGACAGAAGACGATAAAGGGCTACTCACTAAACTCCGCGGCTGGCGTAAAGATCGCCAAACCGGAAATGAGGGGTTAACTTTAGCCGGTGTATTAATGTTTGGCACTTGGGATGCTATTCAAGAAGCCGCTCCACATTATTTTGTCGATTATCAAGAGCGGCCAGAAGCGAAAACGGAACGACGCTGGGTGGATCGTGTATATCCTGATGGCACTTGGTCTGGAAATCTTTTTGATTTTTACCGTATCGTTTATCGCAAATTGACGGATCCGGAAACCTTGAAAATTCCATTTCGTTTGAAAGAAGGACAACGTCAAGACGACACGCCTGTACATGAAGCGATTCGTGAAGCGCTGGTAAATTCGATAGTTCACGCGGATTATTCTGGTCGGGTATCGGTTTTGGTGGTCAAGAGACCGGATATGATAGGGTTTAGAAATCCGGGGGACATGCGCATTCCATTTGACAGAGCGATAAAGGGCGGTGATTCCGACTGTCGTAACCGGATTATGCACCAAATGTTTTTGATGATTGGTTTAGGTGAGCGGGCGGGATCAGGAATACCTAAAATTTACAGCGGTTGGAACTGGCGTCACTGGCGTGCTCCCGCCTTATATGAAATTGATGAGCCACCTCAAACCCTTTTGGAACTGCGTATGCTGGAATTAATGCCGGCAGGAGTTTTAGATCAACTACAGGAGCAGCTTGGAGATGACTTTAACGCTTTACCACAGCTTGAACGCCTGATTCTTGCAACTGCTGTCACGGAGCAAGTCGTTTCGCATAAACGGTTGACGGAGATTTGTGCGGATCACAGTCATGACATTACACTTGCTTTGGGCGTTTTAGTGAAAAAAGATTTATTGGTTGTTAATGGCCATGGGCGAGGCGCAATTTATTCTTTGCCTGGTCAAAATCTTCCTACGCCAGAACAGGTTTTTGGAGAATCTGTTCTATTTGATTTACCGGGAAAAAGTAGCTCCGAAGATTTGCCCCCGAGCTCCGAAGATTTGCCCCCGAGCTCCGAAGATTTGCCTTCGAGCTCCGAAGATTTGTCCTTGAGCTCCGAAGATATGGACGAATTTGGCCGATTACTGAGCCGCTTGCTTTCTGCACCAGTCGTGCATGACCTGGCCAAGTTGACCCCGGAGTTTCGGGATCAACTTGAAGCTAGAGCCAGGGAACCCAGAACAAAAAAACGTCTACCAAAAGAGGTAATGCAACAGGTATTGATAGACCTTTGTAAAGATCAGTTCATCACGCGCCAATGTCTCGCACAACTTGTTAAGCGTGACCCGGATTCACTTAGACAGCAGTATTTAACAGAACTAGTTGATGAACAGAAGTTAACATTAGCATTCCCACAGAGTCCCACTGATAGCCGACAGGCATACATGACGAATAGTAAAAGTTTGACTTCTGATGCTTAATCGTAACCCCACGACGAATGACTCAATGAAAGAAAAAACGAAAAAGTTATGGCAGTTTGGTTAGTCAGAGCCGGAGCGCAAGGCCAATCAATATTACGGTGAACTTAGGGATTGATGTACTAGCGTCAGCAAACCGACTATTTGCCCCAGGTTTGGCGGCGTGCAATCTAACTTTGCGGACTGCCCGCTAAAAAGCAGGTGATTGCTGGCTAACCGTGCTAAATTTAGACGAACCTTCGACGGCAATGGTAATTCATAGCAGCCAGTTAAGGCGGTGTTTATGACAATGAGAAAAATCCTGATAACCGGCGCGACCGGCCAGATAGGCTCCGAATTAACGCCGCTGCTGCGCCAGCGATACGGCGCCGATAATGTGATTGCCGCCGGCCATCGCAGGCCGCCCGATCCGGAGCTATCGACGGAGGGGCCTTTCTACAGCCTGGATATAAGAGATGCGGCGGCGCTGGAACAGATCATCAAAAACCATCAGATCGATACCGTTTTTCATCTGGCCGCGCTCTTGTCGGCCGTCGCCGAAACCAAGCCGCAGGGCCATAGGATGTGCCGAGGCACGAAGCGCATCGTTCGAGTCATTCATTTACATGGCTATCGAAATTACCCGAATGCCCCCAGTTCATCGGATAAACGCCCTGCTCAACAAACCGGTGAAAACTCGAATGCGGCCAATCAACGACTCGCTGTACATAGCCATGCTTGACAGGATTCCAATGGATGTAATCCATGTGGTTGTGAAAATCGGTTTGGTCACATAATAAATGCGCCCAGAACCGGCGCTGCCATAAGCCGCGTTCCCGGCGTTTGCTCCGGCTTGAGGAAATTCTCTCGCCTTGCGGCATGGCACGGGAAAAATGACCTTTGAGCAGATTCCAGCGTATGGAAAAATCCCCGCCGCCCAGGCGGCAATGTCCAGATGCAATGCAGATGGTCAGGCTGGATAACGATGGCATTAATCCGGTAAGGTTTGCGCTCCTTGACGTAACGAAAGGCGGCTCTCAGCAGATCAATCTTTTCCACCAAGAGATAATTATTCCGGCGTTCGGCAAGATTAACGGTGAAGAACCAGGTTGAGCCAAGGGCGTAGATTCGGCGGTAGTCTGTCATTGGTCTGCTTGATGGTTACTCGAACGATGCGCTTCGTGCTTCAGCGCATCCTAATGGCTCTTATGAAACGCTCTGGTGCACGGTCGGCCAATTAATGGATTGTTTTCAGGCTATGTTTTCAACTAAAGGATAACTGCTCTAGCCGGGGAGTAGAAAGGAAAAGCCCCGCTCGGCAATGGTGCCGGGCAGGGCTTAAGATTGGATTTAATAGGGTACGTCCCCGATTATTCCAGCGAGAGTTGGATGTTAAGCATCTTCATTCTTTTGACCAGACACACCAGGTTGATAGCGTGGATTCGGGATGAACTCTCCGGTCAAATTCCCGGTTTCATCCACCTTCCACGCCCCGACTACAGCTTCTGGCGGCACATCCTCATCAGGACCAAACGCACCCTCAATCTTGTAAACCCAACCGTTTGGGTTTGCTCGCGCGGCCTCGACGATCTCTTCTGTAATTTCGTGCTCTGAATCAGCAGCCATCATCCCAGACTCCTTAACCACTCTTCGTAAGTCGCTCGCTGCTCAGCAACTGTCCCTACTTGCTCAAACTCTGCGGGCTCGAATGCGTCCACCAAATCCTCGCGCCTAGCCTGCATCCCATTTTTAAGCAAATACACCTTTCTTCCTCCAGCCATTTGGCGAGCCATCCTAGATGGATAAGCAAGTAGGGCGGTTTCGCACAGCAAACCGCCACTTCAAACAGGCCAGGTAACATTGCGGAACATGACGGTTTTAAGACGCCGTTTGTTGGTGGATTGCCAAAGCAAATCCACCTTGCAAGTCATCCATCATACAGCCATGTCTAAGCATATGAACGGAATCACGGTAAATGACTGGCTTTCAGACATGTTGAGTCACGAGCTTCATGCCAAAAGATGTTGGATTGCAAGACCTGACACCGTTCTCTGACCCGTTCTCCGCGCTTCCGCTCTTACCGTGATGGCCAAATACTTGGAAAAACTCTGCGCTGCATTAGGGTGTCTTTGTCGGCTTTCAAATCACTAATGATACTCTCAACTGCTTGGCTATCATTCTTAATTCTTTGCACCTCATCAGAATTAAGCTTTACGCAAAAATCTATTTCTACAGGTCCTCCTGACATAAAGGTAAGATACCATTCGTCAGCATCTTTCATTAAAACGTAATGGAATCTCACTTCTTGAATTATTTTCATTTTTTGGGTTTCGCTATTTCGGTTGCATTTTTAATGGAAAGTTCTGAGTAGAAATCTTTTGGTATAGGATCAACTACAGCTTCGAAGTGACCAGTCGGAAGTTTTCCACCAGCTAGCCATAATTCGTTTGCTCCAGATTCATTTCCAGTAGGCATTCTTATGTTCAAACTGCTTGGATCCGGTATTTTAATTACAGACATTTCTTGGCCAGACCAGCTTCCGGGTTGAATACCGAGTTCTTTTTCTATTCTAGTCATATCCCCTCCAGTTCTTGACAGCATCTCGTCCATTTGTGTGTTTGACATAACAAACTGTCCATCTGCGCGCCCTACTGGGTCTCTGCCCCATGTATCCAAAGCGGCTTTTGGTGTAAGGTACGCCGCTCCATCATTAAATTTCTGCAAATGAGCGTCAATGTAGGATTTTGGCAAGTAGGTCGATGGATCAGGCCGTATACCTTTATCCATCGCCTGAACTTCTTTTATTTTGTTGTAGCTTGCTGCTGCTTCGCTACTATTCGAAAAATGGCCTTTTGTATCTTGTTGAAATTGGTTCCAGGGATTCTCTTTACAAGTCAGACCTAGCGGATCTATCCAGTTGGTTGGATCCGGAGCGTAGCGGTAAAGATTGTCGCCGCCGGCCAGCCCTATCGGATCCTGATGGATGAATCGCCCGGCCTGGGGATCGTAATACCGGTTCAGATTGTAATGCAGCCCCGTCTCGGCATCAAAATACTGCCCCTGAAACCGCAAGGGATTATCGATTTCGTCCACATCGGCCAGCGCCAGCGCACCATAAGCCCGGTAGCGGGCGGACCAGACGATTTTGCCGGCGGCATCGGTCAGTTCGCGCGGTGTGCCGAGGTGATCCAGGTGGTAGTAATAGACCTGTGAGGCTGCTCCGCCGACCTGATCGATGCAGGCCAGCGGCCGGAAGCCGACGGGCTCGAACAGATAGGTCCGGCACCGCTCCGCCCGGGTTTCCTGCAGCAGTCGCGCCCCGTCATAGACGAAGCGCGTCTCGCCCTCGGGCGTGAGCTTGGCGATGCGCCGGCCCAAGGGATCGTAGCGGTACTGGCTGACGCCGTCGGGCGTCTCGGCGCGGATCAGGCGGTTGTCGCTGTCGTAGGCGTAGCGGGTAGTGAGTCGGCCGGCCTTGCCGCGCCGCTCTTCGGTCAGGTTGCCGGCCGGGTCGTGCACGAACCGTTCCGGCGTCAGGCCCTTGACCTGGAGCAGCCGGTCGGCGGGATCGTACAGATAGCGGCTGGCGCCCTGGCGCAGGTCGTCGACGGCCGCGAGCTTGCCGGTGGCATCGTAGCCGTAGCGGCGGCCGAGCAGGGCGGCTTTGCCCCGCAGGCCGGCCTGGTGCTGGGTCAGCCGGCCCAGGGCGTCGTATTCGTGCGTGACCGCGGCGCCGTCCTGGCTTTCGCTGATGACCTGGCCGAGGGGATTGTACTGGAACCGTAGCTGCGCGTGGCTGTTGTGGGCGCGGGTCAGGCAGCCGAGCGGGTCGTAGCTGAACTCGCTGACCGTGTTGTCCAAGCCAGGTAGGGCGGTTTCGCGCAGCAAACCGCCATTTCAGGCAGGTCCGGTAATATCGCGGAACATCATGGCTTTAAGACTTCATTTGTTGGTGGATTGCCAAAGCAAATCCACCTTGCAAGTCATCCATCATACAGCCATGTCAAGGCATATGAATGGAATCATGGTAAATGACTGGCTTTCGGGCATGTTGAGTCACGAGCTTCACACCAAAAAATGTTGGACTGCAAGACCTGACCCCGTTCTCCATATAATCACAAGTTTGTGGGGTATAGCCTTATAGATTTAGCTTTACCTTCAATCCACCCTTCAATGGCACTTGGTACGTTATCTACATCCAAAAAAATAATGCTATCACCTAATTTAATGGTAAGACATCCATCATCCTCATAAGAGATAACTTGTGCAACAAAACGAAAGAGATTGTTTTCTATGGCAATCATACAAGTATCTTTATTTGACGTAATTATATTTTTTCCCCAATCAAAATTATCATCAATATCTATTTCAATATCTGTACAATCACCTAGAGTCGGTAATTCACCATTCCAGGTTCCAGCCCCAGTGCCTATAGAGGTTTCAAATTTTACCTTTATCTCATCCTGAATATTTTTCACATCTAATATCTTAATATGCATAACTATTTCTTTGGTAATGGAACACGCACCACAGTATTATCTACATCCATGACATTTTTCTCGGGATCAAGCGTCCATATCTCCTCGTGATAATGATGCTTTGTTGGCGTACTTTCCATTTCGTGAGGTCCGTAGCGAATACTTCGCTTACCATCGGCTGAAACAATCCTATCATCATCAGGAAAGCCAGTTCTTGGGTGAATATTTGTATGAGGCTCAGGTCCTAAGAACTCATCCCATTTATCAACAGCATCTTGAGGTTTAACAGGTTTATTCGCATAAACCTCTTTGTGATACCCTCTTTCAGGTACATTCTTTGCACCGTTCGAACAATCCTTCCCCGTCAACCCCAACGGATCAACCCAATTAACCGGATTAACCGCATACTGGAACAGATTCACGCCGCCGGCCAGGCCAATCGGGTCCTGATGGATAAACCTGCCCGCCTGGGGATCATAATACCGGTGCAGATTGTAATGCAGCCCCGTCTCGGCATCAAAATACTGCCCCTGAAACCGCAGCGGATTATCGATGTCGGCGACATCGGACAGGGCCAGCGAACCATAAGCCCGGTAACGGGCCGACCAGACGATTTTGCCGGCGGCATCGGTCAGTTCGCGCGGTGTGCCCAGATGATCCAGGTGGTAGTAATAGACCTGTGAGGCCGCGCCGCCGGCCTGATCGATGCAGGCCAAGGGCCGGAAGCCGCCGGGCTCGAACAGATAGGTCCGGCACTGTTCCGCCCGGGTTTCCTGCAACAGCCGTGCCCCGTCATAGACGAAGCGCGTCTCGCCCTCGGGCGTGACCTTGGCGATGCGTCGGCCCAAGGGATCGTAGCGGTACTGGCTGACGCCGTCGGGCGTTTCGGCCCGGATCAGGCGGTTATCGCTGTCGTAGGCGTAGCGGGTAGTGAGTCGGCCGGCCTTGCCGCGCCGCTCTTCGGTCAGGTTGCCGGCGGCGTCGTAACGGAAGTGCCGGTCGCCCAACAGCACCAGGCGGTCGCCTTTGACCCGGCCGCCGCGGTCCTCGTTCATGCCGATCAGGTTGCCGGCCGGGTCGTGCACGAAGCGTTCCGGCGTCAGGCCTTCAACCTCGATAAGCCGGTCGGCGGGGTCGTACAGATAGCGGCTGGCGCCCTGGCGCAGGTCGTCGACGGCGTTGAGCTTGCCGGTGGCATCGTAGCCGTAGCGGCGGCCGAGCACGGCGGCTTTGCCCCGCAGGCCGGCCTGGTGCTGGGTCAGCCGGCCCATCGGATCGTAGGCGTAGCGGCTGACCAGGTCGCCCTGCTGGCGGGCGGTTTCCAGGCCCTGCTCGTCGAACTGGTGGCGGCTGAGGATTTCGCCGTCCAGGCGGACGGTCTGCAGGCGGCCTTGGGCGTTGTAAGCATAATCGAGGCGCTGGCCGGTGGGCGTGACCGTGGCGGTGCGCCGGCCCAGGGCGTCGTAGTCGTGCGCGACCGCGGCGCCGTCCTGGCTTTCGTTGATGACCTGGCCGAGGGGATTGTACTGGAACTGCAGCTGCGCGTGGCTGTTCTGGGCGCGGCTCAGGCGGCCGAGCGGATCGTAGCGGAATTCGCTGACCGCGTTGTCCCAGCCGGTCTTTTTCAGCAGGCGCCCGAGCGGATCGCGCTGGAAGCGGGTGACCTGCCAGTCCTGGTCGCCGCGCTGGGCGTACAGGTCCAGGTTGCCGGCGGCATCGTAATGATAGCGCTGAACGCGGCCGTCGAAGCCGATCTCTTCGATCAGGTTCTCGTCCTGGTCGTAGTTGAGCTGGTAGCGCTCGCCTTGGGCGTTGGTCAGGCCGATCAGGTTGCGCTCGCTGTCGTAGTGGTAGCGCAATACCTGGCCGGCGGGGTCGCGGCGTTCGGTGA
>NZ_JQKS01000048.1:0-26795 GCF_000746145.1 Methylobacter sp. BBA5.1
ATTGGCGCCGGGCGGGAAGCCGACGCCCGGAAAGCCCGGATGGCCGGCGCTGAAAAAATCCTCGTCGAATAAATCGTCGGTGTCGACGACCCGGGTAAGCGTGAGCGTGTCGGCCGGACCGGCCGATACGGCTGAAGGGTTTCCCGCCCCGTAAATCAGCAGGGCGCTGAAAAAGAGCGCGGAAAACTTGGTTAAATAGGTTTTTGTCATGCCGTTATTCATTAGCCAGCCTCCTGGATACAAATATGTAGTTTGCTGTTGGGTCTTGGGTTACTAAAAAAAGAATTGCATGTGTCATCAATCACTGACGTTTTTTTATGCAACTCATAACATGCTGGGTATTGACGTGGTTATGCCGGAGACAAGTCTAAAAAAACGATACCGTAAATTTAATTCAAGATCTTCCGCATTGAATCGAATCTATCTCGTTTTCAGCCAGATCAGAATAGGTATGACTACTTAAGTATTCGAACCGATTTTTATGCCCAGTTAGAGGCTGTAATATTTCTGTAACATTAACGATAAGTATCGGTGGCAATTTTTGGAATCAAGAGCTCTGCGATAGATGGTGCAAAAAAAAACAATAATAAAAAAACAAAATTTTATGAAAGTTTATGCCTACAAATTTGTGAAGCTGGAGGGAATTTCATGCGAACCTTTGTTGCCAATCCTGCGAATATTTATGTGCCTCGGTCTAGCTTTTCCATTGTAACGGGCGTTGTTGCCGGTTTAATTGCATTGGGGGACTGCCTTATATTATTTGGCACGGGTACCACCATTTATTTACTTTATCCGGGCTGGACCCCCGATCACAATCTGATGTACTTTCCGGCCATGGGCATCAATGCCTTGTTTACCTTGGCCTTGTTTTACTTTTCC
The DNA here is from genome assembly GCF_000746145.1 of Methylobacter sp. BBA5.1. NCBI lineage: Bacteria > Pseudomonadati > Pseudomonadota > Gammaproteobacteria > Methylococcales > Methylococcaceae > Methylobacter > Methylobacter sp. BBA5.1. The sequence goes on from NZ_JQKS01000048.1 coordinate 880, forward strand.
GATTTATACAAGATTGACTCGATATTCGAAACGCGCAAGCAATTTCCAAAAATTATCATGCTCTGCACCATCTCGTTTCTGGTGTTGGTTGCCGCGGCGTTCGCGCTGAAGATTTCAACCGAGTTCTCCCGAACCTGGGCGTTCTATTGGCTTATTGCCGCCGTATGCGGGATTTATACAGGCCGATTGCTGGCGCGCCAGTTTCTGCTCAAATGGACGCAGACAGGCACATTGACTCGAAATATTGCTGTCGTGGGTGCCGGTGAACAAGGAAATATGTTAGTCAGACTCTTGAAGGAACAGCAGTATCCCTGGATCAAGGTTATCGGCGTATTTGATGACCGGACCGACCGCTTATCGGAAAGCATGGATGGCCAGCTGATGTCGGGCAATATCGATAACCTGGTAGCGATGGCGCGGGTAAAGCGTATTGACGATATTATCGTCGCATTGCCCTGGGGCGCCGAGGCGCGCATATTGGCGATTCTGCACAAGCTTCAGGTATTGCCCGCGAACATCAGGCTGAGCCCCGATATTCTCGGCTTCAAGTTTCCTTACCACGACTACAGCTATTACAACGGCATCCCGACCTTGAACGTCTTCGACAAGCCGCTATCCGGCTGGGATTACATACTGAAAAGTATTGAAGACAAAGTGCTCACGATTTTCATACTCGTGCTGATAGCGCCCATCCTGATTATTGTTTCGGTGCTGATCAAGCTGGACAGCCCAGGCCCCGTTCTGTTCCGCCAAAAGCGCTACGGATTTAACAATCAGCTGATCGAGGTGCTGAAATTCCGCACCATGTACATCGACAAGCAGGACAACAATGCCTCGCAGCTGACCACGAGGGATGATCCGCGCGTTACCCGGATCGGCCGGTTTCTGCGCCGGACCAGCCTGGATGAGTTGCCGCAGTTTTTTAATGTGCTGACCGGCGAAATGTCGATTGTCGGCCCAAGGCCTCACGCCACTGAGGCCAAGGCGGCGGGAATGCTTTATGAAAACGTGGTTTATCAGTACGCCAGCCGGCACAGGGTAAAGCCGGGCATCACGGGCTGGGCGCAGGTCAATGGCTGGCGCGGCGATACGGATACCGAGGAAAAAATCCTCAAGCGCGTGGAGCACGATATCGCCTATATCAATAACTGGTCGATTACACGCGATCTGAAGATTATTTTGAAAACGGTCCTGGTCGTGCTGATAGGCCAAAATGCCTATTAATGCGCCGGCGGACGAAGGGTCCATATGGGGGGGCTTGATGGTTAGTCAACGGGCTCTTTACATTATAAATAACAATAATATCAACGCTCGGTATGAATTATGACCTACCTAGACGAAACAAACGATAACGTATCGGAAGCGCTTGACATGAAAGCCGAAAACACGGTTAAGACGGTTTTTTCGAAAGAGAATGTGAAGTTCGCGGACGACAGGCCGTCTGATACTCCCATACTCAAGCTCGTTGAAGAACTGTGCAAGACACTGGCTCGAGAAAACATCTCGTATTGCCACTGGAAGAGCAATAACGCCCTGGACCGTTCGGCCAGCGGCGAGAATGATCTCGACCTGCTTATCGACCGGGCCGATGTACAGCGTTTTACCGAAATCCTGTATCGGCTTGATTTCAAGGAGGCGCGGCCTAAACCGGACAAGGAACTGCCCGGCGTTCTGAATTATTACGGACACGATACGGACACTGGCCGGTTTGTGCACATTCATGCCCACTACCAGCTTATTCTGGGCGATGACGCTTCCAAGAACTATCGCCTGCCGATCGAGGGACCCTATCTGGCATCCGCTGTTCAGGGCGAACTGTTCAAAGTGCCGGGCATCGAGTTCGAACTGATCGTGTTCGTGATCCGCATGATGCTGAAGCATTCAACCTGGGACGCCATGCTGAGCTTTCACGGAAGCCTGTCGAAGTCGGCGCGCCAAGAACTGGACTATCTGATGGCTCGGGCCGATCAGCAGCGGATGCAGGAAAATTTGAGCCAGTCTCTGCCTTTTCTGGATAGCGCCGTATTTGACCGGTGCCTGCAATCGCTGCAGTCGGGCGCCTCCCTGATGTCCCGCTATAAAGCCGGAAAACAGCTGCATCGGCAGCTTCAGGCGCATGCCCGAAGTTCCAGGCTGTTAGATACCTGTCTGAAAATGTGGCATCGAGGCCTTTGGGGGACGCGCAAGTACCTGCTCAGACGGCCGACCAAAAAATACCTGATCCATGGCGGGGCCATTATCGCCCTGGTTGGCGGCGACGGCGCCGGCAAATCCACGGCGGTCAATGAACTGCACGGGTGGCTTTCGAAACGATTCGCCGCTAAAAAAATCCATTTGGGCAAGCCGCGCTGGGCATTGAGTACTTGGTTCATAAAAGGCGTATTAAAGATCGGGCGCAAGCTGGGGCTGTTCTCCAACCGTAAAGTCCCGGCTCAATCGCAGGGCGACGCGCAGTCGTTGGAACTGCCGGGCTATGGCTGGTTTTTATGGCATGTGGTTACGGCCCGCGACCGCTATCGTACCTATGCCCGGGCGCGGCGGCTTGCCACCAACGGCAGTCTGGTGATCTGCGACCGCTACCCCTTGCCGCAGATCAAGACCATGGATGGGGCGCAAACGAGCCGGTTCCTGCAGGCCGGGAAAAACAAACCGCTGATCAACTTCCTGATCCAATGGGAAACGAAGTATTACCGGCACATTCTGCCGCCTGATTTGCTGATTGTCATGAAAGTGGACCCGGACATCGCCGTTCAACGGCGCGCCGATGAGGACGCCGACTGGATACGCGGCCGCAGTCAGGAAATATGGGGCCTGGATTGGCAGGATGCGCCTGTACAGATTATGGATGCCGGGATGCCGCAAGCGCGGATGCTGGCGGAGCTGAAATCGCTGGTCTGGTCCAGGCTGTAGGTAGAGTCATGTTGATTGACAGCAATGTCTCGAAACGTCCGCCCTTGATTGTTGAAGTAGTGGGGCCGGCGGGCGCGGGAAAAACCACGATCCTGTCGGCCCTTAACCGGCATCGGCAGGCTATTCGCCCGATTTACGGCTTTCGCCGCAAGCGTTACATCCCTTTCTATGCCGGTCATGCGCTTTTATTGCTGCCTTTTCTTATGCGCCGGGGCTTGGCGGGCAAATGGCCGGCCTGGCAAGAGATCAACAGAATGATTCGCCTGAAAGCGATGCATCCGATCGTGAAACGGCTTCTGGCTGAAGACGGTACGGTCACTGTGCTGGACCAGGGGCCGGTCTATACCTTGAGCATTCTGGCCGGATTTGGTTCCGAGAGCACCAGGGACCCGGCCTTTATCAAGTGGTGGGAACAGGCGCTCAGGGCATGGGCGGATACGCTGGACTTGATTGTCTGGCTCGATGCGCCGGACAGCGTTCTGCTGGAGCGCATTCACACGCGTGACAAGCAGCACTGCGTCAAGGATAAATCAGACCGGGAGGCGATGGACTTTCTGATGCGGTTCCGAACCGTCTATAAACAAGTCATGGATAAACTGGCCGCGGAGCATCAAGGCCCCGCCTTGCTTTGCTACGATACCAGCCAGCAGTCGCTGGCCTATATTGTAGGCGATACCCTGGCGGCATTGGATATGAATACTGAAAACGGGGGAGGATCATGATGTTAAATGGCCGACGACAAAACCGGTTCGCGGCAATGGGCGGGCTGATCGTTATTTTGGCGGTTTTCATGGCCGGCTCCGGCGGCAGCCCGGCTTGGGCGGCGCGCGCCATACCGGCTTTTCCCGGCGCCGAAGGTTTCGGGGCCTACGCCATTGGCGGCCGCGGCGGGCGCGTGCTCGAAGTGACCAACTTGAATGACAGCGGCCCCGGCAGCCTGCGCGCGGCCCTGGAGGCCTCGGGGGCGAGGATCGTGGTTTTTCGCGTGTCGGGCACCATTGAACTGCTGTCCCGGATCAGGATAGAAAACCCGTTTGTCACGATTGCCGGTCAGACCGCGCCCGGAGGCGGCATCACCCTGAAGAACCATCCCTCCAATATCCGGTCGACGCTGGAGATCAGAACGCACGATGTGGTCGTGCGCCATATCCGCTCCCGGCCCGGACCCAGTGCCGAACCTTCCGATACGGTCGACGCGCTGACCATTTCCGCCGGACACAATATTATTGTCGATCACTGCTCCCTGTCCTGGGCCACGGACGAAGTCGTCAATACCTGGAACGATGTACACGATATCACCATCCAATGGAGCATCATTTCCGAAGGCCTGCAAAAAAGCACGCATCCCAAAGGCAAGCACAGCAAAGGCATGCTGCTGGGCAGCAACGGTGCCCAGCGCATCTCGGTGCATCATAACCTGTTCGCCCACAATTACGACCGCAATCCCGACGTTAATCTGGTCGGCGTGGTTGACGTGGTCAACAATGTTTTCTACAACGCCGCGCGCTGGAGCGAAATCAAGGACAAATACGGGCAGGGGAACCAGCAAATCAACATCGTGAACAACTACTACAAGCCAGGGCCCAGCAGCGGCAATAAAGGCTACGAGGTTTTTTATTACAGCAATACGGGACGCCACCCTGAAGTCTATGTCAAGGGCAACATCGGTTTTCACCGGACTTCCGATGGCCAGCCGCAGGAAGTGATCGTGCGTGAGGACAGCCGCTGGATGATATCGAACAGCCGGTTTCAGGCGCCCCCGATCACCATGGTTTCGGCTGCCGAGGCCTTCGATCTGGTCGTGGCGAATGCCGGCGCTACCGTGCCGATGCGCGATGCCATCGACCGGCGCATTGTTAAGGATGTCAGGCACGGGACCGGCAGGGTCATTAACGATCCGTCAGAGGTCGGGGGCTGGCCTGAACTTGTTTCGGGGATTGCGCCCGCGGACAGCGATCATGACGGCATGCCTGATGAATGGGAGGACAGCCACGGATTGAATAAACAGGATCCCGCCGATGGCGCCGCCTATCGAAACGACTCCGGCGAAACCCACCTTGATGAGTATCTCAATGAGCTTGCCGCGATAAGAAACGGAAGCACGCCATATTAAAATGATTTAATTATATTGAAGGTATTGAATATGTATTAAATAGAATTAAATATACGGAATTAATTAACTATATCGACTGCGATATTGTCAGTGGGCTTTATAATCTATAAGCAGCCGCTGTCCAATATTATTGTATTATTGATTTTTGTGAAAATTTTATAGTTTTATTGGGTCGATAAGTAGTTATACCAATAGTATTAACTTTTGATCTAAAAATATAATTAAAGCATGCTAAAAGTATAGTTGATCAATATTAAATTATATATAACAGTGTTTATTTAATTAAATAAACCGTGAAGTGCCGGGAATGAAAATCAGCAACCAGGCATAAAGATTTTCTGATAAATCCATGACGTAAAGAGGAAGCAAGAATGAGCGCATCAGTTCTGGTTGTAGGGGGGGCAGGATACATCGGGTCTCATATGACTAAACTATTAGTCAATGCCGGTTTAAACGTGACCGTTTTTGATAACCTCTTGCTGGGGCATCGCGACGCCGTCGTGACCGACTCGTTCGTTCAAGGGGATCTGTTAAACAAGGACGACCTGAGACAAGTGTTCCAGCACAGCAAGTTCGACGTGGTCATGCATTTCGCCGCCTTCGCCTATGTCGGCGAGTCGGTGGGCAATCCGCGCAAGTACTACCAGAACAATGTCGTGGGTACGCTGAATCTGCTCGATGCCATGCTCGATGCCGGCCTGGATAAATTCGTCTTCTCCTCCAGCTGCGCGACCTACGGCATTCCCCAGGCAATACCGATTACCGAGGATCAACCTCAAAATCCCATCAATCCCTACGGCAAAACCAAGCTGATGGTCGAGCAGATACTTGAGGATTATGCGCAGGCCTATCAGCTGAACAGTGTTTCCCTGCGTTATTTCAATGCCGCCGGATGCGATCCCGAAGGCGTGCTGGGCGAAAGGCATGATCCTGAAACCCATCTGATTCCGCTGGTTATCAATGAAGCGTTGCGCGTGCAGCAGGGCGGCCATCCGGACGATACCGAACTGTGCGTCTACGGCGACGACTTTGACACGCCGGACGGCACGTGCATTCGCGACTACATTCATGTCAACGACCTGGGGGCCGCGCATCAGGCGGCCATGGAAATGCTGATCCGGGGCGATATCACCGGCGCCCAAGCCTATAACCTCGGCAATGGCCAGGGTTTTTCCGTGAAACAGGTCATTGAAGCATGCCGGCGCGTAACCGGCGTCGATATCCGCTACAAGGTCATTGAGCGGCGCGCGGGAGATCCGCCCCGCCTGATAGGCAGCGCCGCGAAAGCGCAAAGGCATCTGGGCTGGCGGCCCGGAATCACCAAGCTGGACGCGATTCTCGAAACCGCCTGGCGTTGGTTTAGCGCTAGGCAGAAGCGGGAGTTCAGGCCTCTTCGGTAGTCGCGTCGAATCTTTTTTCAACCTGGTACGTAATAGTCGGAAGAGTCATCATGAATATAAAAGATCTAGTTCGAAAACGTGCGCTTGTTACTGGCGGGGCAGGATTTTTAGGTTCGCATCTATGCGAGCGCCTATTAACCGAAGGCTATGACGTGCTCTGCGTCGACAATTTTTATACCGGCAGTAAAAAGAATATCGCCCATCTGCTGGGCAGTCCGCATTTTGAGTTCATGCGCCACGACATTACTTTTCCCCTCTATGTCGAGGTCAACGAAATCTTCAATCTGGCGTGTCCGGCCTCGCCGATCCACTATCAGTTCGATCCGGTCCAGACCACCAAAACCAGCGTCCACGGCGCCATCAACATGCTCGGTCTGGCCAAGCGGGTCAAGGCCAAGATTCTCCAGGCCTCGACCAGCGAGGTTTATGGCGATCCCAAGGTTCACCCGCAACGCGAGGACTACTGGGGCCATTGCAACCCGATCGGCATTCGCGCCTGTTATGACGAGGGCAAGCGCTGCGCCGAAACGTTGTTCTTCGATTATCACCGGCAACACCATTTGCGCATTAAAGTAGCCCGTATTTTCAATACTTACGGCCCCCGTATGCATCCTTCCGACGGCCGGGTGGTCTCCAATTTCATCCTGCAGGCGCTCAAGCATGAGCCCATTACCGTGTATGGCGACGGCAGCCAGACCCGCTCGTTCTGCTATGTCGATGACCTGATCGATGGCATGGTAAGGCTGATGAATACGCCGGACGAGTTGACCGGCCCCATCAACCTCGGCAATCCCAATGAATTCACAATTGTGGAACTCGCGGAAAAGGTGATCGACCTGGTCGGCTCGAAATCGAAAATCATCTTCGAACCGCTGCCCAGCGACGATCCGATACAGCGCAAGCCGGATCTGACGCTTGCGAAGGCGCACCTGGACGACTGGACGCCGAAAATAGACACCAGCGAGGGGCTGAGAAAAACCATTGAATACTTTGATGAATTATTGACCGGCGCCAATCAGTACGACCCTTATGGCGGCAGCTAGCGGTATTTTTTTACGCTTGCAGCAGGAAGCGTAGGGCGATCTTCGTTTTTATTGCTGAGTTTCAGGATGATTTCCCGCATTGCGTGTGGCCGGGCCTCGGATAAGGCGACGTTCATTGCATTCGAGACCCGGCGAAAGCCGCGATCATCGGGAAAAATAAATAGATAAGGTCATTATTTCATGAACCAATGCAAGTCCTCGTTTATAACGCCGTCCAAAAGCCTGACTAAAAGGGCTTCCTTAAACGCGCTGGCCTCGATCATCGATTACGGTGCGCGCGTGCTTGTCGAATTCGTGATCAATCCCTTGCTGGTAGCCGGTCTCGGCAATTACCTGTACGGTTTGTGGCGCATATTGTGGCGTCTGAACGGTTATATGGACGCCGCCGGCGGACGTTCGGCCCAGGTTCTCAAGTGGGCGGTCGCCAAGGACCAGACCCTGGCCAACTATGACGACAAGCGCCGCTACGTAGGCGGTACGGTGGCAGTGTGGTTTCTGTTTCTGCCATTGCTGACGATGCTCGGCGGGGTGCTGGTGTGGCTGGCGCCCATCCTGCTAGAGGTGCCTGAAGAATTTTTGTTGACGACGCAACTGACCATTGGCTTGCTGGCGTTGAATGTCGTCCTGTTCGGCCTGGTCGATATTCCCAGGGTGGTGCTTCAGGGCGAAAACCTGGGCTATAAGCGCATGGGGTTATCCGCGTTGCTGGTTTTAGCGGGCGGCGGCCTGACCGTCCTGGCTGTAATACAGGGACTGGGACTGGTCGGCGTGGCGGCGGCTACCATCGCCACGACGCTGATAAGCGGTATGGTGTTCCTGGGCGTGGTGCGCAGACAGGTGCCCTGGTTCGGCATTGCCAGGCCGACCCGGGAAATCACGCGCCGGTTTTACGGACTCAGCGGCTGGTTTGTGCTCTGGAAGATCGTATCGCAATTGATGCTGGCCGGCGATATCCTGATCCTGGGCATTTTCGATTCGGTGGTGCTGGTGACCGTCTACACGCTGACCAAGTATGTCCCCGAGACGCTGATCAGGCTGGTGGGCACCGTCGTTTTCAACATCTCGCCGGGACTTGGCGGCATTATCGGGGCGGGCAATCTGGAAAAGGCCGTCAACGTGCGCGGTGAAATCATGGCGTTCACCTGGCTGTTGCTGACGGTGGCCGGGGCCTGCATTCTGCTTTGGAACCAGCTATTCGTGCAGCTCTGGGTCGGCGACAGCTATTATGCCGGGCTGATTCCGACCTTGCTGATCATCTTGCTGGTGGCGCAGATCACCTTCATCCGCAATGACGCCAATGTCATTGACCTGACGCTGAACATCAGATCCAAGGTGTTGATCGGCGTGCTGGCGGAAACGCTGGCCCTGTCCCTGGCGGCCTTGCTCGTCAGCCGCTACGGAATGGGCATCGTGGGCCTGTGCATCGGCTCGATAGCCGGCCATTCCATTATCAGCGTGGTTTATCCTTTCCTGGTCGGCCAGGTGCTGGGCATTCGGTTTTATGACCAGGTGAAAGGCGCGCTGAGGCCGTTTTTTGTGACCTTGCTGTTATTGCTGATGATGCTGGGCGTCAAGCATTACGGTGAGAGCTATCACCAGGTCGCGATTGTTCTCGAAAGACTGCATAGCTGGCCCGGCCTTGTGCTCGGCGTAGCCACAACAGCTATGGTGGTGTCGGTGCTGGCGTTTTACGGTGGCCTGTCCACGCGCCAGAGAAGCGGCTTGATAAAACGCCTTCAGGCCGTCATTAAACGCTGACACGGATGGCCGTTATATGATCAATAACAGGAGATTATCATGCTGACTCTCGCTAATTCCGCAACATGGCAGGACGATCGCGAGCGCACGGGATTTAGTCTGGTGCAGTCGCTGTTCTTGCTGAGTGCTTTGCTGGCGCCGCTGGAAATAAAGCTGGTGGCCAATCTGACGCTTTACGATGTGGTGACGGTCATTATCGGCATGCTGTTGCTGGTTTCCGGAAGCCGGAGCTATAAATTCCCGCCGGAAGCCATGACCATGGCCGCCTACGTTTTCCTGTTGTTCTCTTTGCTCAGCACGTTTCGGGCAACGCATCCGATGGAAGCGGTGACGCAAACCATGCAGTTCGCGTTTATTTTCTTTGTTCAGTTTCCGGTCATTCTGAATGCCGTCAAGTCGCCGTCCATGCTGCGCGCCAGTGTCGTGCTATACCTGATCGGGACACTGATTCTCATGCTCTGGGCCATGATGCATCAGGAGACTTCCTCCATGCACAACCGCATCCGCACGTTCCATTCCGATAACCCGAATCCCTTGGGCTATGCCACGGCTTACATGTCGCCCTTCGTGCTGCATTTCGTGTTCGAGAAATGGCGGCAGCGGCGCCTGCTGAAGATGTTGATCGCTTTGTCGCTGTTATACCCGATGCTCTGGGCGCTGACCGCTTCCGGCTCGCGTGCCGCAACCGTGGCGACCGTGCTCGCCCTGATGATTTTTCTCAGCTTTCGCAACGGTTTTGAAATCAGCCTGAAAATCCCGCTGCGGATTGCATCGGCCTCGGTAGTCATCGGCGTGCTGGGTTATTTTGTCTATCACTCCGGTTATTTTCCCAGCGTTCTATGGGAACGCATCGACCGGACGCTGGCGTTCGAGGAAAGCCTGATCGATGACCGCAAGCGTCTGGCGATAGCCGCCTGGCGGGCGTTTATCGATTCGCCGTTCGTTGGCGTGGGACTGGATAATTTCCGTTACGTGTCCACGCACTACCATGTGCCGATGGTCACAGAACAGGCGCCGCATAACCTCTGGCTGCAGTTCATGGCGCAAATAGGCCTGTTCGGCACGCTGGGGTTCCTGGTCATCATCCTGTACTGGTTTTTATGCCTGTTCCGGGCGCAACAAGTCTGCCTCGATCCGTCGCGGCGCGAGTTCCTGTGGGCCTTCATCACCTCATTCACCACCATCATGGCGCTATTCATGTTCGTGCCCATGATGATTCAGCGGCAGTACTGGTTGCTTTACGGGCTGGGTCTGGCCGCCGCGTTTTATACGCTGAACCAGCCGATGAGAGCGTTCGGCGCAGGTAACAGACCGTTTGTTAACAAATAAGGGAGAAAACATCATGAATAATCACGATAAGCCGCTGGCGATTTTGCGCATTGTGACGACAATCGCCGAAACCAGCGAACCTTATAACCAATACTCGCTGCCCCTGGCCGGCAAGCAGGACATTACGCTGTGCAGCTATTTCAAGGCGACCGTGCCACCGCCGCCCGCGACGATTACCTTCATCGAGGGCGACGGCACCCTGCCGGGATTCTATCGCGCCCTGAAAACGGCTTTTGACGCCAGGCAATACGACATCATCCATATCCATATGGTCATCGCCGGGTTCCTGTTTCTGCTGGCCAATCTGGCATTCGGCAAACCGATGCGGTGCACCGTGTTCACCGTGTCCAATTCCTATCAGAGTTACAAGCTCAGGAACAAGCTGATGCTGCTGCCGGTGTTCGCGTTTTTTCAGCGCGTGGTTTGCAACAGTCATGCCGTTTTTGACAGCTTTCCCGTTATTTATAAATGGCTGGGCGGCAAACGGCTGTGCACGATTCAAAACGGCGTCGACATAGACCGCGTGGACGGCTTTCTGCGGGATAACCGTCCGGCGCCTCGCACCGGCGGGTTCACAGTCATATCGGTCGGGCGGATCATAAAAATCAAAAATCCGCTGACCGTCGTCAATGCCTATCGCAAGAGCACCGCGCCGGGCGATCGCCTGATCTTCGTCGGCGAAGGCGACATGCGCGCGCCGGTACTGGCCAAGGCCCGGGAACTCGGTCTGGAACATGACGTGCAACTGACCGGCCTGGTGCCCAGAAACCGGGTGTACGAGACCTTGTCCGAAGCGGATGTATTCATTTCCTGCTCTTACGGCGAAGGCTTGCCGGTCGCGGCGCTGGAAGCGATGGCCTGCCGGTGTCCGGTCATCCTGTCCGATATCCAGCCGCATCGCGAAATCGCAAACGGCACGGATTTCATTCCGCTGGTGCCGGCTGACGACAGCGACGGCTTCGCACGGGAGATCAGCCGGTTCCGAAGCTTGCCCGCGGCCGAAAGGCAAGCGGTCGGCGAGCGGTGCAGGGCATGGGCCGAAAAGCATTTCAGCCTGGCCTCCATGAACCGGCAGTATGCCGAATTGTTTGAGCGGATGAGATCGGGCGGGGGGCCCTCACAAAAGACCGCTGTCGATAGGCTGGCCACGTCCAACAGGGAACGCGTTTAAGAGCAGGGATTCCGGCGGCCATCACTGTGTTCGTTTCCCGAAACCGGATACCCCCGTCTGGAGGTTTATTAAAAACGGCGGCAAACAGGTATGCAGGATTATTTATTTTAAAATTATTGAATCGTTTATATAAGCGGGTATTGGTTTGCAAAAAACTCTTTAATTACCCGCGCTTTTATTTTTCAAGGTTTAATGGCTGACTTGTAAGTAGTCATACCAATAGTATATGTAATGAGCCTCAAAATATAATCAAATCGTATTCAATAAAAACAATAACAGGGAACTGTTTAATAGTATTCAAGAAGCAGGAATACCTTATTTTAATTGCTGAATAAACATAAAAAATAGATACCGATTAGAACCCAATAACGAGGTTTTTCCAGATAACCAGATGCCCGGTAGTTGAAAGCGGTAAGGCAGGCGTACAGATCGAAGCCCGATGCCGTTCAATTTTTCCGGTTTCCTCCAACTCAGTAAGTTTGAGCTTATAAAGATGCAGATTGAATTAGTGGGTTGTACCAGCGCAGGCAAGACGACGCTTGCCAGGAAAATGGTTAAGGTCGGCCAGGCGGTTGGCATCGACGTTCAGTTAAGCGACGATTTTCTGTTGGCCTGCATTGGACTGAATTGGATCAGTAATGAATTTATACGCAGGCGCATCGTGGAATTATGGGCCTTGCTGACTTGCCTGCTGTTTCTGCGCAAGTATCGCGCGCTTTTCCGCTTTATCATCCGAACCTGCTTCCAGACGTCCGGTTCATGGCTTTATCGAATCAAGCTGGCCAGGGTCACGTTGCGGAAGATAGGCATTCACGAAATCATCCGCCGCCGCAGTACTGACCGGCAGGCGGTTCTGCTCGACAATGAAGGCATATTGCAAGCCAGCCATACGCTCTTCGTCCATGCCTCAGGCCCATCGTTCACGGGTTGCCTGACCGATTTTCTCCGGCTGATGCCATTGCCCGATGTCATCGCCTACCTGAAGCAGCCGGAACAGCTGTTGATCGAAAGAACGCGGGCACGCGGCCACAATCGTATCCCGGAAGGGTCAGACAGCGGGGAGGTGGCATCATTCATTTCACAGGCGGTGCTGATGTTCGAGCAAATCCGGGGCTATCCGGGGCTGGCGGACCGGCTGTTAATCATAGACGGCGAACGGAACCGGCTAGAGCCTCGTGAAGCGCCTGCCGATCCGCTGCTGGAATGGGCCGCCGATCTGATTCGTGCAGGGCTCGCCCATGCCCCGGCGAGTAATCAGCTCGATGCCGGCAATACGAGCGGGTACCCGGCCCTTAAGGCCATTCCAACGACGCAACAATAGGGACCGAGCATGAGCGTGAATTTAGCAACCCCCATCAACGCGGACCTGGCCACCCGGTTCATGGAATCACTGAACAGCCAGGCTATCGACTATTGCCACTGGAAAAGCAACCTGTCCTTGTCGCAGGCGCTGGCGGGCGAGGAAGACCTGGATATCCTGGTGGACCGCAAGGCCTTGCCGAACATCATCGGCCTGTTGACGGATCTTGGCTTCAAGGCCGCGGTCCTGAAGTCGGGAGCCAACGTTCCGGGCATATTCCATTACTACGGCATTGACGCGCGGACCGGCGGGATTTGCCATGTGCATCTTTTCAGCCGCGTGCTGACCGGCGAGAGTTTCGTTAAAAGCCATACGCTGCCGTTCGAAAGCATGCTGCTGGACAATTGCGATTACATCGGGCCGGTGCGTGTCGCATTCCGGTCGGCCGAATTGGCGCTGTTTGTGTTAAGAACCTTTATCAAGTACGGCTCGCTGCTGGATTTGCTGCGCGTGGCGGGCGATCCCGAAGCCATCCGCACGGAACTGCGCTGGCTGAAGGAGGGCGGGGATGCCGCCGAGGCCGTCTCATTGCTGGAAAAACACTGCCCGGTCATCGATAGGGCGCTGTTTTTCAAGTGCATCGAGACGCTGGAAGACCCCACCAGTATCGCGCAGCGCATGCGGGTTGCCAGAACCGTGCGGCGGCGGCTGCGCATTTACGCGAAATATACGCCGCTGACCCGGCTGCTCGCCTACGCGCAACTGTTATCGATCAAGCTTCGGCAACGGCTGACCGGTAACAGAAAAAACAAGACCCTGCATGCCGGTGGCGCGATTGTGGCCTTCGTGGGCGCGGACGCCACGGGCAAATCCACGCTGGTCAACGAAACCGGCCGCTGGCTGGGCAGCGTATTCGCGGTCAGGCGGGTGCATGTCGGCAAGCCGCCGTCCTCATGGGCGACGCTGCCGGTCAACCTATTGTTGCCGTTGATGCGGCGCTGGCTGCCGCATCTGCGCCGCAGCGGCGTCAGCGACAGGGGCCTTCCGGCCGATGTGCCGTCGTTGCCGAAGGCCGGACAGGGCCCGCGTTCCCTGATCTACGCGGTCAGGGCGGCGGCGCTGGCCTGGGACCGGTACCGGTTGCTGATCAAGGTCAGGGCCTGGGCCGCGAATGGCGATATCGTCATCTGCGACCGTTATCCGACCGACATCATCGAGGCCATGGACAGTCCGCGTCTGCGAGAGCTTCCTGCAAAGGGCGGCATCAAGGCCGCGCTATATAACCGCCTGGCCCGGTTCGAAAATGCCTTGTACAGAAACATGCCGCCGCCGGATGCCGTGCTGCGGCTGAGGGTTTCGGTGGAAACGGCCAAGCAGCGCAACCGCAACCGCAGGGACGAAGTCGGCATGGATGACGAGGATTATCTGGTGGCGCGGCATCGCGAAATTCGCGACTGGTACAAGCATGGCACCAAGTATATCCATGACATCGACACGGAGCAGTCGCTGGAAGCGACCATTCTTAACGTCAAGAAGGCTGTATGGGAATCGCTCTGAAGCCTGTTGTTTGTTTCATCAATTTTTATATCAGGAAGGCGAAGTGAAATGGAGCGGATAAAAATACTGCATTTGATAACGCATTTGGGGTTTGGCGGCGGCCTGGATAATACCTTGTTGACGGTCAGGGACCATTCACGCGACCGCTTTGAAGTTCACCTGGCGGCCGGCACGGTCGAACCCGGCGAGGACTATTCGGACTGGAGCGAGCGCGCCCGGGAATATGCCGACGTCCTGTTTATCATACCGGATCTGCACCGGTCCGTTCATTTGCTGAATGACTTGCGCGCGGTACGCCAGATCGCCGACCTGATCAGGAAGGAAGACTACCGGATCATCCATACCCACACGACCAAGGCCGGCATTCTGGGCCGGATTGCGGCGCGGCGTTCAGGCGTGCCGGTGGTGATCCATACCTATCATGCGTTCGCCTGGCAAGTGGCTTATGTCTCTCAGGTTTCAGTCTGGCGACACTATCTGGCGGGCATGAAAGAGCGCCTGTATGTCGCGGTTGAACGCTATGGCGCTACTCTCAGCGATGCCCTGATCACGGTGGCGGACATGAACAAGCAGGAAGTGATCACGCGAAAGGTCGCGCCCCCGGAAAAGCTGTCCACGATTTACAGCGGCATCGACCTGGACCGTTTTCGCGCCAAGACCCACGATCGGAACGAACTCTGCCGCCAGTTCGGTCTTGATCCGGCGCGGCCGATCGTCGGCATGATCGGCCGCCTGTCGATCCAGAAAGCGCCGCTGGATTTCGTTCAGGCCGCCAAAACCGCTTTGCAAAGCCGGCCCGATGCCCAGTTCATCCTGGTTGGCGACGGGCCCCTGGCGCAAGCGGTGCAAGCGGCGATCGGTGCCGAGCAAAGAATCAGGATTCTGGGCTTCAGGGAGGATGTGACGGAGATATTCACGGTTTTGGACGTATTCGCGCTGTCCTCTTTGTGGGAAGGATTGGGGCGCGCCCTGACCGAAGCGATGATCATGAATGTGCCGGTGACGGCAACCCGCGCGGGCGGCATACCCGAGCTGGTGATTCACGGCGAAACCGGCTTGCTGGCCGATCCCGGCGATAGCGCGCAACTGGCCCGGAATATCGTATGGCTGCTGGATCATCCGGACGAGGCGCGAAAAATGAGTGAGCGTGCCATGGCGCGGGTGGTGCCGGCATTTAGCGGACAACACATGGTAAAACAGATCGAGGCGCTTTATGAACGCGTATTACTGGAAAAAGGAGCCCTGTTATCCAGATGAAGCATGGGATGCGCGTTATGAGCCAATCTCGTTTCGCCCCCCTGGACCGGTTTCGCTGAAGGATGATTACAAAGCACAGAGCAAGCGCGGGGCCTTGCCTTTTATCGGCAGCCTACTCGTGGTCTGTGTCGGCAATATTTGCCGGAGCCCGATGGCGGAGGCCGTGTTCAGGCAGGCCCTGCAGGATGCGGGCCTGGGCATCATCCGGGTCGGTTCCGCCGGCTTGAACGCGCCGGTCGGAAAACGGCCCAGTCAGGCGGCGCAGCGATTGATGCTGGAAAGAGGGGGTGACATATCCGTGCAGGGCGCCCGCCAATTAACAAGCACATTGATGGACGAGGCGGATTTGATCCTGGTTATGGAAACGGAACACAAGAAATGGATTGCAAGGCAATATCCCGTCGCGCGCGGGAAAATTTTTCGCCTGGGAGAATGGAGCGATTTCGAGGTGCCTGATCCAGTGGGGCTGCCGGATAAAGCATTCGAAAATGCTTTATTGTTGATAGAAAAAGGCGTGGCTGACTGGATATTAAAATTACAAAGAGATTAGTTATGAAAAAATATGTTTATCTTGTTTCTATCGCGTTCCTGACAGGCTGTACACTCGTGCCGGGTATGCACATGTCAGCCCCTTCCTCTAACGTGCCTGGCGTGAAAGTCATACCGATCACGGCCGAGACGCTGCGTGTCCAGGCTATTAACCGTGCGGCCTACCATAAAACCGACATACAGCCCGTTTTCGCGGCATACAACCGGCTGGAGGAATACCAATACCGCATTGGCCCTCACGACGTCTTGTCGGTAACCGTGTGGGAACACCCCGAACTGACCATTCCCGCCGGCGAGTTCCGATCGCCTGAAGCGGTCGGGCACCTGGTGGCCGAAGACGGCACGATCTTTTTTCCCTACGCGGGTACGGTCCACGTAGCCGGAAAAACCCAGCCCGAGGTTCGCCGCATGCTGGCCGAAGGCATTTCAGGCGTTATCGAGAATCCGCAGGTGGATGTGAAAGTAGTCTCCTTCCGGAGCCAGCGGGCTTATGTTTCCGGCGAGGTCGCCAAGCCGGGGCCGCAGCCGGTCACCGATGTACCGCTGACGATCACCGAAGCGATCGGCTTTTCCGGGGATTTCACGCCCGACGCCGATTTGGCCAATGCCGTCCTGACCCGCAACGGCGTGGCCACTAAAGTGGATCTGCTGGCCCTCTATGACCGAGGCGATATGCGGCAGAATATTTTGTTGCAGGATGGCGATATCCTGCATATCCCCGATCGCAATACCCAGAAGGTGTTTGTCATGGGCGAGGTGGTAAGGCCCATGTCGGTGGTCATGCACAAGCGCGGCATTACCTTGACCGAAGCCCTGGGCGAAGCCGGCGGCGTGAATCCAGGGACCGCGGCGCCGGAACATGTTTTTGTCATCCGCGGCAACGACGACCTCTCGGAAGTTTACCATCTGGATGCGGAATCGCCCGATGCGCTGATCCTGGGCGATCAGTTCCGGCTGATGCCGCACGATGTGGTCTATGTGGAAGCGACCGACTTCACCCGCTGGGACCGTCTGATCCAACAACTCGTGGCAACATCAACAGTTGTCAGAAATTTCGGCCGAATCACCGGATCTCAATAACCGGCAAGACCGGAGAGCCAGGAGCTCTGGCTTGAGCGAACATGAATTGAAGAACATCGTTTTGATTGCATAACCGGTATTGCGCAGGCTATCCGCCCCCGCAATACCGGTAAAAGCCATAGGAGAAGGTCTGTGAACAAGCCTACAAATACCGGTCCAGAGTCCACTGCCGGGGAAACCAGCCAGGATATACCCAAATCTTCCGAGGATAACGGAGGCGCATTGTTAAAAAAATCCCAGGATGAAGTCATTCGTCTGCGGCGCGAGATGCAACGGATAAAACAGGAGCAGGAACTTCTCGGCAAACTGGGATTTAACCGGGAGCCGCCCGAAATGCCCGCGTACTTCGCCCCGCCGCCAAGTTTCAATACGTCACATGTCGCGCTGGGCGAATTCCTGGCAACCCTGGCCGATGCGAAGGGCACCATCGCCAAGATCACCGTGCTATTTGTTCTGATCGGCGCCGTTTACCTGTTAACGGCTCAACCCGTTTACCGAGTGGATGCCCTGTTGGAGACCGGCATGCGCATGGATTTGCTGGCCGATATTTCCAAAGGCTTCAAGGAAGAAACCGTGGTCAATGAAGAAATCGAAATCCTGCAATCGCGTAAATTGCTGGGACAAGTGGTTGATGAATTAAAGCTGGATATCATTGCGCAGCCTGTCCACTTCCCGATAATAGGGGCGCCCATCGCACGCATGAACAACAAGATCAGGTCGTTGATCGGTCCGTCCTACAAGCCGGGACTGCCGTTTTTCGATTTGAATGCGTATGCCTGGAATAGTGAAAATATCACGGTCGAAACTTTCGATGTGCCGGCCGCTTATATCGGCAGGCCTTTTACGCTTATTGTGGAAAAAGGCAAACGATACCGTCTTCTGGATGAGGATGGCAACTTGCTGACCGAAGGCGAGGCGGGCGTACTGAACACAAACTGGCTGCCGAGCGACGATACTACGCCCGCGCTGCTGATATCCAGTATAAAGGGCAAAGCCGGCACGCATTTCGATCTGATGCGAATCGCCCCGGTCGATGCCATTACCCGATTAAGTGAATTTCTTACGGTCATGGAAAAAGGCCTGGGATCGGGGGTCGTGCAAATCAGCCTGGAAGGCCCCGATAAAGATCAAATCACGCTCATCGTGAACAGGATGGTCAAAACGTTTACCACTCAGGAACGGGAAAGGAAATCCGAAAAGATCAGCTTGTCGCTTGATTACATGGAAAAACAAATGCCGGAACTCAAGGAGAAGGCGGAAAAAGCCGAAGCGGCGCTGCACGGTTTTCGCCAGCGGCATGGCGCCGTTGATCTCACCAAGGAGACTCAAATCCTGCTGGAAAGAATGGTGGGTATCGAGGCCGAGTTGTCCGAGTTTCGCAGGAAACGGACTGAATTGCTGCCTCGATTCACACCCCAGCATTCCAGTATTCTCGCCCTGAATGCGCATATCGCTAATTTAAACGGCGAATTGTCCGCGATCAAGAATAAGGTCAAGAACTTTCCCAATACCGAGCAGGAAGTGCTGCGCCTTTCCAGGGATGCCGAGCTTTATTCCCAGCTCTATGCCTTTCTCAGAAACAGGATCGGCCAACTGAAAGTCGTGCAGGAAGCACCGGTAGGCTATGTCGGTGTCGTCGATCTTGCCGTGCCGTCGGAAGACCCTATAAAACCGCAAAAAGCGGCAGTCATGGGGCTTTCCGTCACATTAGGCCTGTTTATAGGATTGGGTGCCGCCTTCCTGCAAAAATCCCTGCACCAAGCCGTTAAAGATCCGGAGATTATTGAGAAACAGTTGGGGCTGCCCGTTTATGCGACCGTGCCGCACAGCGTCAAACAACGCAAATCATCGAAAAAAGGCGACGGCACGAGGCTGGCGGTGCTGGCCGAGACCGAAACATCGGATCCCGCGGTTGAAAGTCTGCGCAGCTTGCGGACTTCATTGCACTTTGTGCTCCTTGAGTCGCAGAACAATATCATTATGGTGACCGGACCCTCGCCGGGGATTGGGAAAAGCTTTCTGTCGGTAAACTTTAGCGCCGTGATGGCCAGCGCCGGCAAGCGTGTATTGTTGATCGATGCCGACATGCGTAAAGGGCATCTTCATAAATACTTCGACCTGGAAGGGACGGAAGGGTTGTCGGATGCCATAGCAACAGGCAAATCCATCGCACAGGTGGTCAGGCGGACGCATATCGACGGGCTTGAGGTTATCTGTAACGGCACCATGCCGCCCAATCCATCCGAATTGCTGTCTCATGAACGATTTGTGACGGCGATAGAGAAAATCTCCTTGCTTTATGATTATGTCATCATCGATTCGCCTCCGGTGTTGCCGGTGACCGACCCGGCCATCATAGGCAGGCTGGCCGGCGCCGCGCTGCTGGTCGTCAAGGCGGGCTCGCATACACTGCGCGAGATCGAGCAAAGCGTCAAACATCTGAAACTGGGCGGCGTAAACCTTCGCGGTGTGGTGTTCAACGACATGCCGGTGTCCACCAACCGTTACGGCTACGGCGGGTACTACGGTTACGCCTACACCTATGCCTATGCGGACAGTACGGACAGGAAGGAATCATAAGGAACGGGAATTATAAAATTCACGTTCCTAAGGATCAATCAAGACATAACCGGCGCGAAGCGCTCCAAGTCCCCGGCTGATGATAGGCGGCTGTCGGGACGAGGGCGCTTGTGCCCTTATCGGGTATTCGACCCGCAAAATCCATCATTCGAGCATCTTGTTAAGCATTTAACCTGAATATTTCACCACGAAGGACACGAACGCCTCCAAGGATGGAGGCGGTAGAATTGCGTCTGGAACAGCAATCGAGTGCACGAAGGCTTTTCAATTCAATTACTTGCAAATATTTCATAATGAGCTCATGAAGTTATCTGTGAGAAATGATAATGCCATGATTTTCTTCGTGTTCTTCGTGTTCTCTGTGGTTTCATGAAATATCCGGGCAAATGCTTCGTAGTGCTGCATAAGATTTGAGTTACATCAGCTAATCAGCATATTTTCAATAGCATAGGTAATCTTACGAATTTTCCTGTGCTCTATTCCGAGTATAAATGAACGCTATCAACGTCAAGAATCTGAACTTATGGAAAGCCCTTCAGTGTTTCTTGTTCATCTGGACAATTTCTAAGCATGAATTAAGGAGAATAATAATGACACGTGAATACCAACCATTTAAACCATTTAAAGCACTGTTGCTGCTATCCGCCGTCTCCATGCTCGGCGGTTGCGGAGGCCATCCACCTATCGACAAGATATCAGCCGCGGAACAAGCGCTGAATCAGGCCAATTTAACCGAGGGCGATACCTATGCGCCGTTAGAAATGCGCGTCGCCCAGGACAAACTCAACCAGGCCAAGGCAGCGATGGACAATGAGGAATACGAAAAAGCGGCGGCACTGGCCGATGAAGCGTCGGTTAACGCCGATCTGGCTGCCGTGAAAGCCGATTCTGCAAGAACCACGAATAAGCTGGATGGATTAAAGCGAAGCATCGATTCATTACGCCATGAATTAGGAATGAAAATGCAACCGGATCAATAGAAATAAACCATCAAGCGACTGCTCTAGAGCGTTAGATAGTTAAACTTATTAAGGAGTAAGACTATGTCAATTATAAAGTGGAACGCAGCTTCAGTTTATTGCAAGGCCGGAATTCTGATAGGAACCATACTCATGCTGACAGGTTGTGCAGTAGAACCGCACAGGGGGCTGGAAGAAGCAAGACAGAACCTGAACCGGGCCAAGCAGGATCAGGTCATTGCCGAGTATGCCCCCGTCGCTTTATACGATGCCGAGAAGACTATTACAAAAGCTGAAAATGCGTGGATGGAAGACGACGATGAAGATTATGCCAACCACATGGCTTACATGACCAACCAGCAGATAAAAATTGCCGAGGAAAAGGCACGGCAAAAGGCCGGCCAGCTTGAGTTCTCAAGATTAAGCGATGAAACACAGCAACTGCAGCTGCAAGCCAGAACACAAGAGCTTGAGGCGTTAAAAGCGCAAAAAACCGATCGCGGCATGCTGATCACCATGGGTGATGTGCTGTTTGAGACCGGTAAAGCCGATCTCAAGTCAGGCGCCTTGCAGAATCTTTATCGATTGGCCACATTCCTGCGGGAAAACCCCAGTCGCAATGTCCTCATTGAAGGGCACACGGACAGTGTCGGTTCAAAACAGAACAATCAGCTCCTGTCTGAAAGACGCGCCCACTCGGTGGCGACCTTCCTAATGAACAACGGCGTGGATAGTACGCGGATAACCGATGTCGGCTACGGTGAAGACTTCCCTGTCGACACCAACAGCACCCCGGCTGGCCGCAGAAACAACCGGCGGGTGGAAGTCATTGTCCTGAATGAAGGCGAACCGCCCAGGCTGAGACGTTAATTAATCCGTGCTCAATGAGCGCATGGCATTAACCAGAGAAGGAAGCACGGGCGCGCATTCACTTGCGCCCCAGAGCACAGGCAGGTTGGATTGCTCAATCGCGGCATACAACCATTGTGCGGATACTTTCAACAAGCTTAGGACTTACGCAGTTAGCCTGTTCATCCGTCGAAACAAGCGGCGTTAAAACCTGTGGGAGCGACTTCAGTCGCCTTTTATCTGAATGGGCGACTGAAGTCGCCCCCACAGGCTTGCGTAAGTCCTGAAGCTTTATGCCCGCTTCCGCACGAGTCTTGATGCAGGAATGCGGCAAGGGCTACTGCCTCAAGTCCTTAACCACGCGCACGACTTCAGTATCGCCGGCGATCGCCTCAATGCTGAAGCCCAGCTTCTTCATCAGCGACAACATGGGCTCGTTGATCGCCAGCACTTCGCCCTCAAAGAACGACATGCCTTTGTATTTGGCCGCCTGCATCAGGGTTTTCATGATCCGGGTGCCTATGCCCAGGCCCTGGCAGTCATCGGAGACCACCAGCGCAAACTCCACGGAGTGGCCGTCGGGATTCATCATGTAACGGCCCACGCCCAGCTCGGAAGGCATGCCGTCATGCTCGGTAATGGCGACAAAGGCCATCTCGCGGTCGTAATCGATCTGCGTGAAGCGCACGATCATTTCCGGCGTTAATTCCTGCAGGGATTGCATGAAACGGAAATACTTGGTGCGCTCCGACAAGCGGTGCACGAAATCCTTTTCCATATCCGCGTCCTCGGGACGAATGGGGCGGATGGTGATGTTCATGCCGTTGGCCAGCTGATAATGTTGGGTCAATTCATGGGGATAGGGATGGATCGCCATGTGCGAGTAAGGCATGAGCTGATGCGAGACTTCGGCCTTGATGCGCGCGTCCACGGCCATGACCCCGTATTCGTCGACGATCAGCGGATTGATGTCCAGCTCCAGGATTTCCGGCAGTTCACTGACCATGATCGAGATATTCAGCAATACATCGATCAGGGTTTTCATATGGACCGGAGGCAGTTGGCGAAAGGCCCGCAAATATTTGGCCGCCCGGGTTTTGGCGATCAGCTGTTCGACCATATAGGCATTGAGCGGCGGCAGGGCGACGGCGTTGTCCCGCAGGATCTCCACCATGGTTCCGCCCAGGCCGAAACTGATGGCGGGTCCGAACACCGGATCCCTGACCACGCCGATCATCAGTTCGCGGCCGCTGAGCGAGCGGTACATCGGCTCAACCGTCATGCCTACTTCAGTGATTTCCGGATACTTGCGCTTGATGGCCGCTTCCATCTCGGTGAAATTGCGGGACACATCCAGGGCGCTGTTGATGTTCAGCCGGACGCCGCCGATATCGGATTTGTGGCTGAATTCGGCCATGTTGACTTTCAACACCACCGGAAATCCCAGAGTTTCGGCGGCAATCATGGCGTCCTTGGCGCTGGTTACCTTGATAGTCTGCGTGACCGGAATATGGAAGGCCGCCAGTATCGCTTTCGACTCCTGCGTCGTTAACACCGGTCGGCCTTCCGACAGTACGCGCTCGATAATCAGCCGCGCGCCGATCACATCGGGAGACGTCAGTTCATCCGAAGGCGAAGGGATTTGCTTGAGCAGGATCTGGTTGCGGCTGTAGGCCGCCAGAAACGAAAAGGCATCGACCGCCACTTCCGGCGTATTGAAGTGGGCGATTTTACTGTTATCGAACAGGTTCCGGCCTTCCTGCACGCGCGCGCCGCCCGTCCACGAAGCCAGCACCGGCTTCCGGCTGGACTTGGCGCCCTCGATGATGTACTGGGCCACCTGGGTCGGGTTGGTCATCGCCTGTGGCGTCAGAATGACCAGCACCCCGTCGATGTTCTTGTCTTTCAGGCAGATGTCCAGCGCCTGCTTGTAACGTTCGGGCGTGGCGTCGCCGAGAATATCGATAGGATTGGCATGCGACCAGTGCGCCGGCAGCACTGCGTCCAATGCCTCCAGGCTGGCCGGGCTCAGCTCGGCCATCTTGATGCCGTCGTCCTCGGCGCGGTCGGTGCTCATGACCCCGGGGCCGCCAGCGTTGGTGATGATCGCCAGCCGGTCCTGGCGGACGACATAATTATTGGCCAGCACGCGCGCGGCAGAAAACAGTTCGGCGATGCTGTAAGCCCGGACGACGCCTGCCCGCTCGATGGCCGCATCAAAGACATTATCGCCGCCGACCAGGGCGCCGGTATGCGACATGGCCGCCTTGCTGCCCGCCTCATGACGGCCGGACTTGATCAGAATCACCGGCTTCAGGCGCGCGGCGGCTTTCAGGCCGCTCAAAAAGCGGCGGGCGTCGCGTATGCCTTCCACATACATCAGAATGCCGGTGGTTTTGGCATCCATGGCCAGGTAATCCAGCACCTCGCCAAAATCAACGTCGGCGGCCGCGCCCATCGAGACGACCGTGGAAAAACCGATATCCTGGGACTTGGCCCAATCCAGAATGGCCGTGCACACGGCACCCGATTGCGATAGCAGCGCCAGGCTGCCGTCCTTGACCGGCCCTTCGGCGAAAGTCGCATTCAGCTGGCCGCTGGGCCGGACGATGCCCAGGCAGTTCGGGCCGACGATGCGGATGCTGTAACGGTGCGCGATATCGAGCACTTCCTGTTGCAGCCGCCTGCCTTCGGCGCCCAGCTCGCCGAAGCCCGCCGTGATGATAATGACCGAGGCGACGCCCTTGTCGCCGCATTGACGCATGATGTCCGGCACCGTGGCGGCCGGCGTCGCAATCACGACCAGATCCAGTTCTTCGGGGACGGCCGCCAGATCCGGATAGGCCTTCAAGCCCTGCAGCGTTTCGCGTTTGTTGTTGACCGGGTACAGCCCGCCTTTAAAGCCCGCCTCCCGCATATTGAGCAGCAGGCGATAACCGACGCTGTTCTCGCGTTCGGATGCGCCCACGATTGCCACAGACTTGGGTGTGAAAAAAGGGCTGAGATAATGAGGTCCCATGGCGGCTCCGGTAAAAGGTGAGAAGAGTGGAAATGTTACCATTTCGCGCTTTAAGCCCGGTTATATTTTTGTGACATGGTTCAGGTAAGCCAAAATGGTACACTGCTGTTTTTTTGTATTCATGATAGATATGTTGACACGTTTGTTTGCAAGGTTATCGATGGCGCTATGGTTGAGCGCCGTATTGTCCGGGCAGGCCGCCGCCCATGTCGGGGAGCATCACAGCCAGAACTGTTTTGCCGAGGTAGGCGGCATCAGACTCAGGCTGAGCGGCTACCAGTTCCAGCCGGGACTGGAGAATGAGCATTTTTGCCGTATTTTCCCTGAACTCGGGCAGATCATTATCGCGGTCGAACCGCTGGAGGAAGGGCAGGAAGACAAGCTGATCGCGCTGGAATTGCTGGAACTGTCGTCATGGACCGACGGGCTGTTAAATAACGGCACGGCTTTTACTGTCATCAAGCAACAGCCGGCCAAGCCGTTCGGGGACGGGCTCATTTCCATTCAGCAAACCATCGGGCAACGCGGCGTTTACGGCCTGGACATGACCATCCAGGACGAGGCGGGCCAGCTCCAGCATCAGCGTTTTTTATTCCTGGTCGGCATCCCGGTCAAAAAGATACTGGCGGCTCTGGCCGGCCTGGTGCTGCTGGGGCTGGCGGGCTGGAAGATAACGAAAAAGGATTAACAGGGCGATTTAACCTGAATATTTCACCACGAACGACTTGTATGATTAAAACCAAGCAACTTAACGCGTTTTCATTAGAATAGGAATTCTAGTGAAAAAAGGCTGAGGTAGACCGACACGACTTAGGTGTATTTAATAACATCGTCATGCAGCAAAGATCGCTTCAGCCTACTTTTTAAAACTCGAACAGTTGTCAGGAACACGTTGTGATTCCGTATTTTACAAGAATGAGTGCTAAAGGTAATTATTATGTCAGACCCTATAGAGGTTCAATCAGCGCCTATCAAAAAATTGCAGATGATTGGTGTTGATGTTGCTAAACAAAAGCTTGATGTCTCTGTTGACGACAACACC